>NZ_CP062229.1:641000-961500 GCF_024707545.1 Mesorhizobium onobrychidis
CCAGTCGGCGCCGGCCGCCGCTACCGCCTCGACCTCGTCGCCGAGCTTCGAAAAATCCGACGCCAGCAAAGATGGCGCGATCAGGGTCTTTTTGCTCATGATCCGGCCTTTCCAGGCGCGCCCGTGGTTTCGAGCACGTCGTCTGGATCGACTGCTAGACCATGATCTGGAAAAGGGGAAGCCGGCTTTTGTGGCCTTGCGAGACCTCGGCGGGACAGCGCCCCCCTCTGTCCTGCCGGACATCTCCCCCACGAGGGGGGAGATTGGCTGTCATCTCCGCTTTCGCCAACCTTCAATGTTGACAAACAGGCGCCGTAGGCGACGCTGCCGATCTCCCCCCGTGTGGGGGAGATGTCCGGCAGGACAGAGGGGGGCGCGAAGGATCGCTGACGGTCCCCCTACTGGAGAGCCCGCGGCCTGCGCCTTGGCACAGGCTGCTGCAGGATGTTCGGGTTCAGCAGCAGGTTCGGATTGATCTGCAGCGTCGGCGTCCTGCGGATCGGGGTGCAGTCCGGATACTGTCCGACTGTCCCGACCGGGCAGCGCCGCTTGATGATCGGCTGGCACCGGCCGTTGATCAGCCGTGAGCCAGGCGCGCACTCCACCTGCGCCCGGCGGCATGCGCCCCTGATCACCTCGGTCCCGCGCGGGCAGACACAGGCGCCGCGCTTGTTGTGGACCTGGCCGCGGATGGTGCACTGTTCAACGGTCGGCTTCTTGACGATCGGCACGCACGCCCTGCCCCTCAGTTCCGTCCGTCTCGGGCAGACGCAGTCGCCGTTCTTGGTGCGGATCTGACCGGGCAGCAGCTTGCACAGGCGTGCCGGCGGCTGGTCGGTCGACACGCACCTGCGGTTCTCCAGCTCGGTTCCGCGCGGGCAGACACAACGCCCGTCGGAGGTCCGGATCTCGCCCTTGAGCAGCACGCAGCGCTCCCTCTTCGGTATAATGACCGTGCCGCCACCCGACGAGCACTGCCCGTTGCGGAAAGTGGTGCCTTCCGGGCAGACGCACCGGCCGGCGTCGTTCATGACGAGATCTGCCGAGCACTCCTTCTGCACCTCATTCTTGATGGTGAAGGGATGGCAGGCATAGGCCTTGCCGCGATCGCCCTGCACGTTGGTCAGGTCGCGGGAGAGCACTTCGCCCGTACCTCGCACTGGCGTGTGGGGCGACAGCACGCCGACGCAGTTCTGGCCGCTGACGGTGCCCTGCAGATTGGCCAGGCGGCCGTCGTCGGGAATGATCACGGTCACACGGTGAACGTGGCTTTCCCCGGCGCCGAGCGTCAGATTGGCGATGCAGGATGCCGGCAAGGTGGCCGGTTCCGGCGCGCAGCCGAAGGGCGGGTCGATCAAGGTGATCGCAACGCCTTCCAGCCGGCCAAGGCCTTCGACGCCGATCGCATCACCGATGCGAACCGGACCGGAGAAGGCGTTTTGGCCATCGTTCGCGATGGTGATCTCGAACGAGCAGGGCCGGCCGATCCGGCACTCGGCATCGCCGGTCTTCTCGACACGGATGGTCGAGGCGCCGCCACCCTTGGCGCAGGCCCTGCCGATCGGATGGACGATGTCGTCTCCTGGCGCCGGGCCGTAGAAGCCGCGTGCGCAGTTCTCGAACACGCCATTCGCGGCAACCGTCACATCGAAGTGGCGGCCGGTTCCGGGCGTCATGACGGCGCCGGGAATCTGGCACGACAGCGCATTGGCCGGAACCGGTCCGCACGCCCATTCCGCGCCGTCAGGGGTGACAGTCTGGATCTGCACGGGCGCTCCGCCGGCCACCAGCGTGGCGGCATCGTTGACCCGCACCGGACCGATGGAGGCAATGGTGCCGGTGCTGATGACGGTGATGCGGCAGGTGACGGCGACAGCACCGGCCAGCGAGCCGCTGCACAGCTTGGTGATGCGCAGGGCCGGCTTGCCGCCATCACGGATGCGTTGCTTGGCGCAGGCGCGGTTGTTCGTGAGGTCGTTCTCACCGGGGATGGCTTTCACCTCGGCGCAGTTCTCGACGGTGTCCGGACGGTAGCCGGCCGGCATCACCGCCTTGACGAAGATCGGCGTCGAGGCGCCCGGCGAGAGCACGATGCCGGCATTGTCGCAGCGGAACTGGCCGGGGCCGTTCGGTCCGCATGTCCAGGGCGGGGTCGGGCCGAAGCTCGACGATGCCGGCGCGCCGCCCGGATAGGTGTCGGTGACCGTCAGCGGCCCGTCATAGAGGACGCTGCCGTTGTTGATGATGTCGATCACGAAGGTGCAGACGCCATCGGCCGTGCAGACCGGGGTGCGGGCACGCTTCTTCAGGATCAGATCGAGCTTCTTTTCCACCGGCAGCCGGCAGTCGCGGTCACGGTCGCCGCGCCGGCAGATCGGGATCGAGGCGCAGCCGCGGTCGTTTTGATGGCTGCCGAACAGCGGCTTGCCGCTGGCCCCATAATTATAGGCGGCGCAGTTGCGCAAGATGCGGCCCTTCCAACCTCCGGCCGGCTTGAAGCCGAGCTTGAGGTCGACGGAGGCACCCGGGTTGAGCTTGGTCACTGGATGGGTGCACATCATCGGGGTGGCCGCCGGCGCACAGGCCCAGGGCGCATTCGGTCCTGAATCGAGAGTGGAGCCGGCCAGCAGCGTTACTTCGTCGATAACGATCTTGCCGTGATACGGCCCGTCGCCGACATTGGTGACCCTGATGGTGAAGTCGCAGTCGCCACCCATCGTGCAACGCGGAACGTCGGCGCGTTTTTCGACTTTCAGATCCGGCTCCCTGTCCTTGGGCGGACACCTCTGGTCGCGCGGAATGACGATTTCGATCCTCTGCGTGCAGCACAGGCCCCAGCCCTCTTCCGGGCCGGCATAGGTTTCGATTCCGGTGACGATGAGGTGGATGACGTCGCCAGGTGAGGCACCGACGATCTTCCAGTCGAGCACACCGCCGCCCGCCGGCACCAACTGCGTGTCGCGGATGATGGTGATGCCCGGTGTCGTCGTCGAAAGCTGCACCCATTTGCCGCGCATCTCGGCGCCGACCGGCATGTGGTAGATGAAGGCGTCGCCGCCGGGCACGCAATCGACCGTGCCGCGTTCCACCTTGAAGCATTCCTTGCCGGGAGGTGGCGGCGGCGGGTTGCATTTGGTCAAGTCGATCTTGATCGAGGTCTTTGCGCCGGTGAGGAAATTGCCGTCGTCAGGCTTGGCCGGATCCTGCGACGGGATGATGGTCGCGGTGCCGGGTCCGACCGTCAGCTTGATCATGCCCTGATTGTCGACGATCGCCGGCGAGGCAAACGCCGCATGATCGATCTTCGCGGTGATCTGGAGGGTGATGACGCGCTCGTTCGGGGCGCCGAGCCCGTCGAGATCGGAGGCGGAGATCCGGAAATCGGAAACCGTCGCCGTGTCGTTCGGGTTTGCCGACGTGCTGATCGAGGCACCGGGCAGCGGTCCGCCGGACGCGTCCGTGCCGTCGCCGGACACATGCACGCCGACAATTCGCAGGCCATGCGGAAGCTGGTCCTTGAAGTCGATCTTGGCCTTTTGCAGCGCGGCCGCGAGGCCTGGGCTGGCAAAAGCTTGCGGGTTGCCGCGCAGGCCGAAGCTCAGGGAATGTACGACATAGTCGCAGCCTCGTTGTCTGCCTTTCTTGGTGAAGAAAGGCACGACCCGGCCGGGCCGCGGATTGGCGATGCGCGGCTCATCGAGGTCGAGCTCGAAATCCGGACCGGCGGTTTCGAGCGGACCGGAATCGGCGGGTTTGTCGAGGTCGGTCTGGCTGGTCTGAGCCGGAACAAGGTCCTGGGCTAAGCCTTGTGCCGGGGCTAGCATGGCGACCGCGATCCCTGCCGCCATCAGCCAGCGCGCACCGCGCCTGGCCAGGGATAGGGGTTTCATGATCGTCGCAAGCGGGGAAAATGCTGAAATGCTCATCTCCCCCTCCTCAACGTTCGCAGCTGACGGCTGGGGTTCTGAGCGGCACGGTCATCTTGCAGCAAGGGAAGTAGCCGCCCTTGTCGCGGTCGGACTGCCTGTAGAAGCAGAGCCCGACGTCGACCGTGTCGCCAGGATAATGGCCGGTGATGCCGATCGTGTAGGGCGTGCCGGGAGCATGCGATTGGGGTGAAGTCACCCCGACGCCTGATGTCCTGGACAGAGCCTTGATCGAATCGCCGCCAAATCCGGCAGGGTCGCGGAGATAGAGTTCGGCCTCGAGGCCGGAGGGCGTGCAGAAGTATCTGACATCCTCGACGTCGAGGCAAGGAGGCACGCCACCGGGGGGCGGAAAATCAGGCGGATAGAAAGGTGGCAGGTAACCGCCGCCCGGTATCTGCTCGTAATAGCCGGCACGGCCCTCGCAGGGGTGCCAGACCTGGACGTCGCCGACATGGCCTTCAACCTCGGGATCTTCGAAATAGCCATCGAAGTCGACGAACCACGAGCCGAAGGGTGGCACGTTGGCCGGCTTCACCTGCGCCGTCGGCGTGATCTGCACACCGTGCACGGCGAGCGGCCCGCCGCCGGCAAGCTGTTCGGCAAGCGCCGGGTTATCACGCAATTTGTCGCCGGTCTTGACCAGCGTGTCGGTGCAGACGCTCGTGTCGAGATTGCCGTCGGCGTCATAGCCATATTGCAGGTCGAGGCCGCCGGCCGACTGCCGGTTGTCCTCGGGGAAGCCGACCGCATATTCCTGCGGCATTTCCACCCAGACTGATTCCGTCGCCGGATCGTCCGGGTTTTCGCGCCAGTAGCGGAAGACCTCGCCCTTGCCGGTATCGGCGAACCGGCTGTAGTCGTAGCGGTTTTCCACCGGGCCGCGCTGGGCCAGGTACATGAAGCCGCTGATGTCGAAAGCGATGTCGGTTACGGCTTGGTCCTTGTCGGCCTTGACCGTCAGTTCCCAGCGCGGGTCGCCGGCAAAGCTGCCGTCGCGGGCAACGCCCACCGACCAGATCTCGGCCTTTTCACCGACCGAATAATAGAGCCGGCCGCCATGATAGGCGACGGACCAGACACGGCGCTCATTCTGCGTGTAACCCCAGCTGTCGGGGTCTTCGCTGTCGAAGCCAGCGTCCTCGATGTCCATCGCCGAGCTATCGTCGGCAAGCGGGGCCAGCCCGTGCGCCGGGTGCCCGGCAACCCCGTGGTCGAACGTGTCGACCAGGTCTCCGGTGGCGTCTATGCGATGGATGAGACCGGTGTCGAGGTCGCTGGCGAAGAACTGGCGGCGGATATTGTCGAAGGTGATGTCGCCGATGCCAGGGCCGCTGTTGGTGTCGACGTCGGCGAATTTGCTGACCTGGCCGGTGATGCCGTCGATCTTCCAGATCGTGCCCGGTCCGCCACCGTTCTCGGTGCCGAATTGGCCGCCCATGAAGGTGGCGCCGGCAGCACCGCGACGCTGGCGCTCGGGACGACCGTCCGCATCTTCGTCTGATGGGACGATGCGGACGCCATGCAGCGAGGTGGCGCCGGCATAGAGGTTCGGAATGCCCGAGGGAGCGCCGTCGCGGACGCCGTCGTCATAGGTGATGGCGAACACCTGGCCGATCTGCCCGGCCGTCACTTCAAAGGGTGGTGGCGTGAAGACGAGCTGGCCGGAGGCCGGCCCGCCCAGCCTTGAAACGTCAAAGACGCGCAAGGTTGCGCGCGTCGTGTCGATAAAGGTCTCGTCGACCGGATCGACGCCGGGCGGCAGGCCCTCCTCGAAATTAGGGCCCTCTTCGAAATTGGGAATGACGGTACCGGAAAATCCGGTCACCGCCATCGAGCCTGGATAGATGATCTGCGTTTCCTGCGCCTGGACGGCACCGCCAAGCCACAGGGTGGTGGCGAGCGCCAGCGCCAGAAAGCCGCTGGCTAGTTGCATCGCACGGCGCAAACGGCCAGCACGAGAGCGCATGAACGCGCCGCGGTCGCAAGACATGGAGTTCCCCCCGCGGGCGACGGGAGAAACATCCGGCGTTTCCGCGCAAATCAGGGCAAGGCGCGACGTTCCGGCACGTTTTTCCCTGATCGAATTGTCTGCTTTCCTCGTAATCACGATACGTCGGCTCTTATGCGGGGTCAACGGAATCAGCGGAAAGCCTGGGGTATCGGCTCCACCCCGAAAGCGGTGGTCGCGCCGAGTTCCCGGAGACCGCGAAGGCTCTGGATATCCAGTCATAGGGCTTTCCTTTCCATGGCCGCACCATGCGGCGCACCTTGGTGTCAGTCGCGAACGGACGCGGAAAGGTTCATGGGAGCCATGGCCGGAGAACCCCGGCCGGCCCGAGCAAAGGATGTTGGGCGGCCTTGCGCAGAATGCTTGCGCGCCGCGCAGCCTGTTCTTATATACGCGCCAAGCCGTTCGACGCCGGAATGCCGGTTGCCGAAGCGGAATTTCTTGTGAACAGGGGCTTTCGTCGGAATGCCTGTACGGGTCCTGAGAGCCTGCTTAGCGGAGAGACTAGAAAAATGGCAAAAGTAATCGGTATCGATCTGGGGACCACCAACTCCTGCGTCGCCATCATGGACGGCAAGGAATCGAAGGTCATCGAGAATGCGGAAGGCGCGCGCACGACCCCTTCCATCGTCGCCATCAACAGCGATGGCGAGCGCCTCGTCGGCCAGCCGGCCAAGCGCCAGGCGGTCACCAATCCTGAAAACACCATCTTCGCGGTCAAGCGCCTGATCGGCCGCCGCTATGACGATCCGGTGACGGAAAAGGACAAGAAGCTTGTCCCCTACAAGATCGTCAAGGGCGACAATGGCGACGCCTGGGTCGAGGCCGGCGGCAAGAAGCAGTCGCCCAGCCAGATCTCGGCGATGATCCTGCAGAAGATGAAGGAAACGGCGGAAGCCTATCTCGGCGAGAAGGTCGAGAAGGCGGTCATCACCGTTCCGGCCTATTTCAACGACGCCCAGCGCCAGGCCACCAAGGATGCCGGCAAGATCGCCGGCCTCGAAGTGCTGCGCATCATCAACGAGCCCACCGCGGCCGCACTTGCCTACGGCCTCGACAAGAAGGAAGGCAAGACCATTGCCGTCTATGACCTTGGCGGCGGCACGTTCGACATTTCGGTGCTCGAAATCGGCGACGGCGTCTTCGAGGTGAAGTCGACCAATGGCGACACCTTCCTCGGCGGCGAGGATTTCGACATGCGTCTGGTCGAATATCTGGCGGCCGAGTTCAAGAAGGAACAGGGCATCGACCTGCGCAGCGACAAGCTCGCGCTTCAGCGCCTCAAGGAAGCGGCGGAAAAGGCCAAGATCGAGCTGTCGTCGACGACGCAGACCGAGATCAACCTGCCCTTCATCACCGCCGATGCCACCGGCCCCAAGCACCTGACGCTGAAGCTGACGCGGGCGAAGTTCGAGAGCCTGGTCGAGGATCTCGTCCAACGCACGATCGATCCCTGCAAGGCGGCGCTCAAGGATGCCGGCCTGAAGGCCGGCGAAATCGACGAGGTCGTCCTGGTCGGCGGCATGACCCGCATGCCCAAGATCCAGGAGATCGTGAAGCAGTTCTTCGGCAAGGAGCCGCACAAGGGCGTCAATCCGGACGAGGTCGTCGCGTTGGGCGCCGCCATCCAGGCCGGCGTGCTGCAGGGCGACGTCAAGGACGTGCTGCTGCTCGACGTGACGCCGCTGTCGCTCGGCATCGAGACGCTGGGTGGCGTGTTCACGCGGCTGATCGAGCGCAACACGACGATCCCGACCAAGAAGAGCCAGGTGTTCTCGACGGCCGAGGATTCACAGTCGGCTGTGACCATCCGCGTCTTCCAGGGCGAGCGTGAAATGGCCGCCGACAACAAGGCGCTCGGCCAGTTCGACCTGGTCGGCATTCCGCCGGCGCCGCGCGGCGTGCCGCAGATCGAGGTTACTTTCGACATCGACGCCAACGGCATCGTCAATGTCTCGGCCAAGGACAAGGGAACCGGCAAGGAGCACCAGATCCGCATCCAGGCGTCTGGCGGCCTTTCGGACGCCGACATCGAGAAGATGGTGAAGGACGCCGAAGCCAATGCCGAGGCCGATAAGAAGCGGCGTGCGCTGGTCGAGGCCCGCAACCAGGCCGAGGCGCTGGTGCATTCCTCGGAGAAGTCGCTGAAGGAATATGGCGAGAAGGTTTCCGAGGCCGACCGCACGGCGATCGCCGATGCGATCGCGGCGTTGAAGACCGCTGCCGAAGGCGACGACGCGGCCGAGATCGAAGCCAAGACCCAGGCGCTCGCCGAAACTTCGATGAAGCTCGGCCAGGCCATGTACGAGGCTTCGCAGAAGGAAGCCGCGGAGGCTGACGCCAAGGCGGATGCCGCCAAGGACAGCGACGTGGTCGATGCCGATTTCGAGGAAATCAACGAGGACGACGACAAGAAGAAGTCGGCCTGAGCGGCCTGACGGCAGGTTTAGGCAGAAAGCCCGGCGCAAAGCCGGGCTTTTTTGCAACTCTGGCCGAAAAAATGCGGGCCTGATCGAAAAAATGCGAGCAAGCCCGCGTCGACACTGGCATCCAGGCCCTATCGCACCTAAATCGGAACAGCGTGCCGGCAAACGACGCAACAAGGCTTCTAGACGTTGAATATCCGGACTGCAGGAAAAGATGAAAGCTGATTTCTACGAAACGCTGGGCGTACAAAAGGGGGCCGACGAGAAGGAGCTCAAGGGCGCTTTCCGCAAGCTCGCCATGCAGTTCCATCCCGATCGCAATCCCGGCGACCATTCCTGCGAGCACAAGTTCAAGGAAATCAACGAGGCCTACGAGACGCTGAAGGACCCGCAGAAGCGCGCGGCCTATGATCGTTTCGGCCACGCCGCCTTCGAACAGGGCGGCATGAACGGCGGCGCACACGGCTTCGGCGCCGGCGGCTTCGCCGACATCTTCGAGGATATTTTCGGCGACATGATGGGCGGGCGCCAGCGCCGCTCCTCAGGTGGGCGCGAGCGCGGCGCCGATCTGCGCTACAATATGGAAATCACGCTGGAGGAGGCGTTTACCGGCAAGACTGCGCAGATCCACGTGCCGGCGTCGATCTCCTGCACGGAATGCTCCGGCAGCGGCGCCAAGCCCGGCACCCAGCCCGTCACCTGCTCGATGTGCAACGGCCACGGCAAGGTGCGCGCCACGCAAGGGTTCTTCTCGATCGAGCGCACCTGCCCGCAATGCCAGGGGCGTGGCCAGACCATCAAGGAGCCGTGCCCGAAATGCGCAGGCCAGGGCCGCGTCACCGAGGAGCGATCGCTGTCGGTCAACATCCCGGCCGGCATCGAGGATGGCACCCGCATCCGCCTTGCCAATGAGGGCGAGGCCGGCCTGCGGGGCGGCCCGTCGGGCGACCTCTATATTTTCCTGGCGGTCAAGCCGCACGAATTCTTCCAGCGCGACGGCGCCGATCTCTACTGCAAGGTGCCGATCTCGATGACGACAGCCGCTCTCGGCGGTTCCTTCGAGGTGGCGACTCTGGACGGCACCCAGACGAAGGTGAAGGTGCCGGAAGGCACTCAGAACGGCCGCCAGTTCCGCCTCAAGGGCAAGGGCATGCCGGTGCTGCGCCAGCACAATGTCGGCGATCTCTATATCCAGACCGCGGTCGAGACGCCGCAAAACCTTTCCCGCCGCCAGCGCGAGCTGCTGGAGGAGTTCGAGCAGCTTTCCTCGAAGGATAATTCGCCCCAGTCGAGCGGCTTTTTTGCCCGCATGAAGGACTTCTTCGAAACCTTCGGCGAGCGCTGATACCGATTCCCGCCAATCGGGTGTAGAGTACAATTGAGCGGAAGCTTCCCCAGCGTCATCAACATCTTATACCGGCGTCCGCCTTGCCTTGGACCCCGTAGCTGCTAAGTAGCCTCTCGGGGGAGCGTTCAGGAGAACTTGCATGGCCCATGGTCCCGGATTGCGAAAGGCGCTGGCGGAAAAGTTCGACGACGAACTGAAGTTCTTCAAGGGCTGGATCGACAAGCCGAAGGCGGTCGGTTCGATCGTGCCGACCAGTTCCATCACGGCCCGCAAGATGGCCTCCGTCGTCAACCCGAAATCGGGCCTGCCGGTGCTCGAAGTCGGGCCCGGCACCGGCGTCATCACCCGAGCCATCCTCGCCCAGGGCGTAAAGCCTGAAAATCTCTATGCGGTCGAATACTCCACCGATTTCGTGCGCCATCTGCGCCAGCTCTATCCCGGCGTCAACGTCATCGAGGGCGACGCCTTCAATCTCGATGCGACGCTCGGCGACAAGCGCGGCCTGACCTTCGATTCGGTCGTCTCCGGCGTGCCATTGCTCAATTTCCCGGTCGCCCAGCGCATCGCCTATGTCGAAAGCCTTCTCGACCGCATCCCGACAGGCCGCCCGATCGTGCAGCTGACCTACGGCCCGCTGTCGCCGATCCCGCCCGGCCGCGGCGACTACACGGTCGAGCACTTCCATTTCGTCATCCGCAACATCCCGCCAACGCAGCTTTGGATCTACCGGCGCGGGGCGCATTGATCAGTATTTGGGATTTGAGACGTGCTTGGCCTATACCTGTCCGCTGACAAAGGTGGCCAATGGCAGTGATCCCGAAAATTCTCGTCTTCGCGGGCTCGATTCGCACTGGCGCCTACAGCGGCAGGACCGCCGATGTCGCGCAGAAGGAACTTGCCATGCAGGGCGCCGAGGTGACCCGCATCTCGCTTGCCGACTATCCGCTGCCGATCCTGGACGAGGACCTGGAAAAGGAGAAAGGCGTTCCCGAAAACGCCATCAAGCTCGCCCGGCAGATCGCCGCCCATGACGGGCTGCTGATCGCGACGCCCGAATATAACGGCTCCATCCCGCCGCTGCTCAAGAATACCATCGACTGGGTGAGCCGGGTGCGCACGGATGACGGGCGGTCGTTCAGGCCGTTCACCGGCAAGCCCGCTGGCCTTTGTTCGTCTTCCAAGGGACACTTCGCCGGAGTACGCTGCATCAACCATCTGCGCGCCGTGCTGGTGCGCTGCCAGATGGAGGTGGTGACGCCGGAGTGCTCGGTGCCGGAGGGCGGCAATGCCTTCGACGAGGACGGAAATTTCAGGGACGAGAGACTGCACAGATCGATGGAGCACCTATGCCGCACGCTGATCGAAACCTCGCGCATGCTGTCGAAGCGGATCGAGGCTTGATCCGGGAGCGCGCCAGCACCATGCAAGACAGGCTGATCGTCGGCCTTGACGTGCCGACGCTGAAAGAAGCCGAGAAAGCGGTGCGCGAGCTCGACGGGATCGTCTCCTTCTACAAGATCGGTTATCAGCTCGCTTTCGCCGGCGGCCTCGACTTCGCCCGCGAGCTCGCCAGCGGCGGCACCAGGATCTTCCTCGACATGAAGCTGCTCGACATCGACAACACGGTGGCCAGGGGTGTCGAGGCGATCGCCGGGATGGGCATGACCATGCTGACTCTGCACGCCTATCCGAAGACGATGAAGGCAGCAGTCGAGGCCGCCAGGGGCAGCGATCTCTGCCTGCTCGGCGTCACCGTGCTGACTTCGATGGACGAGCAGGACGTGATCGACGCCGGCTATGAGCATGACCCGCATACGCTGGTGCTGAGGCGCTCCGAGCAGGCGCTGCATGCCGGCATGGGCGGCATCGTCTGCTCGGCGGAGGAAGCGGAAGCGGTGCGCCGGATCGTCGGCCCCAACATGGCCGTCGTCACGCCGGGAATACGGCCCAAGGGCAGCGACCATGGCGACCAGAAACGCGTGGTCACGCCGGCGCAAGCGATCCGCAACGGCTCCAGCCATCTCGTCGTCGGACGGCCGATCGTCGGCGCGCCAGACAGGCGGGCGGTCGCGGAAGCCATTCTTGATGAAATGCGCTCGGCCTAAACGCCAAGGAACAATTTCGGAGAAGAAGGATGCCCAAGGGATACTGGATCGCCCGCGTCGATGTGCGCGATGCGGAAGGCTATAAGGACTATGTTGCCGCCGCCAAACCGGCCTTCGAACGTTTCGGCGCCGTTTTCCTGGCACGTGGCGGTGCGCATGAAAAGGCCGAAGGGCCGGGCCGCGACCGCAATGTGATCATCGAGTTTCCGTCATTGACTGCGGCGCGCGATTGCTACCACTCGCCCGAATACCAGCGCGCCGTCGCGATCCGCCAGAAAGTGGCCGACGGCGAGATCGTGCTGGTCGAAGGGGTTTAGTTGAGCGGCAACCGCCGTGGCGTGCGTGGTCTCATCGGAAACGCTAGCGAGCATGCACCTGCAGTGATCAGACCGAATGCAGGATGTAAAGCTTGCGCGTTTTCTCGTGGATGGTCCATTCGCCCTGCCAGCCAAGCGGCAGGACGAGCAATTCGCCGGGTCCGACATTCTTGGCCGCGCCGTCGGGACCATGCAGCGTCACACGGCCGGAGACGATGTGGCAAATCTCGGAATTCATATCTCGGCGCGCGGTGAACCGGCCCTGCGAACATTCCCAGACACCGACTTCGATCTTGCCATCATCCGAAGTTCAGAGGGTGTTGGCTGCTTCCTGCTGATCGCCTTCCACCGAGGTGGGTTTCGGCTGGGGCTCACCGAGGTCGATATGCGCAAGGTGAGCAAAGGTCTTGAAGTCGATCATTCCTAAATCCTCGAGGTGATGCGGTTCAGTGGCCGGTGATGCGATCGGCCAAGGCCGCCAGCCGCGATGTGCGCGGCAGCCCCTTTGCTTCCCGCTCGTCGGCAATTCGATAGAGCTGATACATCGAATGCACGCCGAGCCAGCGCAGCGGCTCCGGCTCCCATTTGCGCACGGTTCGATTGACCCAGGGAAGCCGCGTCAGCTCGGTGTCGTTGCCCAGCAGCAGATCCCTCAGAGTGCGTCCCGAGAGGTTCGAGGTGGAAACGCCGAGGCCGACATAACCGCCTGCCCAGCCTATTCCGGTC
Source organism: Mesorhizobium onobrychidis (assembly GCF_024707545.1). Taxonomy (NCBI): domain Bacteria; kingdom Pseudomonadati; phylum Pseudomonadota; class Alphaproteobacteria; order Hyphomicrobiales; family Phyllobacteriaceae; genus Mesorhizobium; species Mesorhizobium onobrychidis. The sequence goes on from NZ_CP062229.1 coordinate 653,860, forward strand.
TGCCTGTCAAAGCCCACCGTCGTGCACCAGTCGCGCGGCACGCCCAGCGTTCCACACCACGCGTGGTCGAGCCTGAGCCCCTTGGTCTGCGGCAGAAGCGTCGTTAGGATCTTGTGCAGCTTGTCGATCGTCGCCTGCTGGGTAACACCTCGAACGTCGGTTTTCGAGCCGAACCGATAGGGCACCCCGCGCCCGCCCATGGCAATGCGCCCTTCCCGGGTGCGCTGCGCGTAGCAGTATGTGTGCGCGGCGTCGCCGAGCACCTCGTAGCCGTTCCAGCCGATTTCGCTCCACAGTTTTTCGGACAACGGCTCGGTGACGACGATGGCGCTGTTGAGCGCCAACCAAAGTCTCTCGTGGCCGGCAATTCCCGCTGTGAAGCCCTCGGTGGCGCGCACGATCTTTTCGGCCCGCACCACGCCCCGGTTGGTTGCGACCTTGCCCTTCTCGATCGACAGCACGGTGGTCTGTTCGTAGATCGGGACACCGAGGCGTTCCACTGCCTTGGCGAGCCCCTGCACCAGCTTTGCGGGCTGAACCCGCGCAACTTTCTTGATAACGAAGGCGCCGCGCGCGTTGTGTACCGCTATGCGCCGGCGCATCTCGGCAGCATCGATATACCCCACGCGTTCGTCGGTCAGCTCCCAGGATCTGGCATGGGCATACATCGCCTTGGCGCGCTGCTCCTGCGCCTCGTTGGTTGCGACCAGCAGTTCGTCGGTACGGCGAATGTCGGCGTCGATGCCTTGGGTTTCCGCGACCGATATGACCTCGTTCACCGTGCCCATCATTGCCGCCTGCATGGCGATGACTCCGCGGCGCGACGATTCCTTCTCATATTTTTCGCGCGACCACGAGAACCCGCCGGACAGCCAGCCGCCATTGCGTCCCGAAGCACCGAAGCCGGCGAACTCCTTCTCGACGATGACAATGTTGAGGTGCGGGGCTGCCTGCTTCAGATAGTAGGCGGTCCAAAGGCCGGTGTAGCCGGCCCCGACGATGCAAACGTCGGCGACGATATCGCCCGGCAGCGGCGGCCGATAGCCGGGCACGCCGCCGATGTCGGCATACCAGAATGACACGTCGCCGTTCTTCTTCACGTCCATTGTCGCGATTTTCCCAGATAAGATTCAGGTCAGCGTGAAATCGGCGTTTTCGTCGTCCGCCAACAGCTTCACGTCGCTGCCAGCGAATATGAGGTCGACCTCGTCGCCGATGGCGAAGGTCTCGGCGTCCAGCGTCGAACGCACGATCGCCTTGGAGGTGTCGGCCAGCACGACCTCGTATTTGGAGCCAGATCCGAGGTAGATGGCCTCGCCGATGCGCCCGGGCAGGGTGTTTCGATCCTGTCCGCCCTTTCCTCGCCTGGCGAGGCTCAGCTTCTCCGGCCGCAGCAGCATCACGGGCTTGGCGCCGGCGGCAAGGCGTTTGGCGGCAGCCACTTTCCGTCCGGCTATGTCGATGGCGGTCCCGTTGCCGGAGGTGGAGGCTGCGCCACGCAGTATCGTCGAGTCGCCGACGAACTTTCCGACGAACAAGGTCTCGGGCTCGTCGTAGAGCTGGCGGCCGGTGCCGATCTGCTCGATGCGTCCCTGGTTGAACACGGCGATGCGGTCCGAGAGCACCAGCGCCTCTTCCTGGTCGTGCGTGACGTAAACGAAGGTGGTGCCCAGTTCCCGGTGGATCCGTTTGATTTCGAGTTGCAGCCATTCACGCAGCTTCTTGTCGAGCGCGCCGAGCGGCTCGTCCATCAGGAGCAGTGGCGGGTCGAATACGATGGCACGCGCCAGCGCGACGCGCTGCTGCTGCCCGCCGGAGAGCTCGCTAGGGAAGCGGTGGCCGAAATCCGCCATCTTCACCATGTCCAGCGCCTTGCGCACCCGGGCCGCGCGATCGGGATTGGCGATGCCGCGTAAGGTCAGCGGATATGCAACGTTCCTGCTCACCGTCATATGCGGAAACAGCGCGTAGTGCTGGAAGACCACGCCGATGTTGCGTTTGTGCGCCGGTACGCCGATGACGCTCTTGCCGCCGACATCAAGCGAACCCGAGCTGACCTCGGTGAAGCCGGCGATGACGTTGAGCGTGGTCGTCTTGCCCGAACCGCTGGGTCCGAGCAGCGTCATGAACTCCCCCGGCTCGATGCGCAGCGAGACCTTATCGAGAGCGATGAAGCTGCCATAGTGTTTGCTGACGGATTTGAGATCGATGGCTGCGCCGCGGGTCGATGGTGAGGCCATGTCAACGTTTTCCCTGTCTCGAGCCGATCAGCAGCCCGACCCCGATCACCAGCGACGTCACGATGAAGAGCAGCGTGCCCACCGCCGCGACCGTGGGGTCGGCGTCCCGGGTGATGCTCGAGAAGATCTGGACCGGCAGTGTCTTCAGGTAAGGGCTGGTGATGAACAGCGCGACGATGATCTCGTCGAACGAGGTCACGAACGCAAACAGCAGGCCCGACAAAATCCCGGGCGCGATCAGCGGCAACGTCACCGTCCTGAACGCCGTCAGCCGGGTCGCGCCGAGACTGGCCGCAGCAGTCTCCAGCCGTTTGTCGAAGACTTCCAGGCTGGCGGAGACGGCGATGATGACGAACGGAACGGCGAGCATCGTGTGGGCCAGCACGAAGCCGGTCATGGTGCCGACCAAACGCGTATCGAGATAGACCGCATAGATTCCGACAGCGAGCACCACCCCCGGCACAACCATTGGCGTGATCAGCAGAGCGCGCAGCACGCCGCTGACGCGGCTTTTCATGCGATCGAGACCGAACGCCGCCAGCGTGCCGATGACGGTGGCGAACACCGCCGTGACGACGGCAACCTTGAGCGAACCGATCAGGCTCGCCGACCATTCGGGGTTGGTGAAAAAGTTCTGGTACCACTGCCAGGAAAAGCCGGATGGCGGAAATGCCAGCGACTTCTTGTCGTTGAACGACATCGGCACGACGACGATTGTCGGTGCGACCAGCCAGACCGCGACGAGCAGGCAGAACAGACCGAGCAGGATTCGACCGGGCTGTTTCATCAGCGTCTCGAGCCCTTCTTGTGCGGTTGGCGCGACAGCGGTGCTGCAAGCGCGAGCAGGACGAAGGTCGCGATCAACAACACCACACCCATCGCACCGCCGCGACCCCAGTTGAGCAGGCTGAGCACCTGGTTCTGGATCAGGGTCGAGAGCATGGTCGAACGCGGACCGCCGAGCAGCGCGGGGGTGATGTAGAACCCGAGCGCAAGAATGAACACGATGATGGCGCCGGCGTAGACGCCCGGAAGCGAGAGCGGCATATAGACCTGGGCAAAGGCGCGCGCTGGGCTCGCGCCGAGGCTTCGTGCCGCCTGCATGAGCCGCAGGTCGATCGTCTTCATCACCGAATAGAGTGGCAGGATCATGAACGGCAACAGCACCTGCGCCATGCCGATCACCACGCCAGTCTGCGTGCGGATCAGCTTGACCGGGCCGAAGCCGACTGCCCGGATGACGGAGTTGATCACGCCGGAGTCCTGCAAAAGGATGACCCATGCCAGGGTGCGCACCACGCCGCTCACCCAGAACGGCACCAGCACGCACAGGATGAGGACAAGCCGCATCTTGGGTCCGACTGCGGTCATCACATAGGCATAGGGATAGCCGGCAATGAGACATACCAATGTCACCCAAGCCGAGATCGCAAAGGTCCGCTGAAGTACGGTCAGGTTGACCGGTGTGCCGAAGAACCAGGCATAGTTCTGCCATCCCCATTGCGGTTCGGAAAAGCTGCGCAAGGTCACGATGGCGAGCGGCAGGCCCAGGCAGACAACGAGCAACAGCAGCGCCGGCGCGACGAGCCAGAAAGCCTGTCCGCGAAACCAGCGCCGCCGGTCGCCTGCCGCGACAGCCGGAACATTGTTCCGGCTGTCGGTTGCTCTCGTTGCCATGGTGGCGGACCTAGTTGCCCGCCATCAACGCGTTCCACTTTTCGTTCGCCACCTCGAAGTTCTCCACCCAGAACTTGATGTTCTGCTGATAGCCAAGCTTCAGCTTGTCCGGCGTGTTGGTCATGAACGCCGCGGTGACCTCGTCCACTTCGGGCTTCGCGTCCTTGTGGATCGGGGTATAGGAGGTGGTTTTTGCAAGCGTCTCCTGCGCGCTCTTGCGGAGATAGGCGTTGATCAGCGTATGCGCCGCGTCGGGGCCCTTGACGCCCATCGGAATGGTCATCTGGTCCATCACGACCAGCCAATCCTGCCACGCCGGCGTGTACGCCGCGCCGTTCTTGACCGCGGTCATGGCTCGTCCGGTCCACATCGCGATCATGTCGGCTTCGCCGGATTCGGCGAGCTGCTGGGAATCGGCGCCGGTCTTCCAGAAGATCGTGTCCGGACCGAGCGACTTCACCTTCTCGATAGCCTTGTCGATATCGGCCACCGTCATGTTTTCCACCGAGCCGCCGGCGGCGAGCAGCGCCTGCTCGATCATTCCGCCGGACAGATCGCCGCTGCCCTCCAGAGCGCGCGAGCCTGGAAACTTCTCGATGTCGAAGAAATCCCTCCAGCTCTTGGGCGGGTTATCCTTGTACTTTTCAGTGTTGTACATCAGCACCACGCCATAGTTCATGGCCGGCACACTGCATTCGCTGATCTGGCCTTCCGGAATGTTGGACGTATCGATCTTCGAGAAGTCCAGCTTCTGGAACAGCTTGCCGCAATAGACGTAGGGCGGGAAATCGCCGGTATCGACAACGTCCCAAGTGACATTGCCGGACTCGACCTGCGCCTGCAGTTTCGAGATTTCGGTTGGCCCGTCGCTGAGCAGCGTCACACCTGATTTGTCGACGAACTCTTTTAGCGCGGCGATCTGACCATCCTGATAAATGCCTCCATACGAGACGAAGGTAAGCGTCTTGCCCTTCAGCGAGCCCTCGGCCACCTCGCCCGCCACGGGCTTGCTCTGCGCAATTGCTGCGGTCGTGATCATCAGCAGCCCCAGCGCGGCCACCTGTCCAATCTTGGTCTTCATATTTTATCTCCCATTTGCGCGCACCCGCATTACTTCGGTCCGCCCGGCTGCGAGCCTTGTCCGGGCGTGTATTGATTGAGTTCCGCCGCGCCGCTGGTCGGGGGCGCGATGATCCAGAGCACCTGCGCCGGCGTCTTGCCGATGTTCTCCGTGCGATGCGGCGTCGAGGTTGCGTATTCGATGCTGTCGCCCTCGTTCATGACGAAGCGCTCGTCTGCCAGCGTCAGTTCGACTGTCCCCTTCAGGACGACGAACATCTCGTGCTTGCCGCCATGCGTGTAAGCGTCGTTGCCAGTCGAGCCGCCGACGTCGAAATCCCCCGAATAGACCTCGAATTCATGGATCGGCCGCCGTGACAGCAACGTCTTTCGGCAACCGTGGCTGATTGGCAGCAGGGGGCGGTCGGCCCTGGTGAGCACCTTGTGGAATCCACCTTCGGTCTGCTCGAACAAGTCGTTGATGCCGAGATCCAACGCAGCCGCGATCCGCATCAGGGTGCTGGCGCTGGCTCCGCTCAGATTGCGCTCAAGCTGGCTGATGAAGCTCGCCGTCGTGCCGACCATGTCGGCCAGCTGGCGAAGCGAAATGCGTCGGGCTGTGCGAATGGCCTTGATCCGTCCGCCGACATGCTTGGCTTTGTCTGCTTCCGTCGCTGCCAGCGCGGCTACCTCCGGGGATGTCGCAGGGTCGACTTTCACCCAGTGCCTCCTTCACTTAACACCTTATTAAGTGACATGTTGGAACGCAAGCCATTTGTCGAGACCCGATCCTGGGCCGCTGGTGCAGCTGCGACGCGGGCGCTGCTCATCTCGCTGGCGGACTTGGCTACAGGGTTCCGGGCAGCTTCACGCAGGATTTCTGCTCAGGACGCGGCCAATCGGCCAAAACGGCTCGCGGCGGTCTCGGCCATCGCATCGGCGAGGCCCATCTCCCATTGCGTGCGGCAATAGGCGCGGAAATCGAAGCAGGGCAGGCCGGGGCTGACCTCGAACTCGATGAGATGGATGCTATCGTCGGCTTCGACCCGGAAATCGACGGAAAACACATCCCGCAGGCCAAGCCCGGTCATCAGGTTTTGCGCGATCCGTCGGATCCTTGCATCGGCTCCCGGCTGGCTGGCGGCAACCGGCAGCAGCACCGGCTCGGCATATGTTCCCGCCGCCTTGGCAGCCTCGCCGGTGTCGCCGTAAAGCGCCAGGCTGTCCGCCATGGTCTGGAAATCACCGCTAGAATCGACAAAGGCGATGCCGAGCGCCTCGACGCCGGTGTCCGGCTTGAGGCCGAGAAAACTCGCGCGCGCATTGCGCCCGGCGACATAGGTCTGCACGACGACATCGTCGCGATAGGCGGCGAAAACGCGCCGGCTAAGCTCCAACGCATGGCCAAGATCGTTACAGCGTGAGTCTGGCCAGATGCCGATCTTGGCGCCGAGCCGGTTCGGCTTGACAAACCAGCCGGCTGGCGAAGCCGGTGGCTCGACCAGCCAATGACCGTCGCGGGCCAAACCGGATTGCGGCACCGGCAGGCCGAGTGCGCCGAGCACGGCGCCGGAGCGGAATTTGTCCTGGCAGAGTGCAAACAGCGCATCATCGGCGCCGAGTGCCTTCAGGCCGTTCAGTCTTGCCAGAGCCGGCGCCGTACCGCCTCGGAAATAGGCGATGCCGTCGGTCAACGTCCACACCAGCGTCGTGTCCGGGCCCTCAACGGCAAGCACGCTTGCGGCATCGTCGAGTTCCACCGGCACGAAGGACAGGCCGCGCGTCTGGCAGGCTGCCGCCAGCACGTCGAACTCAGGGGCGATGTCGGTCGACTGCGCCAGATAGGAGGCGATTTCGGCGGCGCGCGCCGGCACGTGGCCATCGGCGACCAGCCGGTCGAAGCAGGCCTTTTCAGGCTCGTAGACAAGGATCAGCTTCGGCTTGCGGCTTGACATGAGATGCACGATCCCGGGGATGAACGGGTCCTGGCAGCGCGATTGCCTACCATCGCACGGCAGACGCATTCGGCTTTCGCGAAAACCGACGTCAGCTGGACGCCTGCACGACAGTGCTGGCGCTATCTTCCTGTTTGACCGTGATCTTTTCCGAACCGAAGGTTCGGGATAATGGTCTAGGCGATCAGCACGCGCGGCTCGAAGCGGCCGTTGACCGGAATATCGAGCAGAAACGTCATGCCGGCTTGCGGATCCAGCAGGCGCTGTTTCTCATCCTTGCCCGACCAGGCAGAGGTGACCGCCAGCCAGTCGGCATCCCTGCCGACAAAGGCCGGGCAGGAGGGTTGCGTCACCGGCATCGCGACCGAACGGATGAGCTTGCCGTCAGGCGCGTAGGCTTCGATGACGCTGCCGCCCCAGCAGGCGTTCCACAGGACACCGTCGCGATCGAGCACCGAACCGTCGATATAGCCCTTGGCCTTGCGGTGATCGACGAAGATCTTCGGCTCTCCGGACGGCAGGCCGGTCGCCGGATCGCAGCCAACGCGCATCAACAGGCCGGTGCTGGTATCGGTGTAATAGGCGGCCGTTCCATCTTCGGAAAAGCAGATCGAGTTCGACACGGTGATGTCCGAATAAAGCCGGCGCAACTCTCCCTTTAAGAACCAGTAGATCGAGCCGGCGGCCTTTTCCTCACCCTTGCCCATCGTGCCGATCCAGAAGGCGCCGCAGGGGTGGACGCGCGAATCGTTCGAGCGCGTCGTCGGATTGTCGGCCTCGATCGCCGTGTGCAGCGTCATTTTACCGGTCGCCACGTCGCGGACATGCAGGCCGGTTTCGGTGGCGATCAGCTGTCTTTTGTCGTCGATGATGGCGATGGCGCTGGCCATCTGGCCAAGCTCGTGGATTTTGACCGCACCGCCGGAAAGGCGCTTTTCCAAAAGCTGGCCGTTGACTATATCGAACCAGTAGAGCGTATCGGTGGCCGGGTCATAGCTCGGACCTTCCCCGAGCTGGCAGACATGGTCGGAAAAAACCGAAACGATGGCTTCCCTCATCTTGCCGCTCCAAACGCCGCATCCCAGGCCGCTGCAGCAGCGCGGGCCCGCACGGCAACCTCGTCGACGCTCATACCAGGCTTGAACAGGCCGGAGCCGAGGCCGAAGACGCTGACGCCAGCCGCCTTGTAACCGGCAAAGTCCTTTTCCGACACACCACCGACCGCGCCGACCAGCATATCGGAAGGCAAAACCGCGCGCATCGCCGCGATGCCGGCCGCGCCGAGCACGCTGGCCGGGAAGAATTTCAGCGCCGAGGCGCCGAGCCGGATGGCCTGAAATGCCTCGGTCGGCGTGAACACGCCCGGCATCGTCACCATGCCGTAATTCATGGCGCGGCCCATGACCTCGGCATCGATGTTGGGGCTGACCAGCAGCCGCCCGCCGGCCTTGTGCAAGCGATCGACATCGGCCGCGGTCAGCACAGTCCCGGCGCCGACCAGTGCCGTCGCCGGCAGCGCGTCAACAATCCTCGCGATCGAGGTAAACGGGTCCGGCGAATTGAGCGGCACTTCGATCGCTTCGATGCCGGCCTCGAAGATCGCCCGGCCAATGGCCACCGCCTCGTCCGGCTTGAGGCCGCGCAAGATGGCGACAAGCCCGCGCCCGAGCTTCGGAAACGGTGCGGTCTCGGTCATGCGGCAACTCCGCTTCCAGCAATCATGCCATTTTCGCGCGCCGCCTCGATCAGGCCGGTACGCACCGCCTCGTCGGCATCGACGGTCCGAACCGCAAGTCCAGCAAGGCCGAGCGCCTCAGTGTAGAGCGCGCCGAGCGCGCCGGAGGCAATCAGCACGACGGACGCCGTGCCTTTCCGGTAACGGCGGCTGGCCGAGGCGATCTCGCCGCCAATCAGCAGGCCGGACAGGCAAGCAGCGGCATCGTCGGGCTTCAGGTCCTGCAGCAGGCCCGCGGCGCGGATCGAGAACAGTTTCGACGTGACATCGCCGCCGTCGGCCAGCGCTTGCTCGCACCAGCGCCGGAAAAATGGGTTGCCTGGTGCAACCGGCTTGGGCTCCTCGCCAAGCGAATGGCGCAGGATCGAATGCGCCGCCAGCACCGAAAACAGCTCGCCGGTCGGCCACGTGCCGAAACCGGCAACAACGCCGTCCTCGACCAGCACCCATTTCGAATGGGTCCCAGGCATGCAGACGAGATGACGGCCTTTTGCCGGCAAGCCAGCGCCGGCAAGCTGCGTTTCCTCGCCGCGCATGACGTCAGGCGCGTCGGCCTGGCGCTGGGCCAGGCCCGGCACGATGCGGATGTCGCGGCGTTGGCCGGGGATGCGCGCAGCACCGGCAAGGATGGCGCCGATCGGCGCCGGCACGGTGACATAGGGCGCCTCGAGCCAGCCCTGGCGCGAGCCGGCCATGCCGCAGATGATGACGGGCATCGCTTCCGGCGCGCCCATCGCCGCCAGATGGCCTTCGAGGATGGTCGAAAAGCCGGCGGCTTGCGCGGTGATCAGCCCGTCATCGCCGCGACGCTCGGCAAGGATTTTTCCGGCGTCATCGACCAGCCAGACCCTGAGACGGGTCGTGCCCCAGTCGACGGCGGCGACAGAAGGCGCCTTGCTCGGAAATCCTGGGCTCACAGGAAGCCCCCATCGACGATCAGCATCTGTGCGGTCAGCATCCGCGAAGCGTCCGACGCCAGGAACAGCACCGTCCCGACAATGTCTTCCGGCTGCATCACCCGTTTGATGCATTGCTTGGCAATATGGGCGGCGAGTGCCTGTTCGGTAACCCAGAGCTCCTTCTGCCGCTCTGTAATCACCCAGCCGGGTGCAATCGCATTGACGCGAATGCCGTCGGCGCCGAGCTTGCCGGCAAGCCCCTTGGTCAGGCCGACGATGCCGGCCTTGGCGGCGGTATAGGCCGGCATGTCGGGGTGGTTGATCAGAAACGACGTCGACGTGAAGTTGATGATCGAGCCGCCGCCGGCGCGCTTCATGCCTGGCGCTACCGCCTGTGCGGAGAAGAAATGCGGACGCAGGTTGACCGCCTGGTTGTTGTCCCAGAACTCCACGGTGACATCTTCCACCGCGTGGCGATCGTCAAGTGCTGCATTGTTGACCAGCACGGTGACGTCGCCATGCGCTTCGGCCGCTTTGGCGGCCGAAGCACGCAGCGCCTCGATGTCGCGTATGTCCGTCTTGAGATAGAGGGGCCGCCGGCCGAGATCCTTCTCGATGCGGTCGGCCAGCGCCAGACTCGGGCGGTCGGCGATGTCGATGAAGGCGACCTTTGCCCCCTGGCGGGCAAAACCCTCGGTCAGCGCCGCGCCGATGCCGGAACCGCCGCCGGTGATCAGCACCGAAGCACCTTCAAGGTCGCCAAAGCGCGCCGATGGCATCATCTTTTTCTCCCTGAGCATGACCCCGAAAATCGGTTTCGATTTTCGGAAAGGATCATACGCAAAATCAAAGTGCTACAGCGTCCTTTGCGCGTCCAAAAGGACGCGCGGCGCTGTAGGCTCAGTCGGCGCGCATCCTAGCCAGCCCGGTCGGGGGAGCAAGGGAGAAAAACCGATTCCCGAGGCTTATGTCAGACAAAAAGGCGATCACGCCCACTATGTGTCCTCGCAGCGGCGGCCGACCGATAAAGGCATCGAGCGCGCGCGTAGCCTCGCTTTGTCTGCAACTGACCGACAGACGCCCCGCTTGCAGCAGGCAATCCTCAAAATGTCGCGATTGGCAGATGACCGGCGAGGCTGTACAGGCAAGCAGCCAATCCGATCCGCCGGAGATCCGCCATGCCTCTGAAAATCGCCGTCCAGATGGACCACATCTCCACCGTCTCGATTGCCGGCGACACGTCGTTTGCGCTGTCGCTGGAAGCGCAGCGGCGCGGCCATCAGCTGTTCCATTATACGCCCGATCGACTGTCGCTGCGCGGCGGCAAGGTGTTTGCCCGCATCGAGGCAATGCAAGTCCGCGACGAGAAGGGCAATCACTATTCGCTCGGCGAAGAAGTCCGCACCGACCTGTCGGAGATGGACGTCGTCCTGCTCAGGCAGGATCCGCCGTTCGACATGAACTACATCACCACGACGCACATACTCGAGCGCATCCATCCCAAGACGCTGGTCGTCAACGACCCGGCCTGGGTGCGCAACAGCCCGGAAAAGATCTTCGTCACTGAATTTCCCGACCTGATGCCGGAAACCCTGATCACCAAGGACCCGCTGGAGGTCGCCGCCTTCCGCAAGGAGTTCGGCGACATCATCGTCAAGCCGCTCTACGGCAATGGCGGCGCCGGCATCTTCCACCTGCACGAGGCCGACCGCAACCTCGCCTCGCTGCTCGAAATGTTCGGCCAGATGTTCCGCGAACCCTACATCGTGCAGCGTTATCTGAAGGAGGTGCGCGCTGGCGACAAGCGCATCATCCTGGTCGACGGCGAAGCGGTCGGTGCCATCAACCGGGTGCCGGCCGAGCATGATTCACGCTCCAACATGCATGTCGGCGGCCGCGCCGAAAAAACCGAATTGACGGAGCGCGAACGCGAGATCTGCGCCCGCATCGGCCCGTCGCTGAAAGAGCGCGGTTTTATCCTCGTCGGCATCGACGTGATCGGCGACTACATGACCGAGATCAACGTGACGTCGCCGACCGGCGTGCGCGAGGTCCAGCGCTTCGGCGGCGCCGACATCGCCAGCCTGTTCTGGGACGCCGTCGAGGGCAAACGCAAGTAGCGCCTATGCTTGGCGGAACAGCGGTTTTCCGACCCGTAGCCGAACGCAACGCCATCAGAGCGTAGCGTTCAATTGTTCCCGTAATGTTCTTGCCTTCGCCCGAAATCTGTGGTTGTTTCCGGTGACGCCGTTCGCGGCATGATCGCATGGGCTTCGGGCGAGCCCATATCCGGGGGCAGAAAAATGGTTGCGCGGGTCCGCACGGTGGCTTTCCAGGGCATCGAGGCCGTGCCGGTCGACGTGCAGGTGATGATCGCGCCGGGCAAGGTCAACATGCACATCGTCGGCCTCGGCGACAAGGCGGTGGCCGAAAGCCGCGAGCGGGTGCAGGCGGCGCTGCATGCGTCGGGCCTGTCGATGCCGTCGAAGAAGGTCACGGTCAATCTGGCGCCGGCCGACCTGCCCAAGGAAGGCAGCCACTACGATCTGCCGATCGCGCTTGGCCTGATGGCGGCGCTTGGCGCCATTCCGGGCGACATGCTGGCCGGCTATGTCGTGCTTGGCGAGCTGTCGCTCGATGGCACCATCGCCGCTGTGGCCGGCGCGCTGCCGGCGGCGATCGGCGCCAATGCCGAAGGCAAAGGCCTGATCTGCCCTTTCGCCTGCGGGCCGGAAGCGGCCTGGGCCGGCAAGGATTTCGATATCCTGGCGCCACGCAGCCTGATCGCCATCGCCAATCATTTTCGCGGCACGCAGGTTCTGTCGCGGCCGGAAGCCGGCATCCATGCCTCGGCGCGCGACCTGCCGGATCTTGCCGACATCAAGGGCCAGGAAACCGCCAAGCGGGCGCTGGAGGTGGCGGCGGCCGGCGGCCACAATCTGCTGATGGTCGGACCGCCGGGATCGGGCAAATCGATGCTGGCGCAGCGGCTGCCGTCGATCCTGCCGCCACTGGCACCCAGGGAATTGCTCGAAGTCTCGATGATCGCCTCGGTGGCCGGCGAACTCGGCGAAGGAAAGCTGACCGACCGGCGGCCGTTCCGCGCGCCGCACCATTCGGCCTCGATGGCGGCGATGGTCGGCGGCGGCCTGCGCGTGCGGCCGGGCGAGGCCTCGCTTGCCCATCACGGCGTGCTGTTCCTCGACGAGTTTCCCGAATTCTCGCCGCAGGCGCTCGATGCGCTGCGCCAGCCGCTGGAGACCGGCGACTGCATGATCGCCCGCGCCAATCATCGCGTCACCTATCCGGCGCGCATCCAGCTGGTCGCGGCGATGAACCCGTGCCGCTGCGGCATGGCCGGCGAGCCGGGCTATCGCTGCCTGCGCGGCGACCGTTGCCGCACCGACTATCAGGCGCGCATTTCCGGCCCGCTGCTCGACCGCATCGATCTCCGGATCGAGGTGCCGGCGGTCTCGGCCAGCGATCTGATCCGGCCGGACCGGGCAGAGAAGAGTGCCGCCGTGGCGCTGCGCGTGGCCCGCGCCCGGACGATCCAGCGTGAACGCTTCGAACGGCTCGGCGCGACCTCGGCCACCACCAACGCGCATTGCTCGCCCGCCGTCATCGAGGAGATCGCCATGCCGGATGCAGCAGGCCTGTCGCTGCTCAGGGATGCCAGCGAAAAACTCGGCTTTTCCGCACGGGCCTATCATCGGGTGCTGAAGGTGGCGCGGACGCTGGCCGATCTCGAGGCCAGCGAAACGGTCGGCCGCATCCATCTGGCCGAGGCAATTTCCTACCGCATGAGCTCGGAGCGAATGGCGCAGGCGGCGTAGAGTGCACCGGCCGGGAGCCGGAAAGCTTGACCGCGGGCCTCATCGTTGCCGGCGGCGATCGGCCCCAAGGCCGAAGACAGGGCCGGATCTACCCCTTCGCCTGCGGGCCGGGAGCGGCCGGGCCGGCGAGCAATTCGACAGACTGGTGCTACGCAGCCTGATCGCTATCGCCTTCCATTTCGCGGCAGCTACTTCACCGGGATCATGAGATGTGCGTAGGGAGTGCCCGCCCACATCACATATGGCTTGGACGTGTCAGGCTTCGGGTCCGTCGGATAGCCCTGCATCATATCCGTTGCATTGACAATCATCACGTGCGGTCCGGTCTCCACCCAATTGTTGCCGGGCTCGGGCTTCGTCGCATAGGGATCGGTGTTGCTGCCGTCGGTGCCGCCGGCCAGCATATACATGAAGCCGACCTTGCCCTTGGGAGGTTCCTTTTTTTCGATCCACGCCATCGCCCATTCCATCGAGTTGGCATCGCCACACATTGGATCCGGGCCAGGTGTGGCCGGGTTGTCCGGCATGCACCAGAAGCCGTTTGTGCCCTCGCGCAGTGTGCGCATTGCACCCTTCTCATCCATAGCGTGGATCGTAGCGCCGCTAGCTACAGCGGGGGGTGCGGCGGATTCGGCGCTCTTGATCATCGCAGCGTCGTCGGCGGCTGCGCCCTGTATCGCAATCAAACTGCCCGCCGCCACAAGGGCAGCGACCGTCAGAAGCCGTTTCATGGCCGTTCTCCGGTTTTGAGTTGATCTTGTGCATGATGTGGGACGCACGTCCTCCCAAAGCCGTTTGTCAGTGTTTAAAATCTAGCAGATCGCATGCACCGGGACAACGACGTTTTAGCGATGTCTAATATCTGTCGGGTGATTCATGTGAAGTTCTGCTCCATCGATCCCACGCATTTCTTTGCGTTGAGTATCCGGCATGCCTCCCCCAGATGCTCCAGAACGGGCTGCAACGCGCGCCTGCGGCCTGAGCACGGACAGGCGCAAAATTTTTCTACCCCTGGGAACGCCCGGAGTGAGACCAGCACCTTTGCAACGGCGGCTTGTTATCCAGCCCGTTCCTTCGCCTTCAGCTCAAGCCGCCGCGCGTGCAGCACCGGTTCGGTGTAGCCGTTGGGCTGGACCCGGCCCTTGAAGACGAGATCGCAGGCGGCGAGGAAGGCGATCGACTTGTCGAAGTCGGGCGCCATCGGCCGGTAGAGCGGATCGCCTGCGTTCTGGCGGTCGACGACGCCAGCCATGCGCTTCATCGTCTCAATCACCTGGTCTGAGGTGCACACGCCATGGCGCAGCCAGTTGGCGATATGCTGCGAGGAGATGCGCAGCGTGGCGCGATCCTCCATCAGGCCGATGTCATTGATGTCAGGCACTTTCGAGCAGCCGACGCCCTGGTCGATCCAGCGCACGACATAGCCCAGAATGCCTTGCGCGTTGTTGTCGAGTTCCTTCTGGACCTCCTCCGGCGACCAGTTCGGCCGCACCGCTACCGGCACCGACAGGATGTCGTCGAGCTTTGCCTTCGGCCGGCTCTTCAGCGCCGCCTGCACGGCCTGGACATCGACCTTGTGATAGTGGGTGGCGTGCAGCGTCGCCGCCGTCGGCGACGGCACCCAGGCGGTGTTGGCGCCGGCCTTGGGGTGCGCGATCTTTTCCGCCAGCATCGCCGCCATAAGATCGGGCATCGCCCACATGCCCTTGCCGATCTGGGCGTGGCCTGCCAGCCCGCATTCCAGCCCGGTGTCGACGTTCCATGCCTCGTAGGCGGCAATCCAGGCGGCCTGCTTCATGTCGCCCTTGCGGATCATCGGGCCGGCTTCCATCGAGGTGTGGATCTCGTCGCCGGTGCGATCGAGGAAACCGGTGTTGATGAAAACGACGCGATCTTTCGCGGCGCGGATCGCCTCCTTGAGGTTGACGGTGGTGCGCCGTTCCTCGTCCATGATGCCCATCTTGATGGTGTTTTTCGCCATGCCGAGCAGCGCTTCGACGCGGTCGAATATCTCGACGGCGAAAGCGACCTCCTCCGGCCCGTGCATCTTGGGTTTTACGACGTACATCGAGCCGGCGCCGGAATTGGCGCGTCGTCCATTCGGCCCAACATCGTGCAGCGCGATCAGCGCCGTCATCGCCGCATCCATGATACCTTCCGGCACCTCGTTGCCTTCGCGGTCTGTTATCGCCGGATTGGTCATGAGGTGGCCGACGTTGCGGATCAGCATCAGCGAGCGACCGGGCAGGGTCAGCGTGCCACCATCAGGCGCCGTGTACGACCGGTCGAGGTTGAGCTTGCGAGTGAACGTCTTACCGCCCTTGGTGATCTCCTCGGCAAGGTCGCCCTTCATCAGGCCGAGCCAGTTGCGGTAGACTAGGACCTTGTCCTGCGCATCGACCGCCGCGACAGAATCCTCGCAGTCCTGGATGGTGGTCAGCGCCGATTCCAGCACGACATCGGCGATGCCGGCGGGATCGGTCTTGCCGATCTGGTTGCTATGGTCGATGACGATCTCGATATGCAGGCCATTCCTGGTGAGCAGGACGGCTTCGGGATTGTCGGCGTCGCCGCGATAGCCGGCAAACTGTTTGGGGTCGGCAAGCGTGGTGGCGCCGGCGCCCTCGCCCAGCCGCAACATGCCGTTGGCAACTGAAAGCCCGTTCACCCCAGCCCATTTGCCCGAGGTGACCGGCACCGACTCGTCGAGAAAACCCTTCGCCCAGGCAATGACCTTGGCTCCGCGCACGGGATTGAACCTCCCGCCCTTCTCGGCGCCGCCGGTCTCGGGAATGGCGTCGGTGCCGTAGAGCGCATCGTAGAGCGAGCCCCAGCGCGCATTGGCGGCATTCAGCGCGTAGCGCGCGTTCATCACCGGCACCACCAATTGCGGCCCGGCAACCACCGAGATCTCCGGGTCGACATTTTCCGTCGCGACTGAGAAGGCCGGCCCTTCCGGCACGAGATAGCCGATCTCCTTGAGGAATCCCTTATAGGCTTCCATATCGCTGGGCGCGCCATTGTCGCGATACCAACGGTCGATCTTGTCCTGCAGCGCGTCGCGCTTTTCCAGCAGCGCCCGGTTCTTCGGCGCGAGATCGTAGACGATGGCCGCAAAACCGGTCCAGAACGCGTCGGCTGCAATGCCGGTGCCCCGCAGCGCCTCGTTCACGACGAAATCATAAAGCTCGCGGGCAATCCGCAATCTGGCGATTTCGACGCGATCGGTCATCGGGGCTTCTCCAGACGAAAGGCTAGGCCGGGCCTTTGACATGTCAGGGTGGCAGGGTCAATTCAGCTTAGGGTGAAGGTAGGGCAAATCGCTTCC
Source organism: Mesorhizobium onobrychidis (assembly GCF_024707545.1). Taxonomy (NCBI): domain Bacteria; kingdom Pseudomonadati; phylum Pseudomonadota; class Alphaproteobacteria; order Hyphomicrobiales; family Phyllobacteriaceae; genus Mesorhizobium; species Mesorhizobium onobrychidis. The sequence goes on from NZ_CP062229.1 coordinate 670,589, forward strand.
ATTTCGAATGCCCCCTGACCCTTTGCGGGGCGTTGACGCTGGCTGGTGCGGCTCCCCCTTCTCCCCTTGTGGGAGAAGGTGGCCGAGCGAAGCTCGGTCGGATGAGGGGTGTTCCAGCTTGGCACCGACGGCGATTCTTCCAGCACCCCTCAACCGTCTCGGCGCTGCGCGCCGATCCACCTTCTCCCACAAGGGGAGAAGGGGAAAGGGCGCCCTACACCGCAATCCTTGGCCTGCCCGACGCCACCGCCACCACATGCGCCTCGATGAACAAGCGCTGGCCTTCGACGGTCGAGACGCGGAATTCACTGGCGATTTCGATCTCGGCGCTGTCGGTGCCGGCCTCCCTCGCCCGCCCGGCGGCAATGGCGCGGACATCGGTTTCCGCCGCGGCGATCGCTGCCGCTTCGTCTTTGAAATCGCGCACGGTTTCGCCAGAGGCGACGCGAAACAGCCCCTCCTTGGGCTGGCTGACCCGCGCTTCCGCCGAAACCCTGACCTGGCCGACAACGGCGCCAAGCGCATTGGCGACATCGGTATCCTCAGGCACCACGCAGCCATTGCCGACCAGCTCGGCCAGTCCGGCATAATGCAGCGGCGCCGAGGCACCGAGGCCGATGACCGGACGGTCGAGCGCGACGCTCAGCCGTGCGATGCCGGGATGCGCGTCGACGGCGCGCTGGACCAGCGCATGGGCGACGGTCGCCGCGCCATCAAGCCCGTCCTCGGCAAAGGCGGTCTCGAGGATGACTTCCGCCGACAGGCGGGTCAGCGTGGTCAGCACCCGTTCCGAGATCGCCTCCGGCGAGGCGGCGATCGACTGTCCCCGCCCGTCGCGTTTGCGGGCAAACAGTTCCGCACCCAGACGGGCCGAAGCGGCATCCCAATTGGCCTGCTTGCCCAGCACATGGGCGGCGTCCGACGGCGTGAAGCCGGCGACATGCACCAGCCCGCGCGACACCAGCCGGTTCAAGGTGGCGTTCTGGGCGTTCGAGGTCAAAAGCCGGTCGAGGGGCAGCGGCACAGCACCGATCAGCTCATAAAGCTTGGCCTCGGCGCCGGTCAGGCCGGCGGCGAGCCGCTCCGGCACGCCGGTCCTGACCGCCAGGCGGCCATCCATGCGGCCCGGGTTCGGTGCCCGCAGCTGACGTTCGAGCTCCGAGGTGACGGCTTCGCCATGCACCATGCCGGCCAGCGCCAGCGGCACCAGGCGGCGCGGCCCGAGCTGGATTTTTGGGTTGAGCGCGCCATCCTCCAACACCACTTCGGAATCGCCGCCGAGCCCAAAAGTGCGCATGGCGACGGCTTCGACCATGGTGCGGAAGCCGCCTACGGTGGCGCCTTCCGGATCGAGCCTGGGACGGCCGTTATCCAGCACGGCGACGTCGGTGGTGGTGCCGCCGATGTCGGAGACGACAGCATTGTCGAGGCCGGTCATGTGGCGGGCGCCGACAAGGCTGGCGGCCGGGCCGGAAAGAATCGTCTCGATCGGCCGCTGGCGGGCAAAGGCGGCCGAGACCAGGGCGCCGTCGCCGCGCACCACCATCAGCGGTGCGGCGATGTTGCGCTGGCCAAGAAAAGCTTCGGTCGCCGCCACCAGCCGGTCGATCATCGAGATCAGCCTGGCATTGAGCAGCGTCGTCAGCGCCCGGCGCGGGCCGCCGAGCTTGGCCGAAAGCTCGTGGCTGGCGGTGACCGGCAGGCCGGTCTTTTCGCGGATGAGGTCGCGCGCGGCGAGCTCATGCGCCGGATTGCGGGTGGCGAAATAGGCGCAGACGGCAAAGCCCGACACCGAGGCGCCGAGTTCCGGCAGCGCAGCCTCCAGCCCGGACAGGTCGAGCTTTGCCGCATTGCCGTGGACGTCGTGGCCGCCGGGGCAGAACACCACCGGATCGGTGCCGAGTGCCGCCTTCAGCCCGTCGCGGGCGAGATCGCCTTCGGAAAAGCCGATCATCACCAGCGCCACGCGCCCGCCCTGGCCCTCGACCAGCGCGTTGGTGGCAAGCGTCGTCGACATCGACACCAGTTTTATCGCTGCCGGATCGGTGCCGGCTTTCTGCAGCACGGCATCGACCGCGCCCGATATGCCGACCGCCAGATCGTGGCGGGTGGTTAGCGCCTTGGCCTTGGCCAGCACTTTGCCGTTAGGGCCGCCGGCTTCAGACCACAGAACGGCGTCGGTGTAGGTGCCGCCGGTGTCTATGCCGAGGAACAGGGGCGTGGTCTTGGCGGTCATATTTTGGCAGCGGTCCGGGGCGGCGAGGTTTTTGCTGTGAAGCCCTTACCCGATATGGCCCGGCCGATAAAGCCGCGAGCGCTGGGCCAATAGGCGATGATCGTAGTGACGGCCAATCTCCCCCCAAGTGGGGGAGATGTCCGGCAGGACAGAGGGGGGCGCGAAGGATCGCCTACTTTGCCACGATCTAAGGGACCGCGGCGAGCCCAGCCGCTATCACAATATGCTGGCAGACATTGTCGATGTCGCGGATAATGTCGTCGTTCCAGAAGCGTAGAACGGTCCAGCCATCCTTTTCCAGACGCAATGTCCTTTCCTCATCGCCGGCGACAGCATCGCCTGCGCGTGCTGGGAGCCGTCGACCTCGACGATCAGTTTCTTCTCCGGGCAAGCGAAGTCGACAATGTAACCGGCAATCGGAAATTGTCGCCGGAAGCCAAGTCCCATCAGCCGGTGTGCGCGAAGCTCGTTCCAGAGTTTCAGCTCGGCATCGGTCATGACCTTGCGCATCGATCTGGCGTTTGCGCGATGTTTTGGAGGCAGTGGCGTGTGAGGCATTGTCAATGCTCGGTCGCAGCCAGGGTTGGAGCTCTACGGCGCCCCCCTCTGTCCTGCCGGACATCTCCCCCACGAGGGGGGAGATTGGCAGCTTGGCCGGTGGCACCCTCCTTGCAGCGTTGAAAATTCGCGAAAGCGTGGGCGTCTCCGATCTCCCCCTATGTTGGGGAGATGTCCGGCAGGACAGAGGGGGCCGCTGGTCCCTCCAACCTCTCAGCGATAGGGCAAGGCCGCACTACGGCACCAGATCGATTTCCTCGGTCTCGCCGCCGCTGCAGGTGTAGCAGCAATCGTCGCATTTTTCGGTGTTGCCGGGGCCGACGCCCTAATAGGTGCCCTCGTCGCCGACGACCCAGGCGCCGTAGCAGATCCATTCGCCGTCATCGCAGGATAGCGGGATCGACTTGGTCTCGCCGTCATTGAGATAATAGTTCTGATTGTTACCCGGCCAGATATGGTTGCGGTCCTGGCTATAGAGCTCGACACGCATGGCGTTGGGATGGCTGTTCCTGATCTCGAAGGTGACGTCGCCGGCATGCGCCGCCGACGCGAACGATGCGGCAAGACAGAGCGCGACGGCGATGCGCCGCGCGAAAGCGAAAGACAACATGATGATTCCCCCCGGAATGAAACGGCCTGCCCGGCCGCGACAAGAACATGGCATAGAGGCTGGAGGGGTGGAAGGGGGTGGCGGTAAATCTGCGCGTCGCGAAAGGCGCGACCCTTCCTTCTCCCCCTTTGTTTGGACTGGGGCATCGCGCTTCTGTGCTTGAACGGCATCCCGAACCCCCCTCACGCACAACGCGCGAAACTGTTCGCGATGTCCTCGCACACCTGTTCGCGATGTCCCAGTCCAAACAAAGGAGGAGAAGGGGGAGCGCCTACCTCAACACCGCCACATGCGGCGCGAGCCGCCGGATCGCCGCGATCATGTCGGCGCCGGTGATGTCGAGCGAGGAGATCTCCATATGGACGATGTTTCTGCCAAAGGGCAGCAAGAGGCCGAGCGCATTGGCCGGTGCATATCTGATCGCATCGGGAGGCGGCTCGGTCAGTTCGAAGCTGATCATCGCCGCGCCTTTGCCGGAGGTGAGATGCACGCTGCGCACCTTGTCCCAGGGCACCAGCACGTCGCCGCCGCGCCGGTCGCGAAACCCGCTGGCGTCGAGCACTACCTGGACGCCGGTGTCGAACGCGCCGCGCGCCAGGAACAGACCAAGCCCCAGGCAGCCAAGCGCCAGCACCACCACCAGGAACAGCCCTTGGCCCGGGGCGCCTGACGCAAGCCCCTTCAGCGCGAAGAAGCCAAAGATCGCAGCGATCAGGAGCGGCCCGAGCGCGGGAAAGATTTTTCCGGTGGGGCTGTTGCGGATTTCGACGGGCGAAGACATGGGCCACTCATCGGCCGGGCTTCAGCAGGGTCCAGATCCAGCCGATGAAGGTGAGGACCAGAAACGGATATCCGGCAGCGGGCAGGGGTGCCGAGGTCGGCAGCAAAGGGGCGCCCCAGAGGATCAGGCCCGCCGACGCGACAAACAGCACAGCGGCCACCATCGCCGTCAGGCGCATCCACAAGGCGAAGGTTTTCGGCGCGCTGACCATGATAAGCGCGGCCGCCCAAAGCGAGATGCCGCCGACATAGGAGGGCACGCTGGCCTCGAGGCCCGCCGCATTGCCTGCCAGCAGCAGGCTCTCGCCGGCGACGAAGGTCAAGAATCCGGCCGCCACGCAGTCGTTGCCTTGCCGCTGATACTTCATGGTCAACAGCGCGGCTGCCACCACGAGTGCGACGCCGTCGATCGTCCAGAGTGTTTCGCGCAGCCCGGCGCTCGCCACGAAGGTGCCGGCAAGGCCCAAGGCGCCACCGATGGCGAGGCCGATCGCGGCGACGATATCGGAGATGGCAGGGTTGGCGGAACGCATGTGAGGACCTCCCTCCAAGCCCAAGGATACTTCAGGACAGGGTGTTCTCCAATCGTTGGCTTTCGTGGCCTCCAGCTCTCATCCTTCGGGGTTAAGCGGGCGCAGCCGCTCAATCCCCCATCTTCAGCGCCTGGATGAACGCCTCCTGCGGGATATCCACTTTGCCGAACTGCCGCACGCGCTCCTCTTTCTGCCTGGCAAACAGGTCGCGCTTGCGGGTCACGGCGCCGCCGGGCGCTCCCGGCAAAAGTACAGGATCGCGGCCATGACGCCCAGCAATACGAAACCATATGGCGAGAGCGCCACGGCTCGTTCTGCTGCTTCCAAGGTGATCAACCTGCCCTGGTTTTCGTTGCGCGCGATGATCGCAGCGACCATTGCGTCATGGTAGAATAGTATGTTGACCGCCATGACGAAGACGCCGCTCGCCAGCAAGGCACCGTTGAGCAGCTTTGCACCGGTTGCGAACCTGAGCAACATGATGCCTCCCAAACCATAGAGCGCTCCGTAGACCGTCAACACGACCAACTTGAGCGGTGTTTCCTCGACCATGAAAAGAAATGGCACGCCGCTGCCGGGTTCGGTCCCGCGCACCAGCTCGTTGAGGCCGGACAGGATTCCGGCCGTCCCAAGGAGGAGGTTTGGCCATTGGCGAAGCTGGACACCGGCGTCCCACTCAGCGACCGCATAGGAGAGCAGATACTCACCGAGCGAGAGGTTCAGCAGGCGACTAATCGAGAGCAAGACCAGGGAGATGACGATTTGCGCCGACCATGGCAAAGGTCCGCCAAACGCAGCTTCCGGAAGTGATGGCACTAGATAGACGGCCAGGCCTACGACGGCGTTGATCCAGATGAAATCGAGAAAAAGCGAAAGGAACGGAACAACATATTTGCGCATGAAAGGCGATTTTTCCCAAGACCCGAGGCAAAGATACAATCGGGGGTGGAAAACGCAATGGCGATTGGGTCGTTACACCCGTTCTCCACCGTGCAGCTTCAGCGCCGCGCTGGCGGGGGGCCAGCTGCCTCCGGCAGCTCCCCCGCTTTCGAAGCCTGACATCGATCCACCGGATCGATGTCTCGGCGCCGCGCTTCGCGCGGACGCCCGACCGGCTTCTCAATCCCCCATCTTCAGCGCCTGGATGAACGCCTCCTGCGGGATATCCACCTTGCCGAACTGGCGCATGCGCTTCTTGCCCTCTTTCTGCTTGTCGAGCAGCTTGCGCTTGCGCGAGACGTCGCCGCCGTAGCATTTGGCGGTGACGTCCTTGCGCAGCGCCGAGATGGTTTCGCGGGCGATGACCTTGCCGCCTATTGCCGCCTGGATCGGGATCTTGAACAGATGGTGCGGGATCAGCTCCTTCAGCTTCTCGCACATCAGCCGGCCGCGCTTTTCCGCCGCCGTGCGGTGGACCAGCATCGACAGCGCGTCGACCGGCTCCTCATTGACCAGGATCGACATCTTCACCAGGTCGCCCTCGCGATAGTCGGTCAGATGATAGTCGAAGGAGGCGTAGCCCTTGGAGATCGACTTCAGCCGGTCGTAGAAGTCGAAGACGACCTCGTTGAGCGGCAGATCGTAGGTCAGCATGGCGCGCTTGCCGACATAGGAAAGGTCGGCCTGGATGCCGCGCCGGTCCTGGCAGAGTTTTAGGATGCCGCCGAGATACTCGTCCGGGGTCAGGATGGTGGCGCGGATCCACGGCTCCTCGATGGCCTGGATCTTGACCACGTCGGGCATGTCGGCCGGGTTGTGCAATTCCTTCGTCGTGCCGTCGTTCAAAGCCAAGCGGTAGACGACGCTCGGCGCGGTGGCGATGAGGTCGAGGTTGAACTCGCGCTCCAGCCGCTCCTGGATGATTTCGAGGTGCAAAAGGCCAAGGAAGCCGCAGCGATAGCCGAAGCCGAGCGCGGCGGAGGTCTCCATTTCATAAGAGAAAGAAGCGTCGTTGAGGCGGAGCTTGCCGACCGCGGCGCGCAGATCCTCGAAATCGGCGGCGTCAACCGGGAACAGGCCGCAGAACACCACCGGCTGCGCCGGCTTGAAGCCTGGCAGGGCCTGGGCCGTCTGGCGCTTGTCCTCGGTGATGGTGTCGCCGACGCGGGTATCGGCGACTTCCTTGATCGAGCCGGTGAAGAAGCCGAATTCGCCGGGGCCGAGCCCGTCGACATTGATGCGGGCCGGCGTGAAGACGCCGGTGCGCTCGACAAGGTACTTGGCGCCGGTGCCCATCATGCGGATGGTCTGGCCCTTCTTCAGCACGCCGTCGATTATGCGGACCAGCACGATGACGCCGAGATAGGCGTCGTACCAGCTGTCGACCAGCATCGCCTTCAGCGGTGCGGCGATGTCGCCCTCGCGCGGCGGCGGCAAATCGTTGACGATCGCCTCCAGCACGTCGGGAATGCCCAGCCCGGTCTTGGCCGAGATCAGCACGGCGTTGGAGGCATCGATGCCGATCACCTCCTCGACCTGCTCGCGGATGCGCTCGGGCTCGGCGGCCGGCAGGTCGACCTTGTTCAGCACCACGACGATCTCGTGGTTGTTGTCGATGGCCTGGTAGACATTGGCCAGCGTCTGCGCCTCGACGCCTTGAGAGGCATCGACGACCAGCAGCGAGCCTTCGCAGGCGGCGAGCGACCGCGACACTTCGTAGGCGAAGTCGACATGGCCGGGCGTATCGATCAGGTTGAGGATATAGTCCTCGCCATTGTTGGCGCGGTATTTCAGCCGCACCGTCTGCGCCTTGATGGTGATGCCGCGCTCACGCTCGATATCCATCGAGTCCAGCACCTGCTCCTTCATGTCGCGCAGCTCCAGCCCGCCGGTGGACTGGATCAACCGGTCGGCAAGCGTGGATTTGCCATGGTCGATATGGGCGACGATGGAGAAATTGCGGATGTTCTTGATCGGCGTGGTCATGATGGGGCGGCTTTAGCAGGGGCAGCTTGCCCGGGCAAGCGGCCGGGCGCGGCGCCCCAGGGCAATCGCGTCAGGTTTGCGCCGCCGGGGGCGCAACGTCGTTAAACTTTGATCCATCAGATTAGAGCATAGTTCGCGCCCTGCGTGATAGGCCACGACCTGTCACCGTTTGGGGGGCCAAGCAATGCCACCTTCTGCAAGCCATTTTCTCCGTTCCGAGAGCGGCTCCTTAGCGCCGATACTCGCCATCATGCTTATCCCGATGACGGCCGCGTTGGGCTTTTCAATCGACTATAATTCGGCCGTTGCGACCAGGGCATCGATGCAGAATGCGCTCGATGCCGCGACCCTGTCGATCACGACGCTGCCAACCAGCACGTCATTGGCGGACCGTCAGGTGAAGCTGCAGGAGTCGTTTGCGGCCAATAGCGGGCAAGGCACCGCCAAGCTCGACGGCTTCGTCGTCGCCGCCGACGGCACCGCCAGCATCAATGCCTCGGCCCGCTTTGCCATGCCGACGAACTTCATGCAGATCGCCCATGTCGACACGGTGCCGGTCGCCGTGGCGTCGGCGGTGCGCAAGAGGCCGGCACTGGTGGAGACCACGTTCAAGGTCGACAAGATTTCGGGCTACTGGGACAAGTCGATGACGCTCTACGGCACGAAATTCGGCGAGACGGCGGCCAACAAGCTGATGAAGATCTCCTACGTACACAACAAGTATGGCGATCCGAAAGGCTATGGAACGTCCCGTGTGTATACGATCAACGGATCGACAGAGACGCTGGCCCAGAAACAAGTATGCACGACAAGAACGGTGACCAGCTTCTACGGCTTGCCCACCACCACGATCACCCAGACCGACTCCAGCGGCAAGAAATACGCGACCACCTGTGTCAACACCATGTATCCATCGACCGGCGCCGGCGCGGTGATCGACGTCAGTCTGATGGACAAGCTCTATCTGGAGATGAAGATTCCGAATCCCAATCCGGGTCTTGGCGGTGGCTACCTGCCCACGGGCACGAAACAAACCCTGCGATCGGACGATACGGCGACGTCGGACCGGTTGTACATCGACAGTGTCGAAGTCAAGCAAGGCCAAGTGGTGGACATCTTCATCGCCGTGCCATGCGGCCAACCCAGCACGCAGGCCTGGGAGGACGGCGGAAATGCCGTACCGGCTCCGGTGTCCAACGCCGATTTCTTTTACACCGTGACCGGCAAGTGCGACTTCAATAAGCGGCCTTCGCAAACAGTGCTTACGCAATAGGCCGGACAGGTCGCGTCCGGAGAGGACACGCGTTCGCATAGCATCTCATTTCAACGCCGTCCGGTCGCCACCGGGCGGCGTTTTGTTGTGGGCGCACCTCGCCTTCTCTCCCTTGTGGGAGAAGGAAAAACGAGGTGGACGATCACGAAGCGGTGATGGCTGTAACGAAGGCCCAGGCGGCGGCGAAGAGCTGATGTGATCGCCATTCCGGCGCGCCACCAACTCTGGGAGACCATCATGACCAACCGCCCGACCTTGCCGGCACTTGCCTTCGCGCTTTGCTCGACGGCCCTTTTTGCCGGCGGCATTGCGCGCGCCGAAGATGCCAAGAAGCCGGCCGATGCGATGGCGACTGACGCCATGAAGCCGGCGACCGACGCGATGAAGCCCGCGGATCCGATGGCGGCCGAAAAGATGAAGGACTGCATGGACAAGGCTGCCATGGAAACCGACGCGATGAAAAAGGACGAGGCGACCAAGGCCTGCGACGCGATGGGGACGGCCAAGTAGGCTTCGAGCCCGCATCCGGCCGGGAGTGGCCATGGCGGTTCCCCTGTCCGGAACGGGGTCGCGGCCGCCGATGCACGCGCCCGCACGGCAATGTGAAACCGCGACAGACCTATCTGTCGTATAGTCGTAAACTCATGCATGGGAGATCAGAGATGACCGGCATTGAAAAAACCGCCGCGAAACGATTGACGAAATTCGCCTGGGGCGCGCTTGCGGCGCTGATCTTCGCCGCGGCCGGCGCCGCCTTGTGGCAGACGCCGGCAATCTCGGCCGAGGAGGCGGTGGTGATCCCGCCGCCGGCGATGGACGAGAAACCCGCCGCCGGCACCGCCAAGGCGATCTTCGCCGGCGGCTGCTTCTGGGGCGTGCAAGGCGTGTTCCAGCACGTCAAGGGCGTGACCAGCGCCGTCTCCGGCTATGCCGGCGGCGACAAGGACACCGCCGTCTACGAGACGGTCGGCACCGGCCGGACCGGGCACGCCGAAGCCGTGGAGATCACCTACGAGCCGACAGAGGTGACCTACGGCCAGTTGCTGCAGGTGTATTTCTCGGTCGCGCACAACCCGACGCAGCTGAACTACCAGGGTCCGGACCGCGGCCCGCAATACCGTTCGACGATTTTTGCCGAAAGCGATGCGCAGAAGAAGATCGCCGAGAGCTACATCGCCCAGCTCGACAAGGCCAAGGTGTTTCCAGAGCCGATCGTGACCACGCTGGAAATCGGCAAGACGTTCTATCCGGCCGAGGACTATCACCAGGATTTCCTGACGCTGAACCCGACCTACCCCTACATCGTCTACAACGACCTGCCCAAGGTCGAGAATTTGAAGACGCTATTCCCCGACCTTTACAGCGAAAAACCGGTGCTGGTGCTGGCCGCCAACAAGAGCTGATCTTGCAATAGCGGGCAACAATGCCCGCTATTGCACGCCGAGAAACTGCCTGAGCTCCGGCGTCCTGGGGTTGGCGAAGACGTCCTCGGGGGCGCCGATCTCGTGGACGCGGCCCTGATGCATGAAGACGACGCGCGAGCAGACGTCGCGGGCGAAGCGCATCTCATGGGTGACCATCACCAGCGTCATGCCTTCCGCGGCCAATTCCCTGACGACGGCCAGCACCTCGGCGACGAGTTCGGGGTCGAGCGCCGAGGTGATCTCGTCGCATAGCAGCGCGATCGGCTGCATGGCGAGCGCCCGGGCGATCGCCACGCGCTGCTGCTGGCCGCCGGACAGTTCGTCCGGCAAGGCGTCGAACTTGTGGGCGAGACCGACGCGGTCGAGCATTTTTCGGGCGACCGCATCGGCGTCCTTTTTCGGCGTCTTCTTCACCACGACCTGCGACAGCATGACATTGCCGCCGGCCGTCAGATGCGGGAACAGATTGAATTGCTGAAAAATCATGCCGACCTTCAGGCGCAGCGCCTTGAGATGCACCTCGTCGGGCAGGAACTGGGCGCCGGCGACGACGATCGAGCCTTCGTCGATGGTCTCCAGCCCGTTGATGCAGCGCAGCAGCGTCGACTTGCCCGAACCGCTCTTGCCGATGATGGCGACGACCTCGCCCGGCGCGATGTCGATGGAAATCCCCTTCAGCACCTCGTTGTCGCCGAAGCGCTTCTTCACCTCAGTGATTGCGATGAGCGACATTGAGCTTCCTTTCCAGGAGCTGGCTCGATTTCGACAGCGGCCAGCACAAAGCAAAGTAGATGAGCGCAACCAGACCATAGACCGTGAACGGCTGGAACGTCGCGTTGGTGACGATCGAACCGGCCTTCGACAATTCGACGAAGCCGATGATGGAGGTGAGCGCGGTGCCCTTCACCACCTGCACCGAGAAGCCGACGGTCGGCGGCACCGCCACTTTCAGCGCCTGCGGCAGGATGACGTAGCGCATCTGCTGGAGGTAACCCATTCCGAGGCTGGCGGACGCCTCCCATTGACCTTTGGCGATGCTCTCGACGCAGCCGCGCCAGATTTCGGCGAGGAAGGCGGCGGTCCACAGGATGAGCGCGACACAGGCGGCAAGCCAGGCGGGAACGTCGATGCCGAACAGGCCAAGGCCGAAGAAAGCGAGAAAGAGCTGCATCAGGAGCGGCGTGCCCTGGAACAGCTGGATGTAGCCGCGTGACAGAAGCCGCAGCCCACGCCGGCCGCCGATGCGCAGGAAAAGCAGGCCAGCGCCGACGATGCCGCCACCGAGGAAGGAGACCAGCGAGAGGACAACCGTCCAGCGGGCGGCCAAAAGCAGGTTACGCAGGATGTCCCAGAAGCTGAACTCGGTCATGGCGCACGTCTCATCGCGACGCCTTCCTTGGAAACAGCATCCAGCCCAGGCCGGCCAGCAGCTGGCGCAGCAGGATCGCGAGGGCCAGGTAGATCAAGGTGGAGACGATGTAGGTTTCGAAGGCCCTGAAATTGCGCGACTGGATAAAGTTGGCGGCGAAGGTCAGGTCCTCGGCGGCAATCTGCGAAACGACGGCCGATCCCAGCATGACGATGACGATCTGCGACGACAGCGCAGGCCAGATGCGCTGCAGCGCCGGGACCAGAACCACATACCAGAAGGCCTGGAACGGGGTCATGGCGAGGCTGGCGCCGGCTTCGAACTGGCCGCGTGGCGTGGCCTGGATGCCGGCGCGGATGATTTCGCAGCTGTAGGCGCCGAGATTGACGATCATGGCGAGGTTGGCGGCAGTCAGTTCCGACATTCTGATGCCAAGCGACGGCAGGCCGAAGAAGATGAAGAACAGTTGGATGAGGAAGGGCGTGTTGCGGATCATCTCGACATAGGTCGCGACGACGGGTCTTAGCCATTTCGGCCCGAGGGCGCGCACCCAGGCGCAGGCAATGCCCAATGCGACGCCGAACACCGCGCCGATCAGGATGAGCTGCACGGTGATCCGGATGCCTTTGAGCAGCACCGGCAGAGCCTCGATCAGCCAGCCGAAATCGAACTGATAGGTCATGGCTTGTTATCTGACCTCAGCCACACGCGGCGGGCGGCGATCACAGGTCAGCCGGCAGGTCCACCTTCAGCCATTTTTGCGAAATTGCGTTCAGGGCGCCGTCGGACCTGGCGGCGGCGATGATGCCGTTGATCTTGGCCATCAATGCCGGCTCCTCCTTGTTCATGCCGATGTAGCAAGGCGAGTTCTTGATCAGGAATTTGAGCTCGGGCCGCTTGGGCGGGTTCTTTTCGAGGATGGCGGCGGCGACGACATTCCCGGTCGCGATCACCTCGACCTGGCCCGAAAGGAAAGCGGAAATTGTGCCGTTGTTGTCCTCGTAGCGCTTGATCTCGACGCTCGCGGGCACGACCTTGGTCAGTTCGAGGTCTTCGATCGCGCCGCGGGTGACGCCAACGGTCTTGCCGGCGAGATCTTCCGCCTTCGCGACCGCGACGTCCGCCGGAGCGAACACGCCATTGTAAAAGGGGGCGTAGGCTTCGGAAAAGTCGATGACCTTCTCGCGATCGGGATTCTTGCCGAGGCTTGAAATGACCAGGTCGACCTTGTTGGTCTGAAGATAAGGAATGCGGTTGGCGCTGGTGACCGGGACGATCTCGACCTTGGCGCCGAGCTTTTCACCAATCAGATTGGCGATATCGATGTCGTAGCCTTGCGGCGTCATGTCGGCGCCGACACTGCCGAAGGGCGGGAAATCCTGTGGGACGGCGATGCGGATGGTGCCCCGCGCCCCGATGTCGCTCAAGGCGTCAGCCCGCGCCTGCGGAGACGGAGCCATGGCCATTCCAGCCACGGCGGCGAAGGCCAGCATGCACACATTGCGACGGTTCATTATTTTCCCTTTTTGTCTCGGTTGGTCGTCAAGGCAAAGCAACAGACATGCCAAACTATCGACTCCATGCGAATCGACGCTTTTCCAGCCACTTTGGGAGGCTCCCACCGCGATCGAGTGCCACCCAGCCAGCAGGCGGCCTAAATATTGTGCAGACAAATTGGTGTACGGATCTGGCGCACGCGGATCAGAGCGGCGTCCCGACAACTCGGCTGATTTCAGGCCGCTACAAGCCGGGTGACGCCCCCGTTCTCATCGGGAATCCATCGCGTTGCGGCGGTTGCCTGTCAGTCGTAGGTCAGATCCGTCGCCTTGCCGCCGAACACGCGGTAGGCATAAACCGAATAGAAAATGATGATCGGCAGCACGACCACCGTGCCGGCCAGGATGATGGCGAGGCTTTCCGGCGCGGACGCCGCCTGCCAGATGGTCAGCCTGTCCGGCACGACGAAGGGATAGAACGACCAGGCGAGCCCGGCAAAGCCCAGGGTGAAGATCGCGGCCAGCGTCAAGAACGGCGTCAGCGCATGGCGGTCGTCCACCTTAGGCAGATGGAAGGTCTGCCGCCACAGCCATGCGAACAGCACCGCCGACAGGACCGGCAGCGGCGACAAATAGAGCATGGCGGGCCAGACGAACCATTTGTCGAAGATGCGCGGACTGGCGAGCGGCGTGGCCAGCGAGACGGCGACCATGCCGAGCGCGGTCAGCACCAGCGCCCGGCGCAGCCACAGCACCGCCTTCTTCTGCAATTCGCCTTCCGTCTTGTAGATGACCCAGGCCGCGCCCATCGCCGCATAGGCGGCGGCAAGGCAGAGCGCCACCAGCGCGCCGAAGGCGATGCCGCCGAGGCCGACATCCAGGCCGAGCACATAGATCCCCAGCATGTAGCCCTGCGCCAGCGAGGCGATGACCGAGCCCAGGAAGAAGATACGGTTCCAGCGATGCTTCCGGCCGGCCGGCACCTTGGCGCGGAAATCGAAGGCGACGCCGCGCAGGATCAGGCCGACCAGGAGCAGGAAGACCGGAATGTAGAGCGCGGTGAGAATGGTGCCGTGCGCCAGCGGGAAGGCGACCAGCAGCAGGCCGACGGCCAGCACCAGCCAGGTCTCGTTGGCGTCCCAGAACGGGCCTATTGCGGCGATCATCGTGTCCTGCTCGTCGTCCTCGGCCGCCGCGAACAGGATGCCGATGCCGAGATCGAAGCCGTCGAGGATGACGTAGATCAGGATGGCCAGGCCCATCAGGCCGGCGAAGATGAGGGGGAGCAACGTCGGCCAGTCGAGGGTCATCACCATCCTCCTATTTCGCCGCCGGCTGCGACAGCGGCGCGTCGAGAACGCCCGGCAGCGGCGAGGTATCGCCATCCTTCGCCGCCTTTAGCGCCAGATACACCAGCACGCCGAGATAGGCGATCAGAAGCAGCGCGTAGAGGATGAGATAGACCGCAAGCGTCAGTGCGACCTGGCTGCCGGCGACCGGGCCGACGGCATCGACGGTCCTGAGCACGCCGGCGACCAGCCAGGGCTGGCGGCCGATCTCGGTGGTGTACCAGCCGGCCAGCGTCGCCAGCCAGCCGGACAGAGCCATCGGCACCATCACCAGCGCCAGCGGTTTCGGCAGGCTGTGGCGGCGCTTGAGGAAAAAGGCGGCCGACCAGGAGACGACGAGCATCAGGACGCCGGTGCCGACCATGATGCGAAAAGCCCAGAATACCGGGAAGACCGGCGGATGGTTGCCGGCATAGTCGTTCAGCCCCGGCACGACGCCGCTGGCGCTGTGCCTGAGGATGAGGCTGGCGCCGTCGGGGATGGTGACCTCGAATTTGTTCTCCCTTGCCGCCTCGTCGGGAAGCGCGAAAAGGACCAGCGGCACGTTGGGGCCGGTATTCCAGTTGGCCTCCATGGCGGCGATCTTCTGCGGCTGATGCTCCAGCGTGTTGAGGCCATGCTGGTCGCCGGCGAAGATCTGGATGGGGATCAGGATCGCCGCGGTAAAGACACCGGTGCGCAATGCCTTCCACATCGATTCCGAGCGGTCGCCATAGAGATAGCGCAGCGCCGACAGGCCGGCGATCAGGAACGAAACCGTCAGGCCGGAGGCAAGCAGCATGTGGACGAGCCGGTAGGGCATGGACGGGTTGAAGACGATCGCCCACCAGTCGATAGCGTGGGCTACGCCGTTGCGCATCTCGAAGCCGACCGGCGTCTGCATCCAGGAATTGAGCGCGATGATCCAGAAGGCGGACAGGGTGGTGCCGCCGGCCACCAGCACGGTTGCCAGCGTGTGGATGCGATTGGAGACGCGGCGGAAGCCGAACAGCATGATGCCGAGGAACGCCGCCTCAAGGAAGAAGGCGGTGAGGATCTCATAGGCGAGCAGCGGGCCGGCGATGTTGCCGACGGTCTCCATGTAACCCGGCCAGTTGGTGCCGAACTGGAAGCTCATGGTGACGCCCGAAACCACGCCCATGGCAAAGGACAGCGCGAACACCTTCACCCAGGTGAAATAGGCGCGCATCCAGGCGGAATCGCCTGTGGCGTTGTAGCGAAGCTTGAAGAACAGCAGCACCCAGCCAAGCGCGATGGTGATAGCCGGAAACAGGATATGGAACGAGATGTTCGCGCCGAACTGGATGCGCGAAAGGATGAGCGGGTCCATGGCGGGCTCCGGCTGCTGCTATGTCAGGGAAGATAGGCCGGATGCGCCAAACGGTCAAAGCGGCGTGGCGTCACGCGAGGCGGAACGCCGCAGGACTGCGGCAGCGGTGGATGCGTTTCGCATGCCAATGTCCAGAACTGTCAGGAGTGCCATTGACTTCCGGCTGCGCGCACCGACATTCAGCGGATTGAATCAACAGTTCTCCTTTCAAGCAGCCGTTTTTCAGCCATGCCATCCATCATTTCCATTTCCGGGGTCACCAAGACCTATGCCACCGGTTTCAAGGCGCTGAAGGAGATCAACCTCGATATCGAGCGCGGCGAGATCTTTGCGCTGCTCGGGCCGAACGGCGCCGGCAAGACAACGCTGATCTCGATCGTCTGCGGTATTGTCAACCGCTCGTCGGGCACGGTCACCGTGGACGGCAACGACATCAGCCGGGATTATCGCACCGCGCGCAGCCTGATCGGGCTGGTTCCGCAGGAACTGACCATCGACGCGTTCGAGAGCGTATGGGCGACGGTCAACTACAGCCGCGGCCTGTTCGGCAAGCCGGCCGACCACGCCTTCGTCGAGAAGGTGCTGCGCGACCTGTCGTTGTGGGACAAGAAAGACGCCAAGGCGATCACCCTGTCCGGCGGCATGAAGCGGCGGCTGATGATCGCCAAGGCGCTGTCGCACGAACCAAGGGTGCTGTTCCTCGACGAGCCGACAGCCGGCGTCGACGTCGAGCTGCGCCAGGACATGTGGGCGATGGTGCGCCGGCTGCGCGAGGATGGTGTCACCATCATCCTGACGACGCACTATATCGAGGAGGCCGAGGCGATGGCCGACCGCGTCGGCGTCATCAATCGCGGCGAGATCGTGTTGGTCGAGGACAAGGCCGAACTGATGCGCACGCTCGGCCGCAAAAGGCTGTTGCTGGAATTGCGCAGTCCGCTTGTCACCATACCCGAGACGTTTTCGCGCTATGCGCTGGAGCTTTCGCCGGACGGCAGTCAACTGACTTACACCTATGACAACCAGAGCGAACGGCCGGGCGTCGCCTCGCTGCTGCGCGACCTTGAGACGGCCGGCATCCAGTTCCGCGATATCGACACGCAAAACAGCTCGCTCGAGGAGATCTTCGTCAATCTGGTGAGGAAAGACGCATGAACCTGCGAGCAGTCTGGGCGATCTACAAGATGGAGATGGCGCGCGCCTTCCGGACCGTGCTGCAGAGCATCGTCTCGCCGGTCATCTCGACATCGCTCTATTTCGTCGTCTTCGGCTCGGCCATCGGCTCGCGCATCACCGAGATTGACGGCATCAGCTACGGCGCCTTCATCGTGCCGGGGCTGATCATGCTGTCGCTGCTGACGCAGTCGATCTCCAACGCCTCTTTCGCCATCTATTTTCCGAAATTTGTCGGCTCGATCTACGAATTGCTGTCGGCGCCGGTGTCCTATCTGGAGATCATCATTGCCTATGTCGGGGGTGCGGCGACCAAGTCGATCATCCTCGGCCTGATCATACTGGCGACCGCAGCGCTGTTCGTGCCGCTGACCATCGAGCATCCGTTCTGGATGCTTGCCTTCCTGGTGCTGACGGCGGTGACCTTCAGCCTGTTCGGTTTCATCATCGGCATCTGGGCGAGAAGCTTCGAGCAGCTGCAGCTGGTGCCGCTGCTGATCATCACACCGCTGACCTTCCTTGGCGGCAGCTTCTATTCGATCGACATGCTGCCCGGCATCTGGCGCACGGTGACGCTGTTCAACCCCGTCCTCTATCTGGTCAGCGGCTTTCGCTGGAGTTTCTACGGCAAATCCGACGTCTCGATCGGCATCAGCCTCGGCATGACCGTCGTTTTCCTGTTTGTCTGCATAGCGATCGTCGCGTGGATCTTCAGGACCGGCTACCGGCTGCGGAACTGATCAGCCAAAAGCACGCTGAGCCGTGGGCTAGGTCTGTGACAGGCTAGATGGCCTTGACCAGCCGGAGCAATCCCAGCATCTCGACGACGGTCCCTGACGGAAGGCGACATAGGTCGAGTCCTTGATGCCGTGGAATCGGCGCTTGACGGCAGCCTGCCCCTGCTCGGAATAGCGCACGGAATAGGCGAGCGTGCCGGCGGACCAGCGCCAGGCGCTCGACATGCGTCAGCTCCTGCGGGTGACCTTGGGCGCGGCGCCCTCGATCAGGCGGTCGAGATGGGTGCGCAAGGCGGGCATGGTCGAAATTCCGCGTCCCACGCTTCGGAATACCCATCAGCGCGCGGCTTCGAATCATTAGTGGCAAGAGAATTGAACCGAAGCCCCTGGCAATTGGGCATAAATTGGCAATTGGGCATAAAGAGGGGCTTTGGTCGAGCCAAAACCCCTCCTTCACGATTTACCGGCGTGCGCTTTGAAGCGAGATGATCTCTAGACCGCGATCTTGCCACCACCCTGTTTGGTGATGGCGACGACCGACGGCCGCACCGGCATGTCGGGCCTGAAGTCGGGCCAGCGGGTCGACAGGTCCTCATAGTAAGAGGGACGGCCAAAAGCCTCCCAGTCTTCGCCGCCATCGGCCGGATGCTGAACCGCGACGAAGGCGGTCTGGTCGTCGGGCGTGAATAGCGGACCGCACATTTCGGCGCCGATCGGCACGCGGAAGAACAGCTTCGAGGTCGCCCGCGCCTCGCCTTCGGTGTCGACCGCCCACAGGCCGTCGGTGCGGCCGGTGGCCTTCGGACCCTGTCCGTCGGTCGAGACCCAGAGCCGGCCGGCCGTATCGATGGCGCAATTGTCCGGCATGCCGAACCAGCCATTGGCGGTGGTTGCGGTCGAGAAGGTGGCGCCGACTTCGGCCACCGAGGGATCGCCGCATTTCAGCAGCACTTCCCACTTGCCCTTGGCAGCAGTGAAATCGCCACCGTCCTCGACGATCTCGATGATGTGGCCGAAGGCGTTTTCGGCGCGCGGGTTGGCGGCATCGACCTGGTCCGCCTTGCGCTTCGAATTATTGGTCAACATCAGATAGACCTTGCCATTGGCCGCATTGGGCTGGACGTCCTCGGGGCGATCCATCTTGGTGGCGCCGAGCAGGTCGGCGGCACGGCGCGTCTCGATGAGCACGTCGGCCTGGCTGGCAAAGCCGTTCTCCGCCGTCAACGGGCCCTGACCAAAGACGATGGGCAGCCATTCGATCGACCCGTCCTCGGCGAATTTGGCGACGTAGAGCGTGCCGTCGTCGAGAAGATCCATGTTGGCGGCGCGATCCTCGGCGTTGAACTTGCCGGCGGTGACGAATTTGTAGACATAGTCGAAGCGCTCGTCGTCGCCGAGATAAAAGACGACACGGCCATCCTTGGCGACGATCGATTCGGCACCCTCATGCTTGAAGCGGCCCATCGCAGTGCGCTTCCGCGGCACCGAGGTCGGATCGTTGACGTCGACCTCGACGATCCAGCCGAAGCGGTTGGGCTCGTTCGGCTCCTTGCCAATGTCGAAGCGGTCATAATGCGCAGCCCATTCATAGGCGCCTTCGGGAATGCCCAGGCGCTTGTAGTTGGCGGCTTCCGCGTGATCGGCCGGCAGTTCGCCGGAGAAATAGCCATGGATGTTTTCCTCGGCCATGACGTAGGTGCCCCAGGGCGTGACGCCGCCGGCACAATTGTTGACGGTGCCGATGGCCTTCGTGCCAGTCGGATCGGCACTGGTCTTGACGCGGTCGTGGCCGGCGACGGGGCCGGACAGTGCCATCTCGGTGTTCGAGGTGATGCGGCGATTGAGCTTGCCGTCGCGCACCACCTGCCATTTGCCTGACACCTTGCGGATCTCGACGACGGTGCCGCCGTGTGCGGCCATCTCGACATCGACCTGATCCTTGCTGAGCGGTGCGACTTCGAGCTCTTTCTTGCCGTCCTTCTCGACGACTTTGACAATGCCCGGGAACATCAGATGCGAATTGGTGTATTCGTGGTTGACCACGAGCAGGCCGTGCTCGGCCGAGCCGTCGATCGGGATATAGCCGACATAGTCATTGTTGTAGCCGAACAGCTTTGCCTGAGCTTCGGCCGACTGCTTCGTCGGATCGAACTCCGGCGAGTCGGCAAACAGCGGATCGCCCCAGCGCAGCAGTACGTCAGCATCATAACCAGGTGCCACGTGATGCTTGTCGTCGATGCCGGCTTCGAGCTCATCGAAGGTGAAGGCCGAGCCGCCGCCGGCGCGGGCATTGTCGGCGGTGATCAGCGCCAGCGGGCTGACGGTGGCGGCGATGGCCGAGACGGCCAGCGATCCCTTAAGGAAGCCGCGGCGCGAAAACCGCGCGGCGATGATCTCGCCCATGGTGCGGTTGTCGGTGAGATTGGTGGCCGGGCCGTCGTTTTCCTCGAGCAGGCTGGTGCGGAATCGGGTGTCGGGGGAGCGATGTTCGGTCATGGGCTGCCTCTGGCTTCTTGGAGTGGCTGGAGCATTTTACCTGATTGACCCCGTATAGGCGGCAGATCACAGAATGATGACGCGCCGGCTAATTTTCGCTCTGATTTTCGTGTCCCCGGTCAGCCCGGCTTGACCGCGGCCGATGCTTCGGAAACAAGGTCTGCAACATGCGCGGGAAGGGCCGCATCGAGAGGGGCAAAGACGTGAGTTTTTCGGGACTGATACAGCTCGGCGTTTCGACGGTTATCTTCCTGCTGGCGGCGATGGCGGCCAAGCAATGGGGGCTGGCGCCCAGCCTCGGCAAGATCGTGCTGACCCTGGCGCTCTATTCGCTGGGCAATCTGGTCATGCTGAGGCTGATCCGCGAATTCGGCATGTCGGTGTCGTTCAGCCTGTCGGCGGTGATCCAGCTGGTATCGGTAAACGTGGTGGCATTGGCTTTCTTCGGCGAGCGCGTCAACGCCTTGCAGACGACCGGCATCGTGCTCGCCGTCGCGGCAGTGGCGCTGATCACGCTCGGGCCCTATCTGCAAAGGCTGTAATCGCGCATCACCCCGAAAACAGGAAATGATTTTCACTGGGGATCAAGCGCAAAATCAAAGCTCTACAGCGTCCTTTGCGCGTTCAAGGGACGCGCAGCGCGGTAGGCGATCGGTCGATGAAGAACACTGCAAGCAGGCTGCTCAACTGGATCGAATTCCCGGTGCTGCTGGCCGGACTGGTCATCGCCGGCGGACTGTGGGGGTTCGAGGAATTGATGGAGGTGGCGCGGGCCACCACGCCGCACGCCTTCGATACCGAAATCCTGCTCGCCTTCCGTGAAGCGGGCCAGCCCGACAATCCGATCGGACCGCTATGGCTAGAAGGGGCGATGCGCGATATCACCAGCCTCGGCAGCGCCAGCGTGCTCGTGCTGATCACGGCGGCGGTGATCGTCTATCTGCTGCTGATCCACAGGCCGGGACCAGCGTTTCTCGTTTTCGTAGCGGTGGTGGGTGGGCAGGCCCTGTCGAGCACGCTGAAGCTCGGAATCGACCGGCCGCGCCCCGATCTGGTCTCGCATCTCGCCGACGTGGCATCGCTTTCGTTTCCGAGCGGCCATGCGATGTTATCAGCGGTGACATATTTGACGCTGGGCAGCATGGCGTCGCGCTTCCTGCCTGGGCGAACGACGAAGATTTACGTGCTGTCGCTGGCGGTGCTGACGACGGTGCTGGTCGGCATCAGCCGCATCTATCTCGGCGTCCACTGGCCGTCCGACGTGCTGGCCGGGTGGTGCGCCGGCTTCGCCTGGGCGATGCTGTGCTGGCTGGCCGCATGGGCGTTACAGCGATGGCGCGGGCAGACCGACGGCGGCTGAACCGGCTGTTCAGAACGACGCTGCGGCTAATTCTCCTCGAAATTGCGGCGGCCGAGGGCTTGCTGTCCCAGCTGGCGCGCGGGGCTCTGCAGGACACAAGCGGTTTTGGTGCGTGCATGGCTGACATATGCATCATGATGGTTAAACCATTATACATGGAAATGCAGACTCAGACGGGTTCTTTTGTCGATGATCACTGCCGCGCAGATGCGCGCCGCAAGGGCGCTGGCCGGCATCGATCAGAAGACGCTCGCCGAGCGTGCCGGGGTTTCGCTTCCAACCATTCAGCGCATGGAAGCGAGCGACGGCGTGGTCAGGGGCGTGGTCGATACGCTGATGAAGGTCATCCAGGCCCTCGATGAGGCCGGCGTGGAACTGATCGGCGAGAACCAGGCCAGCGAGCGCGGCGGCAGGGGCGTGCGCCTCAAGCCGATCGTGCCGCAGAACCCGCCAGGCTGAGCCGATAAAAGTCGCGACGGCGACCGCCGACAGTTCTGCCGACGATCCCGCCGCCTCCTTGGTTTTTATGCGTGCCCCAAACCGCTGTGCACTTTTGGGCGGCATGCATCAGGAGCGGAAGGCAGTCCATGGATCGAACCCGGCGGGCAATTCATCAACCGGCGCAGCCGACATTTTCCGAACTGTTCACGCCGAAGCTGGTGACGGTGCTGCGCGAGGGCTACACAGTAGAGCATTTCAAGGCCGATGCCATCGCCGGACTGACCGTGGCCATCGTGGCGCTGCCGCTGTCGATGGCGATCGCGATCGCATCGGGCGTGACGCCGGAGCGCGGGCTCTACACCTCCATCATCGGTGGCTTCCTCGTCTCGGCGCTCGGCGGCAGCCGCTTCCAGATCGGCGGGCCGGCCGGCGCCTTCATCGTGCTGGTGGCGGCAACGGTGGCGCGGGTCGGTGTCGACGGGTTGCTGCTGGCGACGATGATGGCCGGCATCTTCCTGCTCGCCATCGGCTATCTCAGGCTCGGCACCTACATCAAGTTCATTCCCTATCCGGTGACCGTCGGCTTCACCGCCGGCATCGCCATCATCATCTTCTCTGGCCAGATCGTCGAGCTGTTCGGGCTGAAGCTCGCCGGCAAAGAGCCTGGACCGCTGGTGCCGAAGCTGATGGCGATCGGCGAGGCGGCCGGCACGATCAATCTCGCCGCCACCTTCGTGGCCGTACTGACCATCGTCGCCATTGCCCTGATGAAGCGGTGGCGGCCGAGATGGCCCGCCATGCTGATCGCCATCGGTCTGGCGTCGCTTGTCGTGGCGCTGTTTTCCCTGCCTGCCGAAACAATCGGCACGCGCTTCGGCGGCATCCCGCGCAGCCTGCAAATGCCGGCCTTTCCGCCGATCAGCTTCGACAGGATGATCGACGTCCTGCCGGACGCCATAGCTTTTGCGCTGCTCGGTGCGATCGAATCGCTGCTGTCGGCGGTGGTCGCCGACGGCATGACAGGAAGGCGGCACCGCTCCAATTGCGAACTCGTGGCGCAGGGCTTTGCCAACATCGCGTCTGCCCTGTTCGGCGGCATCTGCACCACCGGCACCATCGCCCGCACGGCGACCAATGTGCGGGCCGGCGCGCATGGACCGGTTTCGGGCATGATCCACTCGGTCCTCCTGCTTGCCCTGATGCTGGTGGCGGCGCCGCTGGCCAGCTACATCCCGCTTGCAGCCCTTGCCGGCGTGCTGGCGGTGGTGTGCTGGAACATGTTCGAGAAGCAGGCCTTTGCCACGTTGCTGCGTGCCTCGCGCGGCGACGCGCTGGTGCTGATGGCAACCTTCCTGATCGTCATCTTCCGCGACCTCACCGAAGGCATCGTCGTCGGCTTCGCCCTGGGCTCGATCCTGTTCATCGACCGGATGGCTAAGAGCATTGCGGTTGAGTCGGACCAGAGACTGGTGCAGGACGATGTCGCCGACAGTACCGGCGCCGGCAGCGCCTATGATTCCAGCGAAGCGAGCGATGCCGACACCGTCGTCTACCGGATTTCGGGCGCCTTCTTCTTCGGCGCCGCCTCGACCGTCGCCACGGTGCTGGACCGCATCGCCGACCAGCGCAAGAACTTCATCCTCGACTGCTCGGCGGTGCCGTTCTTCGATTCGACGGCGGCCAACGTCATCGAGGGCGCTGCCCACAAGCGAGGCGCGCCGGCGTGCGCTTCATCATATCAGGCGCTTCGCCGCAGACACGTCGCATGCTGATCAACCACGGCGTCAAGCGACCGCTGGTGACCTATGCCGCCACGATCCGCGATGCGCGGGCGCAGTTGAGCAATGCCGCGCCCGCATCGTGAAAGCCGACAAAACCGGCTCAGTCGAGCGTCAGTGCAACGACTTCGCCGTCGTTCATCAGCGGCACGAAAATCCTGCTGCCGTCGGTGCCGATATCGGCACTGCCCGGATTGAAGGTCGCAACCTTCTCCGGTGTGCCATCAACCTTGTAGCGATAGAGCGTGCCGGTCATGTAGGACGTGGCGTAGATCGTGTCGCCGACTGCAATGACGCCATCGAGATCGGCGAATTTTTGTGCGCCGGGCAGTTGCGAAATAGCCTTGGTGGCGAGATCGACGGCGAGCAGGCCGCCGGGCTCTGCGGTGCTGAAATCCGGCTTGATGCCCTTGCCCCAGGACGCGACGATCAGCCGGCCACCATCGGCGAGAATACCATTGGGCGACGCAAGTGCCGCGTCCCTGACGAACAGTTCCGGCCTGTCGCCGTCGATGCGGTAGATCGCGTCGGCCAGCATGTCGGTGACGTAGACTTTGCCGGAGGCGTCAGTGGTCATGTCGTTGAGGAAAACGGTATTCGGCACATCGATCGTCGAAACGAGCTTGCCGGTCTCGAGATCGACGACACGGACTCTTGTGATGTCGGCGACATAGAGTCGGCCGCCGGATACCGCCATGCCCTTCGGCGCGTCCATGCCGTCGGTCCAATGCTGCGTGACCATCTTGCCGTCCGGGGACAGGATTGACAGATAGCCGTTGCCGTCAGCGGCACCTGGGTTGCCGACGATATTGGAGACGATGATGCGCTTGCCGGCAGCGTCGAAGAGCGCCGATTCCGGCTGCTCGAGGCCAGTGGCGCGCCAGATCTCACCGGCCTGGGCAGCAGGCGTCGCCGTCATGCCGATGATGGCGAGAAGTGTCGAGGTGATTAGGGTTTTCATGGCTGGTCTCCCTGTGGTGATGGAGGAGAGCTATGTTTTTTGATACTTTTCTGGAGGGCCGATTACAGCTAGTATCGAATATCGATACGAAATCGTACGAAAGAGGTGTATCGCATGAATGGCCTGATCTTCGAGGCGCTGAAGCGGACACTGAAGGCGAAGGGTGTCACCTATCGCGAACTTGCCGAACGCATGGGCGTTTCCGAGCCGACGGTGAAGCGCATCTTCCATGAACGCAACTGCAAGCTCGACCGGCTGATGGAAATCTGCGCTGCCGCCGGCGTCGAGCTGGAAAACGTGCTCGGCTCGATGAACCGGGGGCCAGGGCCGGTCAACCGCATCGCGCCGGAGATCGAACGCAGGCTGGCAGGCAGGCCGGCGCTGCTGTTCATGTTCGTCATGCTGTCAGAAAAATTCACGCCCGAAGGCATCATGCGCTCGCAAGGATTGAGCGAGGCCTCGATGTTCCTCTATCTGCGCGACCTCGAGGAGCTCGGCCTCGTCGCGCTCGGCCGCGGCCTGTCGGCCAGGCTGCTGGTCGAGACGCCGATCCAGTGGAATTTCGAAGGGCCGCTTAGGCCATTGTTCGAGATGACAAACAAGAATTTCATCGGCTGGGCGATCACGCATCTGGAGCGGGAGGCGACCTTCGTCAGCTTCTCCAGGCGGATGCGGCCGGAGACGGCGGAGATGGTGAAGCGCGAGGCGGAGGAGCTGGCCGAACGCGCCAAATTGCTTGCCCATCACGATCAGCACACGACGCCCGAAGACGGGCTCACCGGCTATAAATGGACATTTGCCTTCGGCGCGACGCCGTTCCCAACGATCATGCCGATCGGGCCGCATCCGCGTGATGCCGGTGCGCGAGCGAACGATCGGTCCGCTACTGCGAAGGGTCGACGCCCACTGCTAGCATAGGCGAGCTGCTACTCGGCGGCCTTGGTTTCCGGATCGGTAGCCGTCATCTTATCCTCCCAGGTCATCTGCCGGTAGTCGAACCCGTATTCCAGCGTCGGCTTGACGATGCGGAAATAGGGCGACAGGTCGAAGTCGCGCGGCGTGTAGAGCGAGTGGTGGCGGATGTGCAGGATTTCCTTGCGCGAATAGTTCGACTGGGCCGAGGCACGGCCGGGCGCCCGGGTGATCTCGGGCAGGATGGGATAGCGGATCTGGCCATAGGCTTCGGCGATCAGCGAGGAGCAGATGGCCCGGGTCGGATCGCCAGACCCGAAAGCCAGCATGCGGCGGCGCCAGCGTACCGGCACAGGCGGCGTCGGCAGGAAATAGCGCAGCATGTCGAAGATGTTCTTGAGATCGTATCTGAGGCCGAGCTTGCCGATCATGAAGGCGACGACCTTGTCGCGATCTTCCGGCGCCAGGCCGCTCGCCCGGCAGATGCGCGTGTTGTAGGTACGGTAGCGCGACAGCGGCACGGCGATGCAGCCCTCGCCAAGCGTGACCTCGATCAGGCGCCGCCGCTCCGATCCGTCCTCCGGTTCGGGCAAGGCATCGCCGACATAGAAGGCCGCGTGCGACCAGGTCGACTGGGTCAGGTACTTGATCGCCGCCGAGATCTTCTGATTGCCCTCGATGAGCAGGATGTCGCCGGGCTCGAGCGTTCGGCGCAGCGTTTCGGCATCGGACGGCGTGTAAGGCTCGTAGCCGGACGATTCCTCCTGCAGCCGGCCGGCAAGCCAGCGGCCAAGTCGGTCCAGAAGCGTGTCACCGGTCTCGATCATGCCAGACGGCGATTACCACAGGCCGGCGGCCTAGACCATGATCCCGAACCGAAGGACCGCGTCAGCCGGCGGCGCCGGGCGCGCTGGCGTCTTCGCGCGGCGCGGCGGCCAGATCGTCGCGCGCCTTGCGCGCAAGTTTCCTTGTCGAGCCCCTGGGGCTGTCGCCGAACAGATCGGTTGCGACGGCGAGACAGGTCTTCTTCAGGCTTTTCTCCGAGCGCTTCAACAGCTTGCTCAGGAGCCGCGTTTCCTGCGGAGAGCCGAGCGGCCGGTCGGCGGCATCGAGAAGTTCGCGCATGACGAACACATCATGCAGTTCGCCCAGTCTTTCGCCCAGTTCGTCGACCGCCTTGCGCCGGACCTTGATCGGCGTCGGCCACAGCCTTCCGAGCAGCGACAGATGCATGCCGTGGGTCTTTGCCGCCTTGCGCAGATCGTGGAAATCGTCGGCCTCGCCGCGGGAGCCCGCCTTGTCCAGCGCCTTTCTGGCGCGACGCAGAGTGATGCGGGCGCCTTCAGCAAGCACATCGGCGGCCTGTTCGGGCTGGTCGGGCAAGGCCAGCATATCGATCCGGTTGATGCCCTCCTCGCAAGCGGCAATCGCGGCAGCTATCGCAGCGTCGAGGCCGACACCGCCATGCAATTCGTGCTGGCGCGCGACGAGCCTGTCGCGCACTGCATCGAGACCGCCGCCAGTGCTTTGCTTGGGAAAGCTTGCTGTCAGCCGGTCGATGGTTTCAACCAGCGCGGTCGCCTCGCGCGGACCGGCAAGCAGGGCCGCCACCTGGCGGTAGCACTGATTCTCGGTCCGGCAGAATGTTTCGTCTCCGGAACGGACCAGGCGCAGCAAGGCACGCGCGCTCTTCAGCCGCTTGCGGCATTTGTGCAGCCCCTGTTCCGGCCTGTCATGCGCCGCGTCCAGATGGACCAGCGCCTTGCCGATCTCCTCGGCGAGGATGCGCCTGACCTCGCCGGTCAACGGCAGGCGCGGATCGATGCGATAGCTCATGCGGCGATCTCCGGAATCCCCTCGAGGGCGAGCGACGCGTTGTAGAATCTCTGCTCGCCAGTGACTTCGCGGCCGAGCCAACCTGGCAGCATTTCGTCCGGCACGTCCTCGGGCGTCTCAAGCTCGGCGACCACCAGCCCCGCAAGCATCCCGCCGAAGACATCGACTTCATAGAGATAGCCGCGGTGCCTAACATGGTGGCGTGTCTTCTCGATGACACGTCCGATGGCGAAGGCCAGCATCTCTTCCGCCTCGGCCAGAGGGATCGGATATTCGAATTCGTCGCGTTCGCGAGCCTTGCTGCCGAATTTGAGCGTCAGCTTGGCTGAGGCGCCGTCGCTGATGCGCACGCGCACCGAGCGGCCGGGTGCGGCGGCGAGATAGAACTGGCGAATGCGAATGTCCGCCTCGACCAGATCCCGCCACTGCGCGCCGGAGACCAGGAACTTGCGCTCGATTTCCTTGACCATGGCTTCGCACTAAAGCGCGCGCGGCTGGAGATGGCAAGGTGGAGATAGGCTAAGGTTGACGGTAATCATTCGATTGATTAAATTGCCGATCATGAGCAAATCAACGAATGCCAAAATTCAGCGTCGCGAGGCATCTCCCGCCGACACGCGCGCGGCACTTGTCCGCGCGGCGCTGAAGCTGTTCGGACGGCAGGGTTTCGACGGCACCTCGACGCGCGAGATCGCGGCTGAGGCCAAGGCCAATATCGGCTCGATTGCCTATCATTTCGGCGGCAAGGAAGGACTTCGCACTGCCGCGGCCGACTATATCGTCGAGACCATTCAGGCCATTGCCAGCCAAGCCGTCGGCAGTGCGCAGGCATCAGCCCCGGCCGACGCCGAGGCGGCGCGGGCACAACTCTTCACCGCGCTGGAGCGGATGGTGGCCTTCATCGTGGCAAGGCCGGAGGCCGGCGAGATCGTACAGTTCGTCCTGCGTGAGCTGTCGCATCCGACGGCGGCACTCGACCGCATCTATGACGGCGTGTTCGAGCCGACGCATCGCCGGCTCTGCCTGATCTGGGAGCAGGCAACGGGCGAGGCGGCCGAAAGCGAGCGCACCAAGCTCACCGTGTTCACGCTGATCGGCCAGGTCATCTATTTCCGAATCGGCCGCGAAGCGGTGATGCGCCGCATGGGCTGGCGCGGGATCGGCGATGACGAGGCCGCCAAGGTGGTGACGGTGGTGACGGATAACCTAGGGGCCATATTGGCCGCCCGGAAGGATCGTAGATCATGAGTTTCCTTTGCTCTCTGCCGCTCGCCGCCCTGCTGTTCAGCGCCTGCGCGCCGGCGGCGCCGCTCGCCGTCGGCTATGTCGAGGGCGACTATGTGCTGCTTGCGCCGATCGAGGTGGCGCAGGTCGAAACGGTTGCGGTCAAGCGCGGCGACCGCGTCGAACCGGGCACGCCGGTGGTGACCCTGGAAAGCGCCGACGCAAGTATCGCCGTCGCGCAGGCCGAAGCCGGCCTCGCCCAGGCCCAGGCGCAGCTTGCCGATCTGCAGGTCGGCAAGCGGCCGGAAGAGATCGCGGTACTCGCGGCGCAGGTCGACATGGCCAAAGCGCAGGCCGCCGATGCCAAACGCAGATACAGCCGCGCCAGCGACCTGTTCAAGCGCGGCACCGGCACGCAGGCCGATTACGACACGGCCTCCGCCACGCTGGAGACGGCCAACGCGCAGGTCGGCCAGGCGGAGGCCAATCTCGCTGTCGGCGGCCTGCCGGCCCGGCCGGAGACCATCAAGGCCGCTGACAATCAGGTCAGGCAGGCGCAATCGGCGCTGGAGCAGGCGCGATGGCGGCTGTCGAAGCGCGTGCTAGCGGCGCCTTCGCCCGGCCGCGTCAACGATGTCATCCGCAATCCGGGCGACACGGCCGGCCCGACCGCGCCTGTCATTTCGATGCTGCCCGACGGCGCGGTGAAGCTCAGCGTCTATGTGCCGGAAAGCGCGTTCTCGTCGGTGAAGGTCGGCACGCTGCTCGGCGTCCATTGCGACGGCTGCGGACCTGACGTGAGGGCACGCGTCAGTTACGTGTCGCCGGATCCGGAATTCACACCGCCGGTGATCTACTCGCTCGAGACCCGGCAGAAGCTGGTCTATCTCGTCGAGGCGCGGCCGGAAGGCGACGCCAGCGCGCTGCAGCCGGGACAGATCGTCGATGTCGATCTGGCGGATATCGGCAAATGAACGCCATCGATGTCCATGGCCTGGTCAAGCGTTTTGGTGACAAGACCGTCGTCGACCATGTGACAATGACGGTGGCCGAGGGCGAGATCGTCGGCTTCCTCGGCCCGAACGGTTCGGGCAAGACGACGACCATCCGCATCATGTGCGGCCTGCTGACGCCGGACGAGGGCGAGGGCACGGTGCTCGGCTTCGACATCCGCACCGACAGCCTGAGGATCAAGCGCGAAGTCGGCTACATGACGCAGAAATTCTCGTTCTACGAGGATCTGACCATCGCCGAGAACCTTGAATTCGTGGCGCGGCTCTATGGGTTGAAGCCGCTCAACGAGCATGTCGGCAGGACGCTGGAGGATCTTGGCCTCACCTCGCGCAAGGACCAGTTGGCCGGTACGCTGTCCGGTGGCTGGAAGCAGCGGCTGGCACTGGCCGCCTGCATCATGCACAAGCCCAGATTGCTGTTGCTCGACGAGCCGACGGCGGGCGTCGATCCGAAAGCCAGGCGTGAATTCTGGGACGAGATCCATCGGCTGGCCAGCGGCGGGCTGACCGTGCTGGTCTCCACCCATTACATGGACGAGGCCGAGCGCTGCCACCGCATCGGCTACATCTCGTACGGCAAGATGCTGGCCACCGGCACGGTCGACGAGGTGGTCAGGAATGCCGGCCTGACGACCTTCGTGGTGGAGGGCCCGCAGCTCGATCGGGTTGCTGCCGCACTCAGCGGCCGGTCCGGCGTCGACCAGGTGGCGCCGTTCGGCGCGACGCTGCATGTCGTCGGTTCCGACAGGAAGGCGCTTCAGGCAGCACTCGCCGATGTCGAGAAAGAGTACAAGGGCGTCACGGTGACGCCGGGCGAGACCAGCCTGGAGGATGTGTTCATCCAGTTCATGTCCGGCTCGAAGGACAATATGGGATGAAAAACCGGATAAACAGCGTCTTTTCCCTCGCCAGGCTCGGCGCGCTGCTGACCAAGGAGTTCATCCAGATGCGGCGTGACCGCATCACCTTCGCCATGATGCTGGGCGTGCCGCTGATGCAGCTGGTGCTGTTCGGCTATGCCATCAACAACGATCCGAAGAGCCTGCCGGCAGCCCTGGTGGCGATGAGCAACGATCCTTACACGCGGGCCATGGTTTCGGCGCTGCAGACCACCGGCTATTACAGGTTCGACCATGTCGCGGAAAGTGCCGCCGAGGCGGAATTCCTGATGGCGCGTGGCGACGTCGCCTTCGTCGTCACCATCCCCGCGGATTTTGCCCGGCGGGTCGAGCGCGGCGACCAGCCGCAGATCCTGATCGAAGCGGACGCGACAGACCCAGCCGTCGCCAGCGGCGCCATCTCGACGCTCGGCACCGTCGCCAACCAGGCGCTGCTCCGGGCACGGGGCATGCAGGAGACGGCCGCCGAGGCTGCCCGGGGCCAACTCGAAGTCGTGGTGCACCGGCGCTACAATCCGGAAGGCATCTCGCAATACAACATCGTGCCCGGCCTGCTCGGTGTCATCCTGCAGATGACGATGGTGATGATGACCTCGATCGCGCTGACACGCGAGACCGAGCGCGGCACGATGGAAAACCTTCTGGCGATGCCGTCCAGCCCGCTCGAAATCATGCTGGGCAAGGTGCTGCCCTACCTGGCGGTCGGCGCCGTGCAAGTGGTGGTGGTGCTGGCGGCGGCGAAGCTGCTGTTTGCCATTCCGTTCACCGGGTCTATGCCGCTGCTGCTGACGGCGGTCCTGATCTTCGTGCTGGCGCTGGTGCTGCTCGGCTACACCATTTCGACGATGGCGCGCACGCAGATGCAGGCGCTGCAGCTCACCTTCTTCTTCTTCCTGCCGTCGATCATGCTGTCCGGTTTCATGTTCCCCTATCGCGGCATGCCAGGCTGGGCCCAGGCTTTCGGCGAGGTCCTGCCGTTGACGCATTTCCTGCGCATCATCCGCGCGGTGATGCTGAAGGGCGCCGAACTGCCGGCGGTCGCAACCGAGATCGGCTGGCTCGTCGTGTTCGTAGCGCTGTTTGCCGGTCTGGCACTGGTGCGGTTCCGCCGGACGCTAGACTAGGGTCAAAACTCAGTCAGGCTGGCTGCCGTCAATGGCCGAGATGCGTGGACCTTGCCGTTTGAATCGCTCGGCAGCAACGAGCACGGGGGCGCGTGAGCGGACGTTGCCGGCCCTGTCTAGCTTCGGCTGCGGTGGGCCTTCTCTTCATTCGCCAGATACTGGTGGACGAACGCAATCGCCATGCTGCCCTCTCCGACCGCCGAGGCAACCCGCTTGACCGGGCTCAGTCGTACGTCGCCGCATGCAAAAACGCCGGGCGCGCTGGTCTCGAGCAGATAGGGGTCGCGCTCCTGCGACCAGCCGCCGGCCTTCTTCACATCGTCGCCGGTCAGCACGTAGCCGCGGGCATCGCGCACGACATCGGCCGGCAGCCATTCGGTCTCCGCATTGGCGCCGATGAAAACGAACAGCCCGCCGCAATCGTGCCGGCTCACCTCATTGCCGGTCTTGTCGAGAATGTCGATCGCCGTCAGGTGAGTCTCGCCATGCACGGCCTGGACTTCGGATCGAAGCTGGACCCTGACGTTCGATTTCGCCCGCAGCTGCTCGATCAGGTAGTGAGACATGCTGTCTGCAAGCGACGGGCCGCGCACGAGCAGTGTCACGCTGCGCGCATGGCCCGAAAAATGCAGCGCTGCCTGGCCGGCCGAGTTGCCGGCGCCGATCAGGAAGACGTCCAGTCCATGGGTGGTGCTTGCCTCGCTGCGCGCGGCTCCATAATAGACGCCCTTGCCGATAAGCCGGTCGAACCCGTCGATGGCGAGACGACGCCATGTCACGCCTGTTGCAAGAATGAGGCTGCGCGCCCGCACAATATCGGTGCCGTCGAGAAACAGCTCGTGCGCCGCCGGATCGATGCCGGCGACCGAGCGGGTGACCAGGATTTCGGCGCCCAGCCGCCTCGCCTGCTGCAGCGCGCGACTGGCCAGTTCGTCGCCGGAGATTCTGCTGGGAAAGCCGAGATAGTTCTCGATCCGCGACGATGTCCCCGCCTGTCCGCCAGGCGCCTCGCGCTCGACGACGATCGTGCGCAGCCCCTCGGATGCGCCGTAGACCGCCGCGGCAAGGCCGGCCGGCCCGCCACCAATGATCGCGACATCGTACTCGGCGCCGCGCGGCCGCGTCTGCAACCCGAGGCGAATGGCAAGATCGCGCACGGCGGGGTTTTCCATGATCTCTCCGTCCGCCAGCCGGGCTACGGGACCATCGAGCGCCGGCCTGTCCAGGGCAGACCAGAAAGCCTCGGCATCGGATGTGTCGGGCAACAGCCAGGTGAATGAGATCTGGTTGCGGGCCAGGAACCTGCGGAGCGCCCCGCACGCCGTATCCCAGCGATGGCCGACCAATGTCACGCGCGGCTTCTGCGGCTCGGCGGTGATGCTCTGCAGCCCGCCCATCCGCTCACGCGCAAGCGCGCTGACCTTCTGGGCCACGTCCTTTGAGACCGCGGCGATGGAGTAATATTGCTGAACCTCGAGGCGCATGACGCGGGACGGCTCAGTGGCGCGATAGCCGCCCGGAAAACCCGAGCCCAGGGCGATCGGCACCTCGCCGAATATCGTTCCCGGCAGCCGCCAGCCGAGCGTCCGCTCGACGCCGTCGAAGGTCTTTACGACTTCGATCTTGCCGGCGAGTACCGCAAACAGCGCGGCCTCTCCGCCCTCGTGAACCGCGAACTCTCCGGCGCTGAGATGGAGGTCGGCCGCTGTCCGCGCCAGCCGCTCCAGCCCGCCGGCAAACCCGAAAACAACGGGATCGCTGCTACTTCATCAATCGTCAACATGGCCCCTCGCGGGAGCCAGTTAGCGTTGTTTTCCGGTTTTGATCAACAGAAAAAGGGTGGAGTCTCGCCTTGGCGGATAGGTCGCGAAACACCGCGCTTTGAAAGCGCATCGGGTTGTGCCGATAGGCATGATCATTCGGATCTAGGTTCATGCAGGCTTCCCGAGACCGGCGGCAATTCAGGCGCCTCCAGTCCTTGGAAAGGATCGCGCCAGGCGTCGATTTCTTCAAACTGACGATACCAGCGGCTGACAGAAGGATAATCAGCGAGCGGCAATCTGGCGACATTGTTGAAGGGCAGAAACGTCGCCATTCGAAAGTCGGCATAGGAAACCGAATTTTCAACCAGCCATTCTCGCTCGGAAAGCTCGGCCTCAAGTGTTGCAGCGGCCGTGCGGAAGTCTCTCAACCCCTCCTCAACCCGGTCCTGATCGATCGGGCCGAGCCCATACCGCTGTTTGGTCCCGCGTTCGAAATGCACGACGTCGCAAGCTCTTGCGAAGTTCTCTTTCCCCCAACTGAGCCATCGGATCATCTCGGGTTCGTCATCGCCGGTGCGCCAGAGATCCGAATGCGCGTCGCGTGACAGCCGGCAGGCTATGGCATCGGTCTCCCAGAGGCTTTTTCCCGAGCTTACGAGTATGGGCAGTGAAAGATTTGGATTTAGCGGGCGATATCGCTCAGCCTGCCCGGGAGCGAAGGGGGAGGCGAATTCAAACTCGACCTTTGCGTCGAGATAGCGTGCCACCGCGACCGCGAGGCGAGGATTGGGATTGCGGCTGAAGAGCAGTTTCATTCCGTGTCAGCCTTTTTGAATGGTGCTGGTTCGGTCGCCACCTAAGCCGCCGCCATGATCTCCGCATAGGTGGCGAAATCGACATTGCCGCCGGAGAGCACCACGGCAATGCATTTGCCTGATAGCTCGATCTCGCCCGACGACAGCGCGGCCAGCCCGACGCAGCCGCCGGGCTCGACCACCAACTTGAGATGGGCCATGGCGTCGCGCATCGCCTGCGCCGCCGCTCTGTCGGAAACGGCAATGCCGCCGGCGAGATTCCTGCGGTTGATCTCGAAGGTGATCGCGCCCGGTTCAGTGGTGAGGAGCGCATCGCAGATCGAAGTGTGTCCGGGTTCGATCGAAACCCGGGCACCTCTAGCCAGTGAACGACAAGTGTCGTCGAAATGCTCGGGCTCCACGGCCCAGACGGCCGTGGCAGGGGAAGCGTCCTTGACGGCGATGGAAATACCGCTGCTCAAGCCGCCGCCGCCGCAGGGGATGACGACCGCGTCGAGGCTCACGCCGAGCGCTTTCGCCTGCGCCATCAGTTCGAGGCCGATCGTGCCCTGGCCGGCGATGATGGCCGGATCGTCGAAAGGTGGGACCAGGACCATGCCCCGTTCGATGTACGGGCGAACCACCGTCATGCGGTCGTCGCGGAAACGGTCGAACGGCACCACTTCCGCGCCCATTTTCCTGACATTGCCGACCTTCATCGCCGGCGCATCCGTCGGCATGGCGATGACCGCCTTGACGCCGAACATCGCCGCCGAGGCGGCGACGCCTTGCGCGTGATTGCCCGACGAGAAGGCGACGACGCCACGGCTGCGCTCCTCATCGCTCAGCGACGACAGCTTGTTGTAGGCGCCGCGGAACTTGAACGAGCCGGTACGCTGCAGCGTCTCCGGCTTGAACAGGATCCTGGCGCCGAAGCGCTTGTTCAGCTCAGGCGATTCGATCAGCGGCGTTTCGACGATCAGGCCGGACAATCGCGCTGCTGCGGCGCGGATGTCGGCGATGCCGGGAGGGGTGGTCATGGCGAGGTCCTGCAGAAGTGAGATCGCCCATGGTGCACGGAAAACCAGGCCGCGCACCACTGGAAAAATGTGACCGTTACAATTCGTGGATTGCGAGAAGAGCGTGGTGCCTTCATCAGCGCCCCGACGTTTGCGATTGGCCGAAGCCTCCCCAACCTCGTCATCAACTCTGAGGAAGCAGGAGATCTTCGCCCGACCGCCCCCTCACCCCAAAAGCGTCCTTTTCCGTTTGGCGCCGCCCATCTTGCGCCAGGTGTTGAAGCGATGGGTGGCGGCGGCGAAGGATATCTTCATCTGCTGAGCAACCGAATAGCGCGACTTGCCCTCATCGAACATGCGGTAGCAGCACTCTACGCCCTCCTCGGTCAGCTTGCCGTCGGGGGCTTTGTTGTGCGGATTGGCCGGATCGAATTTTTCGACCTGCTGCTCGACCAGGCCTTTCAGGCGCTGCAAATCGGCCTCGATACCGGCGATCAGGTCGAGAACGGGTTTCGGGTCGAATGCATGCGTGGACTGTTTTGCCGGCATCTCGGATTCCTTTCTCTTGGCTTAGGTTCAGCTATATAGGTGAACATTCGCCAATAATTAAGGGGCAGAGAATGATACCCGGAGCCACTAATTTTGAGCGACCGGGCGACGAGCGAGATTGACCAACCGCGCGCTGAACTCTAGTTTAGAATTATTCTAAACTAGGGGTGGATTTCTCATGCTTTCCCGTGTTTTCGGCTTTGGCCGCCGTTCCTTCGAATCGCTGTCGGAGCAAGAGATCCTGGCGCTCGCCATCTCTTCCGAGGAAGATGACGGGCGTATCTACCGTGCTTACGCCGACGGGCTGGCGGATAGCTTTCCGCATTCGGCCAAGGTGTTCGAGGGGATGGCCGAGGAGGAGGACGGCCATCGCGACTCGCTGATCGAGCTTCACCGCGAGCGTTTCGGCGAGCGCATTCCGCTGATCCGGCGCGAGCATGTGAAGGGCTATTACGAGCGCAAGCCCGACTGGCTGGTCAGGCCGCTCGGCATCGAGCATGTGCGCCAACAGGCCGAGACGATGGAGCGTCAGGCGTACCTGTTCTACGTCGAGGCGGCGAAACGCACCCGCGATGCCTCGACGCGAAAGCTGCTCGACGATCTGGCGGTGGCCGAACAGGGCCACGAGACGCTGGCGCAGCGGCTGGAGCAAAAGCATGTGCCGGGCGCGGTGAAGGACGAGGAAGCAGCGGCCGAGCAGCGCCAGTTCATCCTGACCTATGTGCAGCCGGGGCTGGCCGGCCTGATGGACGGATCGGTGTCGACGCTGGCGCCGATCTTTGCCGCAGCGTTCGCCACGCACGACACGTTCCAGACCTTCCTGGTCGGGCTTGCCGCCTCGATCGGCGCCGGCATCTCGATGGGCTTCACCGAGGTCGCCTCCGACGACGGCAAGCTATCGGGCCGCGGCTCGCCGGTGAAACGCGGGCTGACAGTCGGCATCATGACCATGCTGGGCGGTCTCGGCCATGCGCTGCCCTACCTCATACCGTCTTTCTGGACGGCGACAATTATCGCCGCGGTCGTGGTGTTCTTCGAACTGTGGGCGATCGCCTTCGTGCAGAACCGCTACATGCAGACGCCATTCTGGCGCGCCGCCTTCCAGGTGGTGCTGGGCGGCGCGCTGGTGTTTGCGGCTGGCGTGCTGATCGGGAATGCATAGAAACCTTCTTTCCTTCTCCCCTTGTGGGAGAAGGTGGATTGGCGCGCAGCGCCAAGACGGAAGAGGGGTGTTGGACGGAGTGCCGCCGTTGCCAAGCTGGAACACCCCTCATCCGACCGAGCTTCGCTCGGCCACCTTCTCCCACAGGGGGCTAGCGTGCGCACACATCTGATTTGGCGGGGATTAGTTTGGATTTGCAAGAGCGAAGCCCTCGGCGATGGCGTGGAAGCGTTTGAGGCCGTTGCTGAAGGTGACGGGACCTGGCGGCCGCTCCTTTGCGTAGCCGTTCCACCCTCCCAGCCGGGCGATGCACCAAGCGGCCCAGGCGAGCGTGTGTTGCGGATGCGGGTTGTTCTGCTTTTGGGTCTTGCCTTCGAGCCTGGCAATCAGCGCCTCCAGCACGGTGATCTCGGCGGGGCTGAAGAGGCGTGCAGCCTTGAAGGCCTGGCCGGCGGCATCGCGCCCGTGCACGAGTTGCATGACCCTGGTGGCGACGATCAGCGCGGTCGCGGCCAGCCGTTCGAGTGCCTCACCATCGGCAAGCAGGCTTTCCTCCAGATCGATGGCCTGCGACTTCACGGTTCGGAACAGCTGTTCGACGGTCCAGCGCAACCGGTAGAGATCGACCATGCGGCAAGCGTCGGCGAGCGTTTTGACCGCGTGAGTGGTCAACAGCCGCCAGATCACCGCTTCCTTGGGCGAAGGCGGATCGATCTCGCGCACTTCGACCATGTTGAGCGTGATCTCGCGCGGATCGCGACAGTCGGCACCAAGGCGCGGCTGGCGCAAGGCGACCGCGGCGAAGCGAACGGCCAGTTGCACCTTGCGCGCCGGTCGGCCGGGACGCGCCTGCAGTTCGAAGGCGGTCCGGCCGGCTTCCGGCGTTTTGGCGATCTCGCCGAACAGACGGCCGCCCTGCTCACCCAGAGCCCGGTCGCGCACGGCGCGGATGAGCACATGCGTGCGCTCGTCAGGCAGCCTTGCCAGCACTTCGTAGATGTCGGCCTCGCGGTCGCCGATCACGGTAGCCAGCGGCGTGTCGGTCAGCGCCTGGCGGGCCGCCTTGGCGGTGGCGATCCATTTGTAGCTTTCCTTGGCTTCGATCGGCAGGGCTTGGTAGTCGTGCGCCTTCTGCCCCCGGCGCCGCCAGATCGTGGCAGCCGCAAGCCCCAGCACCGAGCCGTCGGCGGCATCCACGGCCAGCGCCGGGTGGACGAACAGCCCGACATCCTTGCCGTTGCCGACATGCCCGAGGCCGCGCTTGCGCGAGGCCTTGGCCTCATAGTTGATCTCGCTGCTGTCCTCAATGATCAGCACATGGCGGCCGGCCGCCGCCTCGCCCGTTCGCGCCGCCGCCGTGCGCACGATCTCCGGCACCGTCACTTGGGGATTGCGAAACAGCCGCGTGAACGCAATCTGTTCCGCCCGCGTATCGGCCAGCCTGCGCAGGCCCGCGCTGACGCGCGTGCACATGCGCTCCAGCACCATGCTCCCCTTTTTTGCAGGCGCAGGTCGCCGAAGTATCCAAGCAGCAAAGCCATCGTCGAAATCTCCCGAATCAACAATGGCAGCTACAGAATCACACATGATTCCAACCCCACAAGCCAAACCTGCTACCCGACCAAACTCCCTTGACACCTCTCCGAAGCAGATGTGTGCGCACGCTAGCCCACAGGGGGAGAAGGAGCAACCGCGCCTATCCGTAGAAGCGCCATCAGTAGTCCCACTCACCCATTCACCACCCGGCTGTCCTCAGGCGCCTCGGCACGTTCGGTCAGGCCATAGTCGCGCACGACATGGGCGATGCGCAAACGATAGCCGGCAAAGATGCCGCCACGGCCGGCCTTCTGCGCCTGCCGGTGTTCCTCCGTGTTGCGCCAGGCTTTCACCGCTTCCTCGTCGCGCCAGAACGACAGCGACAGGATGCGGTTCGGGTCGGTAAGGCTCTGGAAGCGCTCGATGGCGAGAAACCCATCGAGGCCGTCGAGCAGCGGGCGGAGATCCGCGGCGAGGCCGAGATAGGCGTCGCGCTTGCCCGCCGCCGGCTCGACCTCGAAGATGACGGCGATCATAGTTTCACCAAAGGGGCATGCGGCCCGGAGGCGAGCTTCAGGAACATGCGATCTTCCTTCAGGATGAATTTTTCACGCCGGGCGAATTCGTAATTCGCCTTGCCGGCCGGATCGGCGGCGAGCCTGGCACGGTAAGCTTCGTAAGCCGCCAGGCTGTCGATGTTGTAAGCGGCATAGGCGGTGGTGGCCGAGCCCTCATGCGGCGCAAAATAGCCGATCAGATCGGCGCCGCAGCGCGGGATCGCCTGGCCCCAGTTACGGGCATACTCCTCGAATGCCGCCTTGCCAAACGGGTCGATCTCGTAACGGATGAAGCAGGTGATGGTCATCTTTTGTCTCCTAGACGGGTGGATGCATTCTTGCGCCGACAGTTCGAGCGGTGTCGAAACGTTCTGTGGTTCTAGTGTGCTAGGCAATTTCCACGCTGGTCACGCTTGCCAGAAGCACTTCGCGCATTCGCGGCGAACGTCTTCTGGCGTCATGCCAAGATCGCGCAAAAGATGCTCGTCAATCTCGGCGAGGTCGAGGCGCTGTAGATGGCGGTCGTACCACAGCGCCAGGAGCCGCAGATGCGACCGGCGTAAGATGATGAACGGAAACGGCCGACGGCCGACGCGGCTGACAAGCACGGTGTGGGGAACGGTTCTTGCGGTCATCGTCGTCTCCTTGATCTCAGCGGAGGATAGTGGTTATCTGACGACAATGCTTCGATGAAGGACGAACTATGCGTGAAGGACCAGACATAGCGCGCATCGCCAGCCTGGTCGGCGATCCGGCGCGGGCAAACATGCTGACCGCGCTGATGGGTGGCACGGCATTGACAGCGAGCGAACTGGCGCTCGAGGCCGGCGTGTCGCTGCCGACCGCCAGCTCGCATCTGTCGAAACTGATGGAGGGTGGGCTGCTGACGCTGGCAAGCCAGGGGCGGCATCGCTACTACGGGCTCGCCGGGCCGCAGGTGGCTGGCATGATCGAGGCGATTACCGGCGTCGCCGCTGCGGTCGGGCCGCAGCGGGTGCGGCCGGGCCCGCGCGACGCCGCCATGCGCGTGGCGCGGGTCTGCTACGACCACCTCGCCGGCGAGCAGGCTGTGGCGATGCTCGACCGTCTTGTCGCTCGACAAGTGCTCCTGCGCCACGACAAGGAGATCCGGCTCGGGCCGTCGGCCGCCTCGCATTTCGCCGCGATCTGCATCGATGTCGAGAGCAAGGCGCGACGACCGGTGTGCCGGGCCTGCCTCGACTGGAGCGTGCGGCGCTCGCATCTGGCCGGCACGCTGGGTGCGGCCATTCTCGACAAGATTATCGCCGAGAAATGGGCGCGACGCGAGAAAGACAGCCGCGCAGTGGTCTTTTCGCCGATGGGCAAGCAGGCGTTCGAGAAGGTGTTTCTCGGCTGAAAAGTAACTGATCAGCCGCGCTTGAGCGGCTTGCCCTGCTTGAAAAAATCTGCCCAGGGATCGGGTTTCGCCAACTGCTTCAGCGTCGTCTTGTCGCCGATCGGAAAGGCGTTCGGCGCCAACCCGGCCTCGATCTCCGCCCAGGTCGCCGGCATTGAGACCGTAGCGCCTTTCTTGGCGCGCGACGAATAGGGTGCCACCGTGGTCGAGCCGCGGCCATTGCGCAGATAGTCGACGAAGATCTTGCCGGTGCGCGCCTTCTTCGACAGCGTCGCTGTATACCGATCAGGGGCGGCCTGCTCGAGGGCGCGGGCGAAATCATGGGCGAAGTCCTTCACCTCATCCCAATCCGCCGACGGTTTCAGCGGCACGACGACATGGTAGCCCTTGCCGCCCGACGTCTTGACGAAATTCGGCAATGACAGCGCATCGAGCCGGCCGTGAATTTCGAGCGCCGCCGCGCGCACCGCTTTCACGTCGACGCCTTCGTCGGGATCGAGATCGAAGATGATCTGGTCCGGCTTGTCCAGTTCGTCGATGGTGCAGCCCCAGATATGGATCTCGACCACGCCGAGCTGGACCAAGGCAGCGACACCGTCGAAATCGCGGATGAACAGGATCTCCTCGCCGTCCGTCGGATCCTTCATCCTGGCGATCTTGTCATGCATGCCGGCCGACGCATGTTTCTGGAAGAAGCGTTGGCCGCCGACGCCGTCCGGCGCGCGCACCAGGCTGAGCGGCCGGTTGACCACAAACTGCTTCATGCGTGGCCAGACCGAGGCATAGTGATCGAGCAGGCCATGCTTCGAGACCTTCTCCTGCGGCCACAGAAGCTTGTCGGGGTGAGAAAGCTTAACGACGGTTTTTGCCGCCCGGGTAGACTTGACCTTGGTCTCGCCTTTGCCGCCGGCCGGCTTTGCCTTGGTGTCGGCCTTCGGCTTTTCCTGCACGACTTCCTCCGCCGGTTTGTCCTCGCGCAATCCCTGGAACGAGGCGTGACGTATTATACGATCGGACGTCCAGGTACGGAACTCCACTTCGCCAACAAGTTCGGGCTTCACCCAAACCACTCCTTTGCCCGACCCCTTGCCTTTCGGTACGGCTGTATCGAAGGGCGAGGTCTCCGCCCTTCGCGCATCCAACTTTTTCTTCAGGTCGTTGGTACTCTGCATCGAAAAACCGGTGCCGACACGGCCGGCATAGTGCAGCTTGCCGCCCTCATGGTAGCCGACCAGCAAGGAGCGCAATCCGCGCCCGGTCTTCTCCGACGGCAGGAAGCCGCCGATGACGAACTCCTGGCGCAGCGTGCATTTCGACTTCACCCAGGACAAGCCGCGGCCGCTGCGATAGGGCGCGTCGGCGCGCTTGGAGACGATGCCTTCCAACCCCATGCGGCAGGCGTGCTCCAGCATGACCTTGCCCGGTTCGGCAAAATGGTCGCTGAAGCGGACTGCAGAATTGTCTGGCTGTTTGCCAAGCAAATCCTGCAAAGCCTGCTTGCGCTCGACCAGCGGCTCTCTGCGCAGGTCTTGGCCGTCGAGACGGATCAGGTCGAAGACGTAATAGAGAAAACGATCCGTGCGGCCGGCCGACAGGTCAGCCTGGAGCAGCGCGAAAGACGAGACGCCGCTGTCTGCCAGCACGACGATCTCGCCGTCAATGATGGCGTCGGTACATTTCAGACGCCCGAGTTCTGCAACAATCGCGCCGCCGAATTTGCCCGTCCAGTCGAGGCCGGTGCGCGTCAACAGCCGCGCCTTTGTGCCGGCAAGTTGCGCCTGCATGCGGTAGCCGTCGAATTTCACCTCATGCAGCCATTCCTTGCCGGGAGGGGCATCCCTCTGCAATGTGGCGAGGCATGGTTCGATGAACTCGAGCTGCTTTGCCGCCTTGGCCTTCGCCTTGCTGGTGGACCGTTTGTTCGAATGCCAGACCCTTGGCTTCTTGCCATCGGCGGTCTTGCCTTCGCCAACCTCCTCGATCGTCAGGCCCGACTTCACCGACTCGGGCGCCTCCTGCAAGATGTCCTCACCTGGGCGCGCGGCGGCATCGTCGGATTTGATCAGCAGCCAATTGTCGCGCGTTTTGCCCGGACGCGGCTTCAGCCGCACCAGATGCCAGAGACCGTTCAGCTTGTGGCCGTGCAATTCGAAGCTGATATGGCCCTTTTTCATCGCCTGGGCCGGATCGTTCTCCGGTTGCCATTTGCCTTCGTCCCAGACGATGACCGAGCCGCCACCATATTCGCCCTTGGGAATGGTGCCTTCGAAGGACGCGTAGTCGATCGGGTGATCCTCGACATGCACGGCGAACCGCTTTTCATGCGGATCGAGGCTCGGACCCCGGGTTATCGCCCAGCTCCACAGCACGCCACCATGCTCCAGGCGAAGGTCGTAATGCAGTCGTGTCGCGGCGTGCTTGTGGACGACAAAGATGCCGCCGGCCTCACCTTTCCTGTTGCGAACGACCTTGCCGGTCGGCTCGGCGGTCTTCTTGAAATCGCGTTTGGCGTGATACTGCTCAAGGCTGGCCATCGCACGCGATCCTATGCCGGTTTGGTGTGGCGCCGATTTGCTGTGACGGCTTCGGCTTGGCGACGCCGGCACGAGGCCTTGAACGGATAGAAACAGTTTCAGTTCCGGCCCCGCGAAAAAGCGAGGCAAAGCCGGGTTGCCCGGCATTGCCTGGAT
The DNA here is from genome assembly GCF_024707545.1 of Mesorhizobium onobrychidis. Taxonomy (NCBI): domain Bacteria; kingdom Pseudomonadati; phylum Pseudomonadota; class Alphaproteobacteria; order Hyphomicrobiales; family Phyllobacteriaceae; genus Mesorhizobium; species Mesorhizobium onobrychidis. The sequence continues at coordinate 713,874 of NZ_CP062229.1, forward strand.
CGAGACTGCTATTCGGCGGCCTGAAGGTTGACCTTGGCTTCCGCAATCTCGGTAAGCTTGCGGTCGGTCGCCTGCTCTTCCTTGATGTTGTTGGTCAGGACATTGGCGCAGTCGGTGCGGCCAAGCTGCCTGGCCCAGGCGATCAACGTGCCATAACGGGTTATTTCATAGTGCTCGACCGCCTGCGCGGATGCGATCAGGGCGGCGTCGAGAACGTCCTTGTCGTCGATGTCGCCGCTGACTTCATCGGCTTCCTCGAGAATGCCGTCGATGGCCGGACAGTTGACCGTCTTGGCCTTCACGCCATGCAGTTCGAACACCTTCTCGACGCGCTCGATATGGCCCTTGGTCTGGCCGAGATGCTTTTCAAGGCCGGCTTTCAGCTGCGGGTCGGTCGCCTTGTCGATCATCTTCGGCAGCGACTTCTCGATCTGTTTTTCGGCGTAATAGATGTCGCGCAGCGTGTGGACGAAGAGGTCGTCCAGCGTCTTGATGTCTTTCGAAAAGAAACCCATGGCTTTTGCCTTTCCATGTTCTTGCTGGTTTGGGGTTCCGGCGGCGGTTCCGCACGGAAGCCGCTGCCTGCTGGGCCGGGTGGGTCCCGGCTCTGGGCGTCAACGTCCGGCTATCGGACGGGTTCCTGACTTTCCCTGGACAAGCACGGAAATTTCGCGGCGCTGGCCAAGGCTGAAACAGAAGCGCGTCCGAGCGACATCCAAACGAAACATATGTGATGCAAAAGTCACATCGACCGAAATGTCGACGAACTGCATCGAAAGACCCCGAATCAGCCGCATTGCGGCCACGAACCAAGGCCTTTTTGACCAGATATTAACATCGTGTTCACCGACTATTCACGCCTCGACGCTATGATCCCCGCAATTCGGAAGGGACATCCGAAATAGGGACAGGGACAGGGAAAATGAACTTCTTGACGCACCTCATCGGCTACGCTGCCGCCATCCGCGAATTCGTCGCGCCGACCTACCGGCCGGAGCGCTATTACATGCGCGGCCCTGGCCCCGCTTGCGCACGCCGCGGCCATACGCTCGGCATCAGCGCACACTGATGACGACCATGGAAAGCCGTCACGACAGCCGGATCTGCAGGCCGGCCGCCGATCACCGTGCGACGACCTATAGCGCGGAACGTCCTGCGCTCGCCGACAGGCGGCGTGCGACAACACCAAGGGTCTGAGATTCTAGGGACTTTGATCTCGCAGCCGGCAAGCTTAGTGTCGATTGACACCAAGCAGCCGGGACTCGCGTGACCACCCAGCCAGACAATCCTCCTGAAAAACCCGCCTTCGATGCAAGCCATCCGCTGATCGTGTTCGACGGCGTCTGCGTGCTGTGCTCGGGCTTCGTGCGCATGGTGGTCGGGCTCGACCGCAAAAGCCGCTTCCGCTTCGCCGCGGCGCAGTCACCGCTCGGCGAAGCGCTGTTTCGAAAATACGGGCTGCGGACGGAAAGCTACGAGACCAATCTGGCCCTCATCGACGGCGCCGCCTTCACCCGCCTGGACAGGTTCGTTGCCGTCATGGCCGACCTGGGCTGGCCATGGCGGGCGGCGAGGTCGTTGCTCCTGCTGCCGCGCCCGCTCCGCAACTGGCTCTACGATCGCATTGCCAAGAACCGCTACGCGCTGTTCGGCAAGAAAGGGAGCTGCGAGATTCCTTCCGCCAAGTTGGAGGGGCGGCTGATTGGCTAGGCGCCGTGCTCCACCAGGTTTTCGCTTTGCCCGATATCGCGGAGCCCCCAGCTTTTTGGGGGAGCCGCGATGAAGATCCTCATCGTCGGCGGCTATGGCAGCTTTGGCGGCCGGATCGTCGAATTGCTTGAAAACGAGCCGCGCCTGACGCTGATCGTCGCCGGGCGCTCGCTGGCCAGGGCCCATGCCTACTGCAAGAGCCGCGATCGTGCCGTCGCCCGGATCGTTCCGGCGCTGTTCGACCGCGACGGCGACCTCCCCGCCCTACTCGCCTGGCTGCGGCCCGATATACTGATCGATGCCAGCGGCCCGTTCCAAGCCTATGGCGAGGGCCGGTACCGCCTCATCGAGGCCTGCATCGACCAGCGGGTGAATTATCTCGATCTTGCCGACGGCTCGGATTTCGTCGCCGGCGTGTTTGCGTTCGACGGGGCGGCGCGAGCGGCTGGTCTTTTCGTGCTGTCCGGGGTCTCCAGTTTTCCGGTGCTGACGGCGGCGGCGGTGCGTCGCCTGTCTGCGGACATGGCGCGGGTCGACAGCATCCGCGGCGGCATCGCGCCGTCGCCCTTTGCCGGTGTCGGCGAAAACGTGATCCGCGCCATATCCGGCTATGCCGGCCAGCCGGTCAAGCTCGTGCGGAACGGTCGTTCAGCGCTAGGCCACCCGTTCACCGAACAGACGCGCTACACGATCGCGCCGCCGGGCCGCCTGCCACTGAGCAATACGCTGTTCTCGCTGGTCGACGTCCCCGACCTGCGCGCGCTGTCAGAGCTTTGGCCGGAAGCGAAAACCATCTGGATGGGAGCCGGGCCGGTCCCCGAAGTGCTTCACCGCGCCTTGATCGGGCTTGCCTGGCTGGTGCGCGCGCGAACAGTCCGTGCACGATTTGGAGCTTGAGGATTATGAAGCGCTGTTTGCCAGCAAGACGATCTACACAGGTTTCAGAAACGAACCCGTTGATTTGGACACGCCGCTTTATGCCGTCTTGCTCGGCGACGCCTGGCTAAGCCTGCCGGACGAGATCCGCGCCATGCATGATGGCACGACGACAGCGGAAGGACGGGCGCGGGTCGAGCGCGGAGGTAATATGCTTGGCCGGCTAACGGCTTGGCTGGTCGGGTTTCCGAAGCCGTGCGCCGATATCCCTGTCCGTGTCCGGTTTGAACCCGGCAAGGATGGCGAGACCTGGACCCGGACATTCGGCACGCACAGTTTTTCAAGCCGACAGTGCGCTGGCCGGGACCGGTCGCAGCAGCTGCTGTGCGAACGCTTCGGCCCGTTGACCTTCGCGATGGCGCTGGTCGCCGAAGATGGACGGCTGACGCTCGCCCTGCGTCACTGGAGCATTTGGGGTCTGCCGCTGCCGCTGTGGCTGTGCCCGCGCTCGACATCCTATGAAACCGTGGAAGACGGCCGGTTTCGCTTCCACGTCGAGATTTCACATCGCTTCACTGGAATCATCGTCCGTTATCGCGGCTGGCTCGAACCTTCGCAGGGCTCCAGCACGGTCGCATCGCCTGCCGCCTTGGCGAGTTCGCGGCAGCCCTGAACCGTGCACAGCGTCCAGCCTTCACCCGTCGCGCCAGAGGCCGCGAGCACAAGGCGCCGCTGCGGCGCCATCTTGGGTTTATAGATCCACCAGCCGTCCCGCAGCACCGAGCCTTCCGGCGGTTCCATGCCGGCGCCCGAGCCCTTGATCCGTGCTGCGACGATCTGCAAGCCGGAAGGCATCACCTTCCAGTCTTCCTGCCAATGCGTCTTTTCCACCGAATGCGTCCAGGCGAGCGTGAAGGCGGCGACAGTGAGCATCACCGTCTTGCCGGCGGCGAGGATACAGAGACTCATGCTGTACCCGACGCCTGCCGCGCGCGCCAGCAGTGCCAGCCGATCCAGATGAAAGAGAGCGCCCAGCCGGCTTCGTCGGTGAGCGGCAGTGCCGCAACCAGCAGCACGCCGGCGGCGAAGGCGACCAAGCGTTCCCACCAGGCCATGCGTCGGGCGAGGAACCCGACGGCGGCAGCGCCCCACATGGCAATGCCCATGCAGGCCTTGGTGACGACATAGGCGACCTCGACCGGATAGCCGAACTGGGCGGCGATCGGTCCGGGGTCCTGCAACATCAGCGCCGGGGTGTAGACCGCCATGAACGGCACGACGAAGCCGGCGACGGCAAGCTTGGTGGCCTGGATGCCGATCTTGAGGCCGCTCTCCTTGGCCATCGGCGCGGCAGCGAAGGCGGCCAGCGCCACCGGCGGGGTGAGGTCGGCCATGATGCCGAAATAGAAGACGAACATATGGCTGACCACCAGCGGCACGCCGAGCGACAGCAGTGCCGGCCCGGCCAGCGATGAGGTGATGATGTAGTTGGGGATCGTCGGGATGCCCATGCCGAGCACCAGGCAGGTCAGCATGGTCAGTACCAGCGACAGGAACAGATTGTTCTCGCCGATGGAGATGATCCAGCCGATGAAGGTCGAGGCGATGCCGGTGAGCGTCAAAGTGCCGATGACGATGCCGACGATGGCGCAGGCGATGCCGACCGGCAGCGCGTTCTTTGCGCCCTCGGCAAGAGAGTCTATGCATATCTGCAGCGTCTCGCGTCCGCCCCTGAAGGTGACGCAGGCGATGACGAGCCCAGCGATCACAAAACTGAGGATATCGACGCCGAACCTCATGAAAGAGGCGGCGGCAAGCCCCAGCGCCAGCCAGAAGACGACGCGAAAGGCAAGCGGCCCGATCAGCGCCGCCAGCGGCGTGCCGAGAATGAGCACGATGGTCAGCGCCAGGCCCATGGTGCCGGCGAAGATCGGCGTATAGCCGGCAAACAGCAGATAGATGAGCGCGGCCAGCGGCAGCACCAGCGGCCAATGTCTTCTCACTGCGTCCCTCGGATTGGGCAGGTCCGCCTTGGCCATGCCCTGCAGGCCGGCCTTGCCGGCTTCCAGGTAGACCTGCCAGAAGCAGGCGCCGAAATAGAGCAGCGCCGGGATGATCGCCGCCTTGACCACCTCGGCATAGGGAATGTTCAGCGTCTCGGCCATGATGAAGGCGACCGCGCCCATCACCGGCGGCATGATCTGGCCGCCCATCGAGGAGGTCGCCTCGACGGCGCCGGCGAAGGCCGAACGAAAGCCGAAGCGCTTCATCAGCGGGATGGTGAACTGGCCGGAGGCAACCACATTGGCGACGCCGGAGCCGGAAATGGTGCCCATCAGGGCCGAGGACAGAACGCAGACCTGGGCCGGGCCGCCGCGCCACGTGCCGACCAGGCCAAGGGCGAAATCGTTGAACAGCGCGATCATGCCGGCGCGTTCGAGAAAGGCGGCGAAAACGACGAAGATGAAGATATAGGCGGCAGAGACGTAGACCGGCGTGCCGTATATGCCTTCGGTGCCAAAGGCGAAGGTGTCGATAAGCTGAGCGAAATCATAGCCGCGATGGATGAAGGGCGGCGGCAGATGATTGCCGGCGAATGCGTAGGCGAAGAAGATCAAGGCGATCAGAGCAAGCGGCAGCCCCATCAGCCGCCGCGCTGCCTCGAAAACCAGCACGATCAGCACCGCGCCGACGATCAGGTCCGGCGCGGTGAGGAAGCCGGAGCGCCGGATGAGATCGGCATAGAACACCCAATTGTAGAGGCCGGTGGCGAAGCCGAGCAAGCCGAGCGTCCAGAACGCTGCTTTGGCCGGTGTGCTTGTGGCGCGCAGATTGGCGATCAGGCCAAAGCCGAGCAGCAACAAGAAGCCGACATGCATGGCGCGCACCACCTGGCTCGGCAAGCTGCCATAGGCGGCAATGTAGATCTGGAAGACGGAGAAGGCGATGGCGATGAGAAAGGCGGCCTTGCCGGCGATGCCTTCGCCGAAACCCGGCGGCAGGCCTTCAACGGGCGCTTCGGCGGTGGGGGAAAGAACGGTCGGGGTTTCGGTCATTGGCGGGTTCCTGGCGGGCGCCCCTCCCCCTCGAGGGGAGGGTGCCGAGCGAAGGGAGGCGGGTGGGATCGGTTCAGGCCGCGCACTGCCGCAGCGACCCCACCCGTCCATCCGCCTTCGGCGGCTGTCCACCCTCCCCTCGAGGGGGAGGGAGCACCCTACTTCACCAACCCCTTTTCCTTGTAATACCGCTCGGCGCCGGGATGCAGCGGCACCGGCATGCCGTCGAGCGCCTTGGCGATGTCGATCGCCTTGGCGGCGGCGTGGGCGGCGGCGAGCTGGTCGAGATTTTCGAACAGCAGCTTGGTCATCTGATAGGCGGTCTCGTCGGAGACGTCGGCGTGGGTGATGAGGAAATTGCCGACGGCGGCAGTCGCGACATCCTCGGTCTGGCCCTCATAGGTGCCCTTGGGAATGGCCACCGAAAGATAGGGCGAGCCGATCTTGGCGACGTCCTCCGCCGGTACTGCAACGACGTTGATCGGCACCGACGTGGCGAGATCGCGGATCGAGGCAACGCCGAGGCCGGCCGATTGCAGCGTGGCGTCGAGCTGGCGGTTCTTGATCAGCTCGACCGATTCGGCAAAGGGCAGATACTCGACCCGTCCGAGATCCTCGTATTTCAGCCCGGCAGCGGCGAAGATGGCGCGGGCATTGAGCTCGGTGCCGGAGGCCGGCGCGCCGACCGACAGGCTCTTGCCCTTGAGGTCGGCGAGCGTCTTGATGCCGGACTCCTTGCTGGCGACAATCTGGATGTAGTTGTGATAGATCGCGGCGATGCCGCGCAGCTTGTCGAGCTTGCCCGGATAGCCGGCTTCGGTGTTGCCCTCGGCGGCCAGTTTGACGGCATCGCCGAGCGCGAAGGCGATCTCGCCCTTGCCCTGCTGCAGCAGGTTGAGGTTCTCGACCGAAGCTTTCGTCGCCTGCACCTGGGTGCGGGCGCCTTCGATACCCTTGCCGTAGATTTCCGACAGCGCGACGCCGAGCGGATAATAGACGCCCGAGGTGCCGCCGGTCAGCACGTTGATGAATTCCTGCGCCGTGGCCGACACCGCGCCAAGGCCCAGCGACAGCGACAGCGCGCCGGCGGCAATAAACTTCGTCCTGAAATTGCGCATATTTCCTCCCTAAAATATTTGCCACCGCACGACCCGCGGCGAGTTTAGACAGCGGGCAGGAAATGCCAACCCGCAATTGCGCCGATTAGACCAACGGTTGATGCCGCCGGACATGCAGGCTTGCGCAAGACGGTGGCCGGGCCGAAAGATTTTTGCAGCGCCTGTCGAAATCGCGCGAGGCCGCGCGACATACGTTCGGCTCGCAACGATGCGGCCTTCGAAAATGGGAGAAGACCATGCGATACATGCTTTTGATCTACGTGAACGAAGCCGCGATGGCGGCCGCGCCGACGGACAAGACCTACGAGATCAGCGCAGCCTATGGCGCCTATACCGAGGCGTTGAAGAAGTCCGGCGCCTGGTTGGCCGGCGACCGGCTGAAGCCGACCCAGGCCGCGACCTCGGTGCGGATGGCCAACGGCAAAACGAACGTGCTCGACGGCCCCTATGCCGACACCAAGGAGCAACTTGCCGGCTTCTACATGATCGAGGCGGAGGACGCCGACGCCGCGATTGCCTGGGCGGCGCGATGCCCCGCCGCCAGCACCGGCACGGTCGAGGTGCGGCCGATCTGGGAACTGACCATGTGATGTCGGAACAGCCCGACCCCGCGCGGGCCGCGGCGGAAGCGGCCGCCCGCCAAAGCTACGGCAAGCTGGTCGCCTATCTGGCCGCACGCATGCGTGACGTGGCCGGCGCCGAGGACGCGCTGGCCGACGCCTTTGCAGCGGCGCTGGAGCGCTGGCCGCAAACCGGCGTGCCGCAGAAGCCGGAAGCCTGGCTGCTGACGGTGGCGCGCAGACGCCGCGTCGACGCCGTCAGACGGCAGCTGGCCAGCGAGGCAGGCCGCGACCATCTCAGGCTGATCGCAGAGGAGATCGAGGCCCGCATGGCCGACGAAGACCTGCCCGACGAGCGGCTGCGGCTGATGTTTGCCTGCGCCCATCCGGCGATCGAAGCCGGCGTACGCGCGCCGCTGATCCTGCAAACCATTCTGGGCTTCGACGCAGCGACGATCGCCTCGGCCTTCCTGGTGTCGCCGGCTACGATGGGGCAGCGCCTGGTTCGCGCCAAAAGCCGCATCCGCGAGACCGGCATTCCGTTCCGCGTGCCGGAGCGGGCAGAGCTCGGCGAGCGGCTGGATGCGGTGCTGGAAGCGATCTACGCCGCGTTCGCCGAAGGCTGGTCCGACCCGGCCGGCACCGAAACCCGGCGCCGCAATCTCGCGACCGAAGGCATCTGGCTCGGCCGGCTGGTCGCGTCGCTGATGCCGGACGAGCCGGAAGCGCTCGGCCTGCTGGCGCTGATGCTGTTTGCCGAGGCGCGGCGTGCGGCGCGGCGCAACGCCGGCGGAGACTATGTGCCATTGGCCGCGCAGGAGCTTGCGCTGTGGGACGGCGCCTTGATCGACGAAGCTGAGATCCTGCTGAGGCGCGCCGCGACCAAGGGCGTCGTCGGCCGCTACCAGCTCGAGGCAGCCGTGCAATCCGCCCATACCACGCGGCGGCTGACCGGCCGGACCGACTGGGTCGCGATCAAACATCTTTACGACGCGCTGTCGGTGATTGCCGGCTCGCCGGTGGTGTCGATCAACCGCGCCGTGGCCATTGCCGAGGCCGACGGCGCCGCGGCGGGATTGAATGCACTTGATGAGCTTGGTGGAGACAAGCGGCTTGCCGACTACCAGCCCTATTGGGCCGCACGTGCCGGTCTTCTGGCCAGGCTCGGCAAAATCCTGGAAGCGACTGAGGCCTATGACCGGGCGATCGGCCTCGAACGCGACCCGGCCGTGCGCCGGTTCCTGCAGGAACGGCGGGCGGGGCTCGGCCGCACAGCGAAGGACTGAGCTGTGGTTGCGCGCGATCGGTTCAGGCTGGCCACATGGCGTGGGAGGCGTTCAGCGTCCGCATCACCTGATGCCCCCGCAATTTGGCCCACAGGCGCTCGATGTTCGGCCAGGTGCTGGCGACCTTTTCAATCTCGGGATGCCAGGCCACCAGCATGACGAGATAGATGTCGGCCAGCGAGAGCCGGCCGCCGACCAGCCAGTCGCGGCTTTCGAGGGCGGCATCGAGAATGGCGAAGCCGCGATCCATTTCTGAGATCGCCGCCTGCTTGACGGCTTCCACGCCGCCGGGATCGACCGTGTAGCGATGAGCATAGAAGAACCGCAGATCAGCCTGATAGACGGCCGACGACATGAAGGTCATCCAGCGCAGGAAGTCGGCGCGGTCAGGCGAGTTCGCTGCCGGCGCCAGAGCTGCTTCCGGGTGGCGCTCGGCAAGCAGGATGCAGATCGCCGCCGATTCGGTCATCGAGCTTCCGTCCGGCAAGATCAGGACCGGCACCTGGTTCAAGGGGCTGATGTCGAGAAAGGCCTGGTCGGATCGGCCCTTCGGAACATCGATCTGGTCGAAAGGCACACCCGCCAAAGCGAGCGCCGCCTCGACGACGAAACCGCCGGTGTTTGCACGCGTATAAAGCTTGTACACCAAATCCTCCGCCAGCCAGACGACGATCTGAACCGGAAGCGCTGCCCTACTCAAGCGAGAGACGGCCGCCACAGGTGTTTTTTCAGCGGTCCAGACCGAAGGTCGATGCAGAAGCTTTTTATGCTGGAGGGACAGCGCCCCCCTCTGTCCTACCGGACATCTCCCCCACTTGGGGGGAGATCGGCCCTCATTCCGGCTTTCGCCAATCACCAACGTTGCAGGAATGAGCGGCGCGCTGAAGCTGCCGATCTCCCCCCAAGTGGGGGAGATGCCCGACAGGGCAGAGGGGGCGCGAAGAATCGCTACCGTGTCGAGAACCTAAGCCCCCAGCCCTTCGAACAGGATCGTCGACAGGTAGCGCTCGGCGAAGGACGGGATGACGACGACGAGGTTCTTTCCCTTGTTCTCCGGGCGTGAGCCGACGACGATCGCCGCCTGCAGGGCAGCGCCCGACGAGATGCCGACCGGCACGCCTTCGAGGCGGGCAACGAGCCGCGCATTGGCGACCGAATCCTCGTTGGAGACCTTGACGATCTCGTCATAGATCGTCGTGTCGAGGATCTTCGGCGCGAAGCCGGCACCGATTCCCTGGATCTTGTGCGGACCGGGCTGGCCGCCCGACAGCACTGGCGAGGCTTCCGGCTCGACGGCGACGACGTGCACAGAGGGCTTGCGCTGCTTCAGCACCTGGCCGACGCCGGTGATGGTGCCGCCGGTGCCGATGCCGGCGACGAAGATGTCGACCTCGCCTTGAGTGTCGTTCCAGATTTCCTCGGCCGTGGTGCGGCGGTGGATTTCCGGATTGGCCGGATTTTCGAACTGCTGCGGAATAACGGCGTCGGGCAGCGTCGCGGCCAGCTCGTCGGCCTTGGCGATGGCGCCCTTCATGCCTTTCGGCCCTTCGGTCAGCACCAGTTCGGCGCCGAGCAGCGCCAGCATCTTGCGGCGTTCGACCGACATGGTTTCCGGCATGGTCAGGATCAGCTTGTAGCCCTTGGCGGCGGCGGCGAAGGCGAGCGCGATGCCGGTGTTGCCCGAGGTCGGCTCGATCAGCGTGGTCCTGCCGGGTGCAATCCTGCCCGATGCCTCCAGCGCCTCGATCATCGAGACGCCGATACGATCCTTGACCGAGCCGATCGGATTGAAGAATTCGAGCTTGGCCAGCAGATTGGCAACGACGCCTTTTTCATTGGCGAACTTGTCGAGCCGCACCAGCGGCGTGTCGCCGATCGTCTCGGTGATCGAATTGTAGATGCGGCCGCGGCCCGGCGTATGCGCGGTGGTGGCGGGCTTGTTCATTGGTTTCGCTCCCAAGAGTTAGGCGGGCAAGAGTCAGACGGGCAAGAGTCAGGCAACTAAGTCTCGACCAGGCAGGATAAAGCCTTCGGCCGCGCAAGATAGTCTGCCGTTTGAAAATATCCGAGTGGGTCGCATGCTGAAAACACACTCGCCCCGGAAAAGCATTCCAGCCGAGGCCAAAGTGGCCTATTGCCGGGCGGCGATCGCAGCGGCCGCTCCGACCATGAAACCGGCGGCGGTGCGGTTCAGCGCCCTCAGCGCGCGCGGCGACTTCAGGAACCCGCGCGCTTTGGCCGCCAGCGCCAGATAGGGCACCAGCACCATCAGGAGCACGACGAGCGTGAGCGCCACGAGGATGCCGTAGTCGGCGAGCGTAACGGTCTTCAGATCGACGATGGTCGGCGTGATGGCGAGATAGAAGATCATCGTCTTCGGATTGCCGAGCGTGACGGCGAGGCCGGCAATAAAGCTGGACACCAGCCCGCCCCTGCCCTTCTTCGCCTCCACCGTTTCGGACGTGATGCCGCTCGTCCAGAAGCGCCAGCCAAGGAAGGCGAGATAGGCGACGCCCAGCCATTTGATCGCCAGGAAGGCCATGCCGAAGGTCTGCGCGACGAGAGCGAGGCCGAGCACCACGGCGGTGAGATAGGTGAGATCGCCGAGCATCAGCCCGAAAGACATGGCGAGCGCCGAGCGAAAGCCGGACCCGAGCGCTCGCGCAATAAGCGCGGTGAGCCCCGGGCCAGGGATGGCAGCGGCGATGCCGAGGGCCGCGCTATAAGCGAGGAATCCGGTGAGGGTCATGGTTTCGGCCTTAGCGCATGACCCCGAAATCGGAATCGACCTTTTAAGACTGAGCTTTGTCGCACAAAGGCTGGCAGGCGTGTACTCCCTGAGGGTCGGATTCGATTGCACCAGCGCCGCCGGCCAGGCGAACCCACCGATCAAGTTCCGCTTTGAGTGGTCCAGCACACGGAGAGTTGAAGCAATCGACCGTTTGTCTTTCGGGCTCAGTTTCCGGCCGCGTAAAAATCATCATCGAGGCGCTTTTCGAGCGCGACGAGATCGGCCGGCAGCGGCAGGCCCATGGCGCGCATTTCCCTCAGCTTTTCGCGCAGCTGCTCCTGCACTTCATGCTGATCCTCAGGCTGGTTGATCATCTGCTCGAGCAACAGGCTGATCTGAGCCTTGAATGATTCCAGCGCCATTTTTTTCTCCTTGAGGTCCACCCAAAGCGCGTCACGTTTGAAGGGTTCCTGCGACGCGCTTTGCTTTCTTGTTTTTATGCATGTCGTTATCCCAAAACCGCTGCTCACCCGAGGGCAAGCTTTTGGGCGACATACATTATCGCAGCATGCGGGAAATAAGCTGCGCGGTATAGTCGACCATCGGCACGATGCGTGCATAGTTCAGCCGGGTCGGGCCGATGACGCCGAGCGCGCCGATGACGCGGGCGTCCTTGTCGCGATAGGGCGCCACGACCAGCGACGAGCCGGACAGCGAAAACAGCTTGTTTTCCGAGCCGATGAAGATGCGCACACCGGACCCTTCCTCGGCAAGGTCGAGAAGCTGGATCAGCCCGTCCTGCGTCTCCAGATCCTCGAACAAATGCCGCAACAGCTCGATGTCGGCCTGCGCGGTGACATTTTCCAGCAGGTTGGCGCGGCCGCGCACGATGAGACGCGCCGGCAGGCCGCTCTCGGCGCCTGCCCAGACCGCAAGGCCCTTCTCGACCAGATCCTGCGACAGCGTGTCGAGGGCGGCCTTGGTCTCTTCCTTGATGCGGGCGATTTCGATCCGCGCCTCGGCCAGCGTGCGGCCACGGATATGGGCATTGAGGAAGTTCGAAGCTTCATGCAATTGCGAGACGGTGATGCCGGCGGGCAGGTCGACGACGCGATTTTCGACGTCGCCGTTCTGCGACACCAGCACGGCCAGCGCCTTGTTCGGCTCGAGCTGGATGAACTCGATGTGCTTTAGCGGCACCTCGTTCTTGGCGGCAAGCACGAGGCCGGCGCCGCGCGACATGCCGGACAGCATCTGGCTGGCTTCGGTGAGCAGATGTTCCAGCGTCGCGCCCGAGCCGGAGGCGCGTACCTGCGCCTCGATGGTGCGGCGCTCCTCGTCGGAGAGGTCGCCAAGCTCCATAAAAGCATCGACGAAGAAGCGCAGGCCGGCCTGGGTCGGCAATCGGCCGGCCGAGATATGCGGCGCATAAATCAGGCCGAGATGCTCGAGATCGCTCATCACGTTGCGGATGGTGGCGGGCGACAGCGACGACGGCAGGATACGCGACAGGCTGCGTGAGCCGACCGGCTCGCCGTCCTTCAGATAAGAATCGACAATGCGCCGAAAGATGTCGCGCGAGCGCATGTCGAGCGACTGGAGTGCGGGCGATTGAAGCGCGGGCGACTGGAGCACTGCCGCCGACTGGGAACCGGGATCGACTGCCTTGGTCATTCGAGCCAAACACCTCCGGCCCAAAGATATAGACTTCGGCCACACCCGCGCAACCGGCCATTTTCCTTTGCGCCCTGCGCCCCATGCGGCTACAAGCCGGCCACGATTCCGAAAAAGATAGGAAAAAAGCCTGAATGCGCCCTTCTAAACGCCAATTCGACGAAATGCGCGCCATCTCCTTCGAGCGCGGCGTCTCCAAGCACGCGGAAGGTTCGTGCCTGGTGAAGTTCGGCGACACCCATGTGCTGTGCACGGCCAGCCTCGAGGAAAAAGTGCCGGGCTGGATGCGCAATTCTGGAAAGGGCTGGGTGACGGCGGAATACGGCATGCTGCCGCGCTCGACCGGCGAGCGCATGCGTCGCGAAGCTTCGGCCGGCAAGCAAGGCGGCCGCACACTCGAAATCCAGCGGCTGATCGGCCGTTCGCTGCGCGCCGTGGTCGACCTGCAGGCGCTCGGGGAGCAGCAGATCACCGTCGACTGCGACGTGATCCAGGCCGATGGCGGCACGCGCACCGCGTCGATCACCGGCGGCTGGGTGGCACTCCATGACTGCCTGCGCTGGATGGAAGCCCGGCAGATGGCCAGCGTCGCCAAGGTGCTGAAGGACCATGTCGCGGCTATCTCCTGCGGCATCCATGACGGCCAGCCGGTCATCGACCTCGACTATCTCGAAGACTCCTCGGCCGGCACCGACGCCAACTTCGTCATGACCGGCAAGGGCGGCATCGTCGAGATCCAAGGCACGGCCGAGGGCGAGCCTTTCTCGGAAGAGCAGTTCACGGCGCTGATGGAATTGGCCAAGAAGGGCATCCAGCGACTGGTCAGCCTGCAGCAGATGGCTGTAGCGTAGCTTTTGGCTGAATCGATGAGGCTGGCGATCCTTCACACCCCCCTCTGGCCTACCGGCCATCTCCCCCGCAAGGGGGGAGATCGGCTGTATCAATCGCCTTCGACCAATTTCAAGGCAGCAGAAAGCGCGGTGACGCTGACGCTGCCAATCTCCCCCCTTGCGGGGGAGATGGCCGGCAGGCCAGAGGGGGGTGCCTGATGCAACCCTCCGCTATCCTTGAGTCAGCGCTATACGTCACAGACCTCGCTGCTGCGGAAACCTTCTACACCGATGTGCTCGGGCTCGATCTGCTGGGCAAGGTCGACGGTAGGCATCTTTTCTTCCGTTGCGGGGACGGCGTGCTGCTCATCTTCAACGCCGAGGCGACCAAGGTGCCGCCGGCGCCCGATGCCAGGCTGAAAGTGCCGCCGCACGGCACCGTCGGCGACGGCCATCTCTGCTTTGCGGCAAGCGCGGACGAGATCGTGCGCTGGAGCGCGCATCTGGAAGCGAAGAAGATTGCCATCGAAAGCGAGTTCGAATGGCCGCAAGGCGGCCGTTCGATCTATATTCGCGACCCTTCCGGCAATTCGATCGAATTCGCCGAGCCAAGAATCTGGGGCCTCTGATGCATTCGCTTGATGGGCACAGAATTGTCGTTGCCAGCCATAATGCCGGCAAATTGCGCGAATTCGCCGATCTGATGGCGCCATTCGGCATAGAAGCGAAGTCGGCCAAGGAATACGGCCTGCCGGAGCCGGACGAGACCGGCACCACCTTCGAGGAGAACGCCTATATCAAGGCTTTTGCCGCCGCCAAGGCGACAGGCCTGCCGGCATTGTCGGACGATTCCGGCCTGTGTGTCGATGCGCTGGGCGGAGCGCCCGGCGTCTATACCGCCAATTGGGCCGAGGCGCCGGACGGGTCCCGCGATTTCGGCATGGCGATGCAGCGAGCGGAAGTGGCGTTGCAGGAAGTCGGCGCGGTCGCGCCTGCGCAGCGCAAGGGCCGCTTCGTCGCCGTCATCTGCCTGGCCTTTCCCGACGGCGCGGCCGAATATTTCCGCGGCGAGGTCGAGGGCACGCTGATATGGCCGCCGCGCGGCGAACTCGGCTTCGGCTACGATCCGGTGTTCGTGCCGGACGGTTTCGAAAAGACCTTCGGCGAGATGACTGCAGAGGAAAAACATGGCTGGAAGCCCGGCCAGCCGACGGCGTTGTCGCACCGCGCCCGCGCCTTCCAGAAATTCGCGCAAGCCAGACTGGATTTGGCACGATCGGCCGTGAAATGACCATGCTGCTCGACCGCAGCCCCGGCTTCGGCGTTTACGTCCACTGGCCGTTCTGCGCGGCCAAGTGCCCCTATTGCGACTTCAACAGCCATGTCCGCCACCAGCCGGTCGACCAGGAGCGTTTTGCGCGCGCCTTCGAGACCGAGCTTGCGACAATGCGCAACCGCACCGGACCGCGCGAGGTGACCAGCATTTTTCTCGGCGGCGGCACGCCATCGCTGATGAAGCCGGAAACCGTGGCGACGGTGCTGGACGCGGTGGCGAAGAACTGGACGGTGCCCGCCGGCATCGAGGTGACGCTGGAAGCCAACCCCTCCTCGGTCGAGGCCGAGCGCTTTCGCGGCTACCGGGCGGCGGGCGTTAACCGCGTGTCGCTCGGCGTGCAGGCGCTGAACGACAAGGATCTGCGCTTCCTCGGCCGTTTGCACAATGTCGATGAAGCACTGCATGCGATCGGCCTGGCGCGCGAGATCTTTCCGCGGCTGTCCTTCGACCTGATCTATGCACGGCCCGGCCAGACGCCGGAAGCGTGGCAGGCGGAGCTGGAACAGGCGATCGGGCATGCCGCCGACCATCTGTCGCTCTACCAGCTGACCATCGAGGAAGGCACGCCGTTCCACGCGCTGCATGCGGCAAAGAAGTTCGTCATTCCCGACAACGACCATGCCGCCGATCTCTATGCGCTGACGCAGGAGATCACCGCCGCACACGGGCTGCCGGCGTACGAGATTTCCAACCACGCCAGATCAGGTGCAGAAAGCCGGCACAATCTCACCTATTGGCGCTATGGCGAATATGTCGGCGTCGGTCCCGGCGCGCATGGCCGCTTCGTCGAAAACGGCCGCCGCGTGGTGACGATCGCCGAAAGAATGCCGGAAACCTGGGTCAATCTGGTCGAGGCCAAGGGCCACGGCGTCACCGGCGGCGAGATCCTGACGCGCTCTGAGGAGGCCGACGAGTTCCTGCTGATGGGGCTGAGGCTGGCCGAGGGCATCGATCTCTCGCGCTACGAGGCGTTTTCCGGCCGCGGCCTGTCGACGGCGCGGCTGTCGGTACTGCAGGGCGAGGGGCTGGTGGCGCCGATCGGCAATGCCCGCCTGCGCGCCACGCCGGCCGGCATGATCGTGCTCGATGCGGTGGTGGCGGATTTGGCGCGGTAGAGCACCATGCCTTGGTCATTCAGGGCGGCAGGAGCGAACCTTCGCCGCCGGAGGGACAGCGCCCCCCTCTGTCCTGCCGGACATCTCCCCCAAAGGGGAGATTGATCTCACGCCGGCTTTCGCCAATCGCCAACGTTTGAGGAATGAGCGGAGCGCGGAAGCTGCTAATCTCCCCCCAAAGGGGAGATGTCCGGCAGGACAGAGGGGGCGCGAAGGATCGCATCCGTCTGTGTCGAGGAATTAAGCGTCATGATTGTGGCGGCGCTTGGCGTGGTCTTTCTCGGCGTCCGCCTCACCGGAGCGAGCCGGCTTGGCGTCGCCCTTGTCGCGGCGGGCGCGGTTTTGATCGCTTATGGGATGTGAGGGCGCTCCATTGCGGGAGCTTTTCGTTTCAAGGCGGGTGATGAAAATGTCGAAGCGATTGGGCATCGTCTGGTCAGTGCTCCATCGTGCTACCGGTGCCGGTCGAAGGCTTGATTTCCAGGTCGGTTGCCTTTGAAGGACGACGCTTTCGCGGCTTTTTGGCCAAGCCGGCGGTTTTGGCAGGCTGACCATTGTCCTTTCGCGCGGCAAAGCCCTTGCGCCCTGCATAGTAGGGTTCGAAAACGTCCTGTATCTTAAGACTGTCCATCCTGCTCCTCCCGAGATCAGGGGTAAATCCGCCGGGCATGGTTTCGTTCCGTACTGTGGCGAAGGCATGGCGAGCGCTTCAATTCGGCACGGGTTTTGCAACCGAGCGTGAGCCGTGCCAAACAGGGCCGAATGCATTCAAAGTGTCAGAGCCTGACGGGGGACACCGGTGACCGGCGAGTTGGCAAGACGCAGCTATGTGATCGGCCAGACCGAAATACCAGCCCGGCCGCTCGCGCCGGCGCTCTACCTGGTGGCGACGCCGATCGGCAATCTCGCCGATATCACATTACGCGCGCTTGAAACGCTCGCCGCCGCCGATATCGTTGCCTGCGAGGACACGCGTGTCAGCCGCGTGCTGCTCGACCGCTACGGCATCCGCCGCCGCACCACTGCCTATCACGAGCACAATGCCGCCGAGGCCGGCCCAAAACTGATCGCAGCCTTGCTGGCCGGGCAGAGCGTGGCGCTGATCTCGGACGCCGGCACGCCGCTGATCTCCGATCCCGGCTACCGATTGGTCGGCGAGGCGCTTGACCAGGGCATTCGCGTCGTGCCGATCCCCGGCCCGTCGGCGCCGCTTGCGGCGCTGACGGCGTCAGGCCTGCCCTCCGACGCCTTTCTGTTTGCCGGCTTCCTGCCGGTGAAGACTGGACAGCGGCTGGCGCGGCTGGAAGCGCTGAAAGCGGTGCCGGCGACGCTGATATTCTTCGAATCGCCGCGACGGCTGGCCGAGACGCTCAGTGCCATGGTCGAGGCGCTGGGGGGCGCCCGCAAGGCCGCGATCGGCCGCGAGCTGACCAAGACCTTCGAGGAAATGCGGACCGGCACCTTGCAGTCGCTCGCCGATCATTACGCGGCCGCCGACACGCCGAAGGGCGAGATCGTCATCTGCGTCGGCCCGTCGGAAGCAACGGCCGACGAACCAGCCGACATCGACCGGCTTCTGCTTTCGCTTGCCGCCGAGATGCCGGCCTCCAAGGCGGCGGCGGAAGCCGCCAAGATGACCGGCGGACAGAAGCAGGCGCTTTACCGGCGGCTGCTCGAACTCAAGGATACTGGGAAAGAGGGCGACACCGGGAAAGACGGCGATGGCTGAACGCCCGGTCGCCAGCCGCCAGCGGGCCTATCGGCGCGGCCACCGCAGCGAGTGGCTGGCGGCTGCGGCATTGATGGTGAAGGGCTACCGGATCCTGGCGCGCCGCCACCGCACGCGGTTCGGCGAGATCGACCTGATCGCGCGGCGCGGCGACCTGGTGCTGATCGTCGAGGTGAAGGCGCGCCGCACACTGATGGAAGCGATGGAGGCTATCGCTTACGAATCGGAGCGCCGCATCGAAAGCGCCGCCGATCTCTGGCTGTCGCGCCAATCCGACTATGAAAGATTGTCGGTGCGCTTCGACATGGTCGCGGTGCTGCCGTGGCGCTGGCCGGTGCATGTCGAGAATGTTTTTTACGGGCGGAACTAAGCTCAGGCCTCATTGATCGGGCCAGAATATAACGGTAGCCGCAACGCCGAGAAGAAACGTGCGGGCGCTACCGCTTGTCGGTGCGCCATTTCCGGACTTTTGCGATCGCAGCGCGAAGGTTTCGTCCCGGGAGACAATGCCGACTTTCAAACTCCAGTTGACTTTCGGCGGCAGGCGCCGATTCTCAAGTTCAAGGCGGCCTGCCAAGCAACATGCCGCCCGAACGATCAGCACGATGATCGAGTGCAGCTTTGAACCTAATCAGTCAGCCGAGCCTTGTTCTAAACGGTGTCGAGTTCGACTTCGACGCCGGTCTCCTGCACGGCGAGCATGGTGAAGATGTCCCGCTGAGGCCTCAATCGCTCGCGGTTCTGAAGCATCTGGTCGCCAACGCCAACCGTGTTGTGACCAAGGAGGAGCTCCTGGACACCGTCTGGCCCGGCATCGCGGTGACGGAAAACAGCCTTTCCCAGTGCATCAGCGAAATCAGGAAAGCCATCGGCGACGAGAAGCAGAGCCTGCTAAAGACAGTCGCGCGACGGGGATATCGCTTTGTCCCCGAAACCGAAGCGCCCGGCATACCTCACGATCGCTACCCGCAGATTTACGGCACTGGCTCTCCTGACCCGCGCGAGATTAAGGGCAGGCGCGGCCTGATGTTTGTAACCGCTGTACTGGCAACCGTTGCCGCAGTCGCGGTGTTCATCTGGAGCCCCACATTTGACACGGAAGTGCCGACCTCCCTCTCGATCGCGGTTCTGCCGTTCGCAAACCTCAGCGAAGCCGAGGAGCAGGCCTATCTTGCCAACGGTTTCGCGGACGATCTGACGACAGAACTGGCGCGCGTTCCCGGCCTGTTCGTCGTCTCGCGCAATGCCGCGCGTGCATATCGCAACAGCGGTCTGCCGCCGGCGAAGATCGCGAAAGAGCTCGGCGTCCGCTACCTGCTGGAGGGCTCCGTTCGACGTCTCGGCGATGAAGTGCGCATCAATGCGCACTTGGTCGATGCCACGACGGTTGGCCAGATCTGGGCCGAGCGGTTCGAAGGTCCATTCACCGATGTGTTCAAGCTCCAGGATCAGGTGACCGGTCAGATTGTCGCCGCGCTGCAGCTAAAGCTCGTCCCGGGAAAAGCAAACCTGGCCGTGTCCGGCGATACTGACGATCCGGAAGCTTACCAGGCTTTTCGGCGCGCTATCGAGGCGCGACGAACGGATACACCATCAGGCACGGTGGAAGCATCTGGCTACCTACGCCAGGCCTTGGCGCTGGATGCCGATTTCGGCGCGGCGGCCGCGGAATTGGCGTGGCTCCACTGGGATGCCGACGAGGTAAGGAGACAAGCTCTCGGACTCAGTTGGACCGAAATTGACGACGAGCTCTACGGCAGTCTGGCCATCGCTGCCGGAAATCCGTCTCCCGGTTACTATCAGCTGAATTCCGAGCTTCTGGTCCGGGAGCATAGGTCCGACGAGGCGGTGGCTGCCCTGCAAAAGGCGATAGCGCTCGACCCAAGCGATTCCTGGACCTACGAAGGGCTGAGCCAGGCCCTCAACTTCAACGGCAGGCCGGCCGAGGGGCGAACCTTTCTCGATGCGGCCTTACGCGTCGATCCCGGATGGACGGAGTGGCGACACTACCAGGCTGGCTTGGCGGCGTTCGGTCAAGGCCGCTACGAGGAGGCGGTCGCGCAGCTTGAGCAGGTCGATGTCCGCTCGCCCAATCCGTGGACGAAGTTCTACGGCCTGCATGTTCTTGTCGCGGCGCTTGCGCATCTCGATCGCCTGCCGGAAGCGGCCTCTGCCCTGGAGCAGCTCCGAAGCGTGCTGTCGGAAAGGCAGGAGGGGCAGCCGAACCTGCTAATCGCGCAGCAGTTCTTCGTCTACAAGCAACCGGAGGACATCGCTCGCCTGCTCGACGGCTTGAGGAAGGCGGGGGTTTCCGAGCTTCCCACCGGAATGGAACCGGGATCCGCTGAACGGATGAACGGCATCGACATCGGCAATCTCATATTCGGACACGAGTTGACGGGACGCCAGATTCTGCCCAATGTCTCAGCCTACCATGCTGTGATTGCGGCAGACGGCAGCGTGACCAGAACAGTTGGTGCGGAGGTCGTGACCGGTCGGATGTGGGTGCAGGGCGACAGCCTGTGCAGCGCCTATCCGCGTAAGCTGACGGGCTGTGCCGCTGTGTTCCGCAACCTGAGAGGCACATCTGGAGCCACAAACGAATACATCCTTCTGTCTCGCTTCAAGCGTTACGAATTCTCGGTGACGAAGTAGCAGCGACTTCGCTGCGCTTACAGCGGCCATGAGAGATTGAGGTCCATTTCGCTCATGCCTTCGGTACCGTACGGGCCACACTGCTTCAATGCGTTCGCGAAATCCTTGGCCAAGGCCTTGAACGTCTCGGTCTGTGGCGCAACGTCGACGATTTCGATGACACTGACGTGACCCTCGCTCGTGAAGCTGACGTGGACATCTGCGCTGAAGCTGATTCCGCGCATCGCCGTCTGCGTAGGCCAGCAGCTTGCTGCCCGCTCGAGAATGTGGCGGTTCAGACTATCACCAGCGGACGCGGTGGTCGCCGCGCCGATCACGAGAATTCCCAAGACGCGGTTGATCATCTTTTATCTCCTCAGTTCGACGCCCGAAGCGTGTGGGGACGGCGTGTGAGAGAGAACGCGAGGGGTCGTTCGAAGTCATGAAATCAGCATGAAAAAGTTCTGAAGAGTGATGAACGCAGTCGATTTTGGCTACGACCGGAGCACCTATTGGACCGTTTGCCAGTCGTGCTCCTTCACCGCCTTGGCAAAAGCCGAGACAACAGGTGAAGGCAAGCGGTCGGCCACTGAAACGAGCGACACCTCGCGTATGATTTCAGGGTCGACGACGGGCCTGTGACAGACACCGGGATGGCTGGCCGAGTACTCCGCGATGAAGCAGACGCCCATGCCCGCAGCGATCATCGCCAGAATCCAATCCTCGCGCTCGCTGCGAAAGGCGCTGCGGATATCGAAGCCGATATTCCGGCAGAGCCCGTCTATGTGATCGCCATATTCGCAATTGATGCGCTCAAGATAGGCTTCGCCGCGAACGTCGGTAAGATGAAGCGTATTGCGCATCTCGAAAGGATGGCCGGTCGAGAAGGCGAGTCCGAAGCGCTCCCGGTAAACAGGATCCGCCTTCAGACCATGGTCGAATGGTTCAGGCCTGGCCAGCAGGGCGACGTCAAGCTTGCCCTCGGTCAGAAGGTCGGTGAGATGGCTTGCTGGGCCCTCGATCACTGTCACTTCTATGCCTGGATAGCGCTCTCGAAAAGCATTGAGGAAACCGATGAAGCGCAGCGGGCCTATGGTGCACATCACACCGAGCGTCAGCGACGCGGTTTCCAGAGAGAGGAAACTCCTGGCCGTCCTCTTCGCAGTCTCCGAACGCTGGAATACTTCGTCCAGATGGGTCCGCATCAGACAGCCAAAATCGGTGAGCCGGACGCGGGTTTTCTCGCGGTGGAAAAGATAACCGCCAAGTTCCGCCTCCAGCTTCTGTATGGCCCGCGTCAGCGCAGGCTGGCCGACGTGAACGAGATCCGCCGCGCGATGAAAGTTGAGAGTCTCGCTGGCCGCCAGAAAATAGCGGATTTCGTGCATCTCCATGAAACGCCCCTCGCCGATGTCTCGTCTGCATCGTCGCGATGATAATTCGGCATTATCCGCCGCCCTCACGCTCAAGTAAACTTCACCAGCCTGTATGGCCGCTGCCGGAGCCGATCTGAAACCAGGATCGGGGTCACCGAACGCGGTTGGAGAGATCGAGCCCAAAGGGAGATTCCGATGTCTGAAGCGAGTCAGGAAAAGTTGGACGCATTCTTGGGGAAGATGGTCGGCGATCTCGGTGCGATCGCTACGGGCGCGGGGGTCTTGCTGGGAGACAGACTCGGCCTGTTCAAGGCATTGCGCGAAGGCGGCAAGATGACGGCCGCCGAACTTTCGACACGCACCGGCACCCAGGAACGCCTTGTAAGGGAATGGCTTTCCGGGCAGGCGGCTGCGGGCTACGTCGACTACGATGAAGCCAACGACGAGTTCTATCTCAATGCCGAGCAGGAGCTGGTGTTCGCCGATGAAGATAGCCCGGCCTTCATGGCTGGCGCATTCGAGGTTCTATCCGCGCTGTGGCTCGATGAAGAAAAGGTGAGGCAGGCATTCCAGTCCGGCAAGGGCGTTGCATGGCACGATCATAGCGCATGTCTGTTTCGCGGCACGGAACGGTTCTTCCGTCCAGGCTATAATGCCAATCTGATCGGCTCCTGGCTGCCGGCTCTGGAGGGCGTCGTCGAGAAGCTCGAACGCGGCGCGAAGGTCGCGGATGTCGGATGCGGTCATGGCGCATCGACCGTGCTCATGGCACGTGCTTTCCCCAATTCGCGCTTCGTCGGCTTCGACTATCACGCCCCTTCCATCGAGCGCGCCCGCAAGGCCGCCGAGGAAGCCGGCGTCGGCGCCAACGCGCGCTTCGAGGTCGCGGCCGCCAAGACCTATCCCGGCACCTATGACCTCGTCGCTTTCTTCGATTGCCTTCACGACATGGGCGACCCAGCCGGCGCCGCCACCCATGTCCACAGGTCGCTCAAGCCGGATGGCACGTGGATGATCGTCGAGCCGTTCGCGCATGATCATCTAGCGGCGAACCTCAATCCCGTCGGACGCGTCTACTATGCCGCTTCCACGTTCGTGTGCACGCCCGCGTCGCTGTCGCAGGAAGTCGGGCTCGGGCTTGGCGCCCAGGCCGGCGAGGCGAGGCTACGCAAGGTGGTGACCGGCGGCGGCTTCAAGCGATTCCGTCGCGCCGCGGAGACGCCGTTCAACATGGTGCTGGAGGCCCGCCCCTAGCGCGGCCGTCGCTAATGCATGTCGCCCAAAAGTGCGCAGCGGTTTTGGGACAACGACATGCATAAAAATAAGAACTTAAAGCGCGTTGCATGAATCGCTTCAGATGCGACGCGCTTTAGAATATTGCGCTCAAAGTGATCGGAGGAAGCTATGACTGCCTACAACGTAGTCCGCTTTCGTCCGAAGCCAGGCAAGGAACAGGCCTTCATCGAGGCGCATGAGAATATCTCCCTTGACGCGACGGGCTTTCGTAAGGGCGCCTTGATCAAGACCGGCGACCGCACATTCTGTATGATCGGCGAGTGGAAGGACATGGACCGCCGCGCCGCCGCGCGGGCCCTCCATGATCGCCATTCTCGACAGGTTCCGTGATCTGCTTGAAGACCTCGGTGGCGATCTCGGCGTGACGGAACCGTCTCGGGGTTAGTTGTTGCGGAAGTGGCTTAAGGAGCCCAATCAGCGACGGCCGAATGGCGATAAACTAACTGTGCCGCCTCACCCCCAGACGAACAGCGCCGCCAGGCCGACGGTGCCAATGACCAGCCGCCACCAGCCGAACAGCGAATAGCCGTGGCGCGAGACGTAGTTGAGCAGGAAGCGCACGACGATAAGCGCCGCGACGAAGGCCGCGATGAAACCGGCGGCGATGACCGGCAGATCGGCGCTGGTCAGCACATTGCGGTTCTTGAAGAGGTCGAAGGCGAAGGCGCCGACCATCGTCGGCATGGCGAGGAAGAAGGAGAATTCCGCAGCCGCCCGTTTGTCGACGCCCAGAAGCAGCGCGCCGACGATCGTCGAGCCGGAGCGCGACGTGCCGGGGATCAGCGAAAGGCACTGGAACAGTCCGATCTGCAGATAGAGCCTGAGCGGAAACCGCTCGACGTCATGGTAGAGCGGCTTCGGCTTGAAGCGATCCACCCACAGCAGGACCAGGCCGCCGATGATCAGCATGACGCAGATCAGCCTCGGCGATTCAAACAGCACCGTCTTGATGAAGCCATGCGCCAGCGCGCCGATGACGGCCGCCGGCAGGAAGGCGACGAGGATGCCGAGGACGAAATGCCGCGTCACCCGATCACGCGGCAGATCAATCAGCATCTGCCACAGACGATGGAAATAGACGCTGAGGATAGCCAGTATGGCGCCGAGCTGGATCAGGATCTCGAAGGCCTTGCCGGTCGAATGGAAGCCGAGAAAATGGCCGGCAAGCAGGATATGGCCGGTTGACGAGACCGGAATGAACTCAGTCATGCCCTCGATCATCCCGAGCAGCAGCGCTTCGACGATGGTCTGGCTTTCCATGGCAACCTCGGCGTTCGAGTGAGGGCTTGAAGAACGGCTTGCTTGTCATGGCGCGGAACTCCTCCTATAGGTCGCAGCACCCTGACGTCCCTCTGAATCGGGGCGGCCAAGACTTACCGGCGCAGCCGGCGATTTGCCAGTGCGCTCTATTATCGCGGGACCATGCTGACGCTTTTCCACCACCCGATGTTCGCCACCTGCCGATTCGTGCGCCTCGCTTTCGGCGAATATGGCGAAGAGCTGGCGCTGATCGAGGAAAAGCCGTGGATGCGGCGCAAGGAGTTCCTGGCGCTGAACCCGGCCGGCACGCTGCCGATTCTGCTTGCCGAGGGCGACGTGCCGGTCGTCGGCGCCATGGTCATCGCCGAATATCTCGATGAGACGCGCGGCGTGCTCAAGCGCGACAAGCGGCTGTTCGCCGAGGACCCGATGGGGCGCGCCGAAATCCGCCGGCTGACCGACTGGTATCTCAGCAAGGCGGATAGCGAGGTGACTCGGCACCTGGTGCGCGAACGGGTGCTGAAGCCGGTCATGCCGGAAACGGCGGGCGGCGGCTCGCCCGATTCGGCGGCGATCCGTGCCGCCCGCGCCAATATCCGCCAGCACATGAAATACACCAACTGGCTGGCCGGCACACGCCATTGGCTGGCCGGCAACAAGGTCACCTATGCCGACCTCGCGGCTGCGGCTGCGCTGTCCGTGCTCGACTATCTCGGCGAGATCGACTGGCACGAACACGCTGCCGCGCGCGAATGGTATGCACGAGTGAAATCACGGCCATCGTTCCGGCCGCTTTTGTCCGACCGGGTGCGCGGCCTGTCGCCGGTGTCACATTATGCGGACCTCGATTTCTAGAGCGCAAAACCTGCGCGCGCTGATCGACCGCGAGGCGCGGCGCGCCGGTTTCGATGCCGTTGCCGTCACCACGCCAAATGCCATCCCGCAGGCGCCGGCCCGGCTTGCCGAATTCGTCGCCGACGGCTTCCATGGCTCGATGGGCTGGATCGCCGAGACGCTCGAACGCCGCGGCGAGCCGACGGCACTTTGGCCTGAGGTTCGCTCCATCATCGTGCTGGCCATGAACTACGGCCCCGAGCACGACCCGCGCGCGGTCCTAGTGAAGCGCGACCGCGGCGCGATCTCCGTCTATGCGCAGAACCGCGATTACCACGACGTGATGAAAGGCAGGCTGAAAGAAATCGCCGGCAAGATCGTGGCGCGTGCCGGCGGCGACGTAAAAGTGTTCGTCGATACTGCTCCGGTGATGGAAAAGCCGCTGGCAGAAGCCGCCGGTCTCGGCTGGCAAGGCAAGCACACCAATCTGGTCAGCCGCGAGCACGGCTCCTGGCTGTTCCTCGGCACCATCTTCACGACCGCCGAGCTTGCGCCCGATTTGCCGGAGGACGACCATTGCGGCTCGTGTCGCGCCTGTCTCGACGTCTGCCCGACCGACGCCTTTCCGGCACCCTACCGGCTCGATGCACGACGCTGCATCTCCTATCTCACCATCGAGAACAAGGGCCTGATCCCGCATGAATTTCGGGAAAAAATCGGCAACCGCATCTATGGCTGCGACGACTGCCTGGCCGCCTGCCCGTGGAACAAGTTCGCCCAGGCGGCATCCGAGGCAAAGCTCGTCGCCCGCGCGGACTTGCGCGAACCGCCGCTCGCCGATCTCTTGGCGCTCGATGACGCTGCCTTCCGTGCACTCTTTGTCGGTTCGCCGATCAAGCGCATCGGTCGCGACCGCTTTGTCCGCAATGTGCTGATCGCCGCCGGCAATTCCGGCGATGCCTCGCTCGGCAACGCCGTGCGTGCACTGCTCGGCGATGCCTCGCCGCTGGTGCGCGGCGCGGCGGTGTGGGCGCTGTCACGGCTTGTACCTGAGACCGAATTTGCCAGATGTGCCACCGCTGCATTGAAAGCAGAAAGCGACGAGACCGTGCAACGCGAATGGCGCCTGGCGCTGGCAGATCAAATCGAGGCGCATGCATGAGCCAGAAGCAGATCTTCATTTTCGGCGCCGGCTATTCGGGCAAGGCATTTGCCCGCGCCAACAGGGATGCCGTCACGATCCTTGGCACGACACGCGCGTCGGAGAAATTCGAAGCGCTGCGGCAGGCCGGAATCCAGCCGCTGCTTTTCGACGGCGCGCTGACGCCCGAAATCAGCGACGCGCTCAAAAAAACAACCCATCTCGTCGTCTCGGTGGCGCCGGAAGAGGCCGGCGATCCAGTGCTGAATGCGGCGCGCGGGACAATCGCGGCGGAGATGCCGGCGCTCGAATGGATCGCCTATCTCTCCACCGTCGGCGTCTATGGCGACCATGGCGGCGGCTGGGTCGACGAGACTGCCGCATGCCAGCCGGTGTCGAAGCGCTCGGTGATGCGTGTCGCCGCCGAGCAGGATTGGCTGAAGCTGGGTCGGGACATCGGCCGGCCGGTGGCGATCCTGCGGCTTTCCGGCATTTACGGGCCGGGCCGCAATGCCCTGGTCAATCTGGAAAATGGCACCGCGCGGCGGCTGGTCAAACCGGGCCAGGTGTTCAACCGTATCCATTGTGACGACATTGCGGGAGCGCTTTGGCATCTGACCAGAGTCAATCGCGGCGGCATCTTCAACGTCACCGACGACCTGCCGGCGCCGCCGCAGGACGTCGTCGCCTATGCCGCAGGGCTGATGGGCGTCACACCGCCGCCGGAAATTCCGTTCGAGACCGCCCAGCTTTCGCCCATGGCGCGGTCCTTCTATGGCGAGAACAAGCGTGTCGCCAACGCAGCGATCAAGGCGGCCGGCTATCGCTTCCGCTTTCCCGACTACCGCAGGGCATTCGACCGTATGTGGGCTGAGGGCAACTGGCGCGACGGCGAGGCGCGCAGCCCGATGAAGCGGTCGTGATCGAAACCGCGCGCCGGGCGTGATATGATTCGACTTAATTCGCAGAGGGGTTCTGCCTCATGAAAACGTTGAAGCGATCGTTGCCCGGTAGAAGGCTGCTGCTGACAGCAGCACTCGCCGTCCTCGCCCTGACGGGGCTTGCAGCGCGACCTGCGGCGGCCGAAGAGCTGGCGAAAAACCTGTTCGGCGCCAAAAAGCTGCCGGCCGTGGCTGCGCCGCAGTCCATCGGTTTTTATTCCAAGGGCTGCTTTGCCGGCGGCGTCGCCATTCCCCTGGACGGCCCGAAGTGGGAGGTGATGCGGCCTTCGCGCAACCGCCGCTGGGGCCATCCGACAATGATCGCGCTGATCGAGAAACTGTCGCGCGACGCCGCGGCCGACGGCTGGCCCGGCCTGCTGGTCGGCGACATTTCGCAGCCGCGCGGCGGCCCGATGCTGACCGGCCATGCCTCGCACCAGATCGGCCTCGACGCCGACATCTGGCTGACGCCGATGCCCGACCGCAAGCTTTCGCTCGAGCAGCGCGAAAACATGAGCGCCACCTTGCTTGTCGACGAAAAGACCCACCTGGTGAAAGATGCGCTCTGGGTGCCGGCGCATATGCGGCTCCTGAAGCGCGCGGCAAGCTACGCGGAAGTCGAGCGCATCCTGGTCAATCCCGGCATCAAGAAGAAGCTCTGCGACACGGTGAAAGGCGACCGCGCATGGCTGCGCAAGGTCAGGCCGTTCTGGGGCCACGACTATCACTTCCACATCCGCATCGGCTGCCAGCTCGGCTCGCCCAATTGCAAAGCGCAGGAAAACACGGCGCCCGGCGACGGCTGCGACCAGTCGCTGGCATGGTGGTTCACCGAGGAACCGTGGCGTCCCAACAAGAACCCGGATAGGCCGAAAGCGCGCGACGTGATGACCATGGCGAGCCTGCCCGCAGCATGCCAGGCCGTGCTCGATGGGCCAGATCCGGCTTCGGCGGAGGCGGTCACCTATTATGGCGACGGCGTGCCGGTCGCGGCTGCACCCGTTCTCACGAAGGCTCCGGCGCCGGCGCGGGCATCCGCAAGCGGCGCGGCAGCGCTCCCGGCCTCGGTCAACGCCTTCGCGGCAACGCCCGAGATTGGCATTCCATTGCCGCGACCGCGACCGGGGAACTGAGGCGTTCGATCGAGCGCCTTGCCCCGGCCTGCGGGAAGTCCACGCCGCGAGGGACGGTTGAGGCCAGAAGAGCCGGGTGAAGTACCGCCATGCCGTTCAACGCAGCAGCGCTCGAAAGTCACGGCATGGATCCTAGGGTCTACGCGACGTCGCTTCGCTCCTGCTCCGCCCTAGGATCCATGCCGTTACAGTAGTCGAGGAGTGCAGCGATCCAGTGGTTGCTTGCGCGTCCGTCTAAGCTACATCTGACCCCATCTTGCTCTGAATCTTGGGCGCCGCATTTCGAAAACCGATTTCCCTTTCCCGGGTCATGCGCTAGTCAACGAAAGAACGGCGGAACGCCACTGGGAACCGGGACGGACGAGAGCATGCCAGGCGACGACGACACAGCGCTGCAGTTTCCGGTCCTGATCGGAGACATTGGCGGCACCAATGCGCGCTTTTCGATCGTGCTCGACGCTAACTCGGAACCAACCGAACCGCAGATCGTCCAGACCGCCAATTTCAACACGATCGACGAGGCGATCCAGGCGGCGGTGCTCGACCGCTCGTCGGTCCGGCCCAACTCCGCGGTGCTGGCGGTGGCCGGTCCGGTCGATAGCGACGAGATCCCGCTCACCAACTGTCCGTGGATCGTCAAGCCGAGAAAGATGTTTGCCAGCCTCGGCCTCAGCGACGTCGTGGTGCTCAATGACTTCGAGGCGCAGGCGCTGGCCGTCGTGGCGCTCGGCGAAGAGCATATGGAAAAGATCGGCGGCGATGCCCCGGAGCTTAATGCCGGACGGGTGGTGCTCGGTCCCGGAACCGGGCTTGGCGTTGCCGGCCTGGTCCACGCGCTGAACCACTGGATTCCGGTGCCCGGCGAGGGGGGGCACATGGACATCGGGCCACGCTCTCCGCGCGATTTCCAGGTCTTTCCGCATATCGAGAAGCTCGAGGGCAGAATCTCCGGCGAACAGATCCTGTCCGGACGCGGCCTAGTCAATGCCTACCGGGCGGTGGCCAAGGCGGACGGCAAGCCGGCGCCCTTCACCACGCCGGCCGAGATCACCGCGGCGGCACTGGCGAAGTCAGATCCGGTGGCCGAGGAAGCGCTGTCGATGTTCGTCACCTGCCTCGGGCGCACCGCCGGCGACCTCGCGCTGGTGTTCATGAGCCGCGGCGGCGTCTTCCTGACCGGCGGCATCGCGCAGAAAATCCTGCCGGCGCTGAAGACAGGCAATTTCCGCGCCGCCTTCGAGGACAAGGCGCCACACAGCGAGCTGATGCGCACCATGCCCGTCTATGTGATCACCCATCCGCTGGCAGCGCTTTCCGGCCTTGCCGCCTATGCCAGAAACCCGTCGCTATTCGGCGTCCAGACCGCGGGGCGGCGCTGGCGGGCCTAGATGACGACCGAAGCCGCGGCGAAGTTTTGCCGGCCTCTGCCATAGGCAAGCCGCCGCCGGGGCGCTAAGAGGATTGCCGAATTGGCCCGGCCGCGGAGCCGAACCGACATCACGGAACGATCCCGACTTGAACCAGTCGCCAAACCACCAAGCCAAAGCCCGGCCCGGCGAGATCGTAGCGGTGATCCGCCGCATCATCGCCGAGAACAGCCGCGACTATCGCTGGTATTATGTTCTGGCCGTTCTGTGCCTGGTGACGGTTGCGGCCACGACCGCTTTCACCGCCTGGATCATGAAGGATGTCGTCGACCAGATCTTCTATGAGCAGCGCGGCGATCTCATCGCGCTGATCTGTCTATCGATCCTGGGCGCCTTCATGCTGCGCGGGCTGGCCACCTACGGCCAGGCGGTGACGCTGGCCAGGATCGGCAACAATCTGGTGGCCCGATACCAACGCCGCATCTTCGCTCATCTGATGAAGCTCGGCATCGGTTTCTTCAACGACACGCGCTCGGGACGGCTGGCCGCACAGATCAACGAGAACGTCAACGGCATCCGCGACCTGCTGTCGATGACGCTGACATCAGTGGCACGCGACGCCGTATCGCTCATCGCGCTGATCGGCGTCATGATCTGGCAGGATCCGATGCTCTCCTTGATGTCGCTGCTGATCGGGCCGCCGCTGATCTACACCGTCGTCTACCTCACCCGCAGAATAAGGCGCGCCACGCGCGAAGCCGTGCAGATAAACTCGCGGCTGATCGGCGCCATGCAGGAAGCAACGCAAGGCATCGCCATCGTCAAGGCGTTTACGCTGGAGGACGAGCTGTCGCGCCGCGTCAGCGGCCTTGTCGACGGTGCCGAGCAACGGGCAAACCGCATCGCCCGCGTCTCGGAACGGTTGACGCCGATCTCCGAAATGCTGGCCGGCTTCGCCGTCGCCGGCGTCATCGCCTATTCAGGCTATCGGGCGGCCGTCGGCGGCCAGCCGCCTGGCGCGGTCTTTGCCTTCATCACCGCATTGCTGCTCGCCTACGACCCGGCCCGGCGGCTGGCGCGCATGCAGGTCGGCATGGAACGGGCGCTGGTCAATGCACGCATGATCTACGAGCTGCTCGACCTCGAGCCGCAGCAAGGCGACGCGCCCGGAGCGGCCGAAGCGAAGATCACCAGGGGCGAGGTGCGTTTCAACAATGTGTCGTTCGGCTATGTCGCCGACGCTCCGGTGCTGCAGGATCTCAGCTTCGTCGCCGCCGCCGGCAAGATGACGGCCATCGTCGGCGCCTCGGGCGCCGGCAAGTCGACGCTGGTGGCGCTTCTGCAGCGTTTCCACGATGTCGAGGCGGGCAGCATCGAGGTCGACGGCCAGGACATTTTAGTGGTGACCAAGCAGTCGCTGCGCCGCTCCATCGCCTATGTCTCGCAGCAGCCCTATCTGTTCGAAGGCACCATTCGCGACAATATCCGCTACGGACGGCTGAGCGCCAGCGACGCCGAGATCGAGCTGGCCGCACGACAGGCCGAGGCCGATGGCTTCATCCGCCAGCAGCCGCTAGGCTATGACACCCCTGTCGGTGAAGGCGGCCTGACGCTGTCGGGCGGCCAGCGCCAGCGCCTGTCGATCGCCCGCGCCATCGTGCGGCAGGCGCCGATCCTGCTGCTCGACGAGGCGACCTCGGCGCTCGACAACGAGGCCGAAGCGCGCGTCCAGCAGGCGCTGACCAAGGTGATGCGAGGGCGCACGACCATCGTCATCGCGCACCGGCTGTCGACGGTTGTCAATGCCGACCACATCATCGTGCTGGAACAGGGCCAGTTGGTCGAGCAAGGCACGCACGCCTCGCTGATGGCCGACCCGCACAGCGTCTATGCCCGTTTCCACCGGGTGCAGGGCAACAAGGGGCTGGGGCTTGTCGACGACGGCAAGCCAATCCAAACTCCGCTGCGGCGCGCGAAAAAAGCGATTGGGAGAAATTTATGAGCGGTACGGCCACAAACGACCCCCCCGTCAATGAAATGGGCCTGGTGGTGGTCGGCGCGGCCGGCCGCATGGGCCAGGCGCTGATCCGCGCCATCCACACCATTCCGGGGGCACGTGTCGCCGGCGCGATCGAGCGGCCCGGCTCGCCACATCTCGGCAAGGATGCCGGCGAGCTTGCCGGCATCGGCACTATCGGCGTGGCGATCGGCGACGATCCGCTGCCGGCCTTCGCCAAGGCCGACGGCGTGCTCGATTTCACGAGCCCGACAGCAACAGTCGAATTCGCTGGCTACGCGGCGCAGGCGCGCATCGCCCATGTCATCGGCACCACCGGCTGCTCGGCGGACGACAATGCAAAGATAGCGGCGGCGGCGCGCCACGCGACGATCGTCAAGTCAGGCAATATGAGCCTCGGCGTCAATCTGCTGGCGGTGCTGGTGGAGCAGGCGGCGCGCGCGCTCGATGCCGACGATTTCGACATCGAAATCCTCGAAATGCATCACCGGCACAAGGTCGACGCGCCCTCGGGAACGGCGCTGCTGCTCGGTGAAGCCGCCGCCACCGGGCGCGGCATCGATCTTGACGGGAACAGCGTGCGGTCGCGTGACGGCCACACCGGCGTGCGAAAGGCGGGCTCGATCGGCTTCGCCACACTGCGGGGCGGCTCGGTGGTCGGCGACCATTCCGTGGTGCTGGCCGGCACCGGCGAGCGCATCACGCTCGCCCATCATGCCGAGGACCGGGCGATCTTCGCCCGCGGCGCGGTCAAGGCCGCACTGTGGGCACGCGGCAGGAAGCCGGGACTGTATTCGATGCGGGACGTGCTCGGACTCGCCTGAGACGATCTGATCCACAAACTGAAGGAGCAAAAATGTCGGGAACTCTCGTGCTCGTGCGCCATGGCCAGAGCGAATGGAACCTGAAGAACCTTTTCACCGGCTGGCGCGATGTCGACCTGACCGAATTAGGCCACGCCGAGGCCAAGGAGGCGGGCGCCAAGCTGAAGGCGCGCGGCATGAAGTTCGACATCGCCTTCACGTCGTCGCTGATCAGGGCGCAGAAGACCTGCCAGCATATTCTCGATGCCGTCGGCCAGAGCGATCTCGAGACGATCCGCGACCAAGCGCTGAACGAGCGCGACTATGGCGACCTCTCCGGCCTCAACAAGGACGACGCGCGCCAGAAATGGGGCGAGGAGCAGGTGCATGTCTGGCGCCGCTCCTACGACGTGCCGCCGCCCGGTGGCGAAAGCCTGAAGGACACCGGCGCGCGCGTCTGGCCCTATTATCTGCACGACCTGCAGCCGCATGTGCTGCGCGGCGGCACCGTGCTGGTGGCGGCGCACGGCAATTCGCTGCGCGCGCTGATCATGGCGCTGGACGGCAAGTCGGGTGAGGAGATCGTCAGACTGGAGCTCGGCACCGGCGTGCCGGTCATCTACAAGCTCAACGCCGATTCGACCGTGGCTTCGAAGGAAGTGCTGGAGGGGTGAGCCGGCGCGCGGGCGTGTTTCTTGATTGAGCAAAAAAGCGCGTTGACACTCGCCCCTTGCCCGCCTAAAGAGCCCGCACCAGCCCAGATGGCGGAATTGGTAGACGCGCACGGTTCAGGTCCGTGTTCCGCAAGGAGTGGAGGTTCGAGTCCTCTTCTGGGCACCATCTATCTGCTAAGAGCCTGATTTCTTTCAGGTTCTGATTTTTCTGATCCAGTTCGGCCCAGTTGTAACAGTGACTGTTATAGTCAGGGCTCGAACAGGATGTCGAAACTCCCCGAACGGATGATGAGGCGAAGCGGCACCCTCTACTGCCGAATTTGGGCGGGCAATCGGTGAGGGGCAGCCTGATCTTTCGCTGGGCGATCTTCGTGCAGGCAATTTTCGGCAGGCGGAGAATCCTGAGGCGTCTGGCTTGGGCAGTTCCCTGCCGACGGCACCAGCCGCCAAGCCGATCTCGCTCGACGAACTCTTCGAGCGCTGGGAGGCGGAAACCGATCCGAGTGGCCGCACACTGTCCAGCTGGCGCGGCATCATGCGCGACCTCAAATCATTCGTCGGGGACAAGGCGGACGACATTACTCGCATCGCGGCCGAGGGTATCGTCGGCTGGAAAGACAAGCTCGTCAAAGCCAACAAGGCGGCGGCAACCATTGCGCGAGGCTATCTCGGCAGCGCCCCTGCGCTGTTCAGGTTTGCCGTGGCGAACAGGCTCGCGGCCTCCGATCCCTCCCAGGGCATCAAGGTCGCGCGCAAGACGAAGGCGGGCAAGAAGATGCTCGGCTACAGCGGCGAGGAGGCGGCTCGTCTGCTGGACCTGGCCAGCAATGCTTCCTAGCCCTCGAAGAAGTGGCTCCCCTGGTTGGCCGCCGCGACAGGCTCGCGGATTGGGGAGGTGGCATAGCCGCATGGTAGCCACGTATTTGCGGAAGACGGATTTCAAGTCGTCAAGATAACGCCTGCCAGCGACGCCAGCAGCCTCAAGAAATGTAGAAAGTGCAAGGACCGTGCCGATCCATCCCGCACTTATCACAGCTGGATTCCTGGAATTCGTGGCGGAGAAGGGAACAGGGCCCACTCTTCTATGGCCGCTCCTCAGGCGATCCAAAGCGAAAGCATGCCTCGAAAGGCGTTGCCAACCGGCTGGCCACATGGATTCGAGCGAACGGGTTTTCCGATCGACGCAAAGCGCCGAATCATGCGCTCAGGCACTGGTTCAAGACCGAAGCGTCAAGGGTTGGCATTTCTGACAGCGTGGCCGACGCCATTCAGGGCCACACCGACAGCAGTTCCTCGGGTGTCTACAGTCATATCGGCTTGGCCCTGATGGCATCAGCGCTCGAGAAGATCGAACTGCCGCCGCGCCGCAGCGTGTCCTTAGACGCTTAGAGAGCTACACGTCCGCGCTGGAGCAAGCTCGTAACCTCCTGATTGCGCAAGAGCGGTCATCGCCGAACCACTACTCAGACGTCGCATTTAGGGCCGTTCTCGTTGCCGGCCAGCCTCGACTGAGGCGACACTTCGCGGGATGGCGCGAATGTTTGGTACGACATGAGGCGGCACCCCAGCGAAGATCCGCAAAATACTAGAAATTTGGATCTTCGCTTAGTCGCATTATGGAATGTCGGTTTTTGTCCTCAATCCCGCCACAGATGACAATTCCTGGTACTTCCACGTCTCACCGATGCTGACCTTGCAGCATTACAAAACGAAGGTCTGGAACGGGCCGATTTGCGGACGGGCGGCTTCAGGCTGCGGATCTTCAAGAGCGGACATTCACCGGGTCGGGTGGGACAGCGGACGTTCAGCGATATCCACGTCAGACCTTACACAGGGAAATGACAAAAGCCCCGGAAGCGGTCGATCCGGGGTCGACCATGTCCTTGTCTGATCAGGGATTATGATGACATCGCTGCGTCGGCCGCCTCGGCGGCGCGCCGTCTCAGCAGGTCATGTTCCCGCCTGTTGCCCGCCAGCGTCGCGGCCGCTTCGAACGCGGCGCGCGCCTCCTCGTAACGGCCGAGCTTGTGGAGTAGGTCGCCGCGAACGCTCGGCAGCAGGTGATAGCCTTTGAGCGCCGGCTCGCGCGCAAGGCGGTCCACGATCACCAGCGCCACTTCTGGGCCCTCGGCCATACCGACGGCAACCGCGCGGTTGAGGTCGATGATTGGCGAGCGCACGACAGCCGCCAGTTCCGCATAAAGTCCGGCGATGCGCGACCAGTCGGTATCGCCCGCCGTCCTCGCCTGGGCGTGGCAGGCGATAATCGTCGCCTGGAGGACGTAAATGCCGCCGGCTCCGCCTAATTCGCGTGCTCGCCCGAGCGCCTGCATCCCGCGCCGGATCTGGAGATGGTCCCAGAGTGCGCGGTTCTGGTCCAGCATGAGGATTGGCTCGCCCCCTGCATCAGTACGCGCCGCCGTGCGCGAGGCGTTCAGCTCCATCAGAGCGAGCAGTCCATGGGCTTCCGGCTCGTGTGGCACGATGGAGGTGAGCACGCGGCCCATGCGAAGCGCTTCATTACAGAGCTGGGGGCGCAGCCAGTCCTCGCCGCTCGCCGCGGTGTAGCCTTCGTTGAAGATGAGGTAGACGACCTCCAGCACCGAGGAGAGCCGCTTTGAGAGCTCCTCGCCGCTTGGGGTCTCGTAGGCCAGCCCCGATTCCGAAAGAGTCCGCTTCGCGCGCACGATGCGCTGGGCGATCGTCGCCTCCGGCAGCAGGAAGGCCCTGGCGATCTCCTCGGTTGTCAGGCCGCAGATCATCCGCAGTGCCAGCGCCGCGCGCGCCTGGTGCGACAGTCGCGGGTGACAGGCGGTGAAGATGAGCCGAAGCAGTTCATCGCCTATGTCGTCGTCCAGGGCCGAGTCGAGGTCGGGCATGGCCTGCTGCTCCTCCTCCATGTCCCAGGTGATAATGTCGTGCTTGCGCGCGAGCATCCGGCTGCGGCGCAGATGATCCAGGGCCCGGCGCTTGGCGGTCGCCATCAGCCAGGCGCCGGGTTTTTCTGGAACGCCTGTGGCGGGCCACCGCTCAAGGGCGGCCAGCAGGGCTTCCTGCGTCAAATCCTCGGCCAACGGCACATCGCGCAGCATCCTCGCCAGACTGGTGATCAGCCGGGGCTGCTCGATCCGCCACACGGCGAGGATCGTGCGATGGGCGTCGGCGACCGTCATGGCCGCCGACCACGTCTGCAGGAACGTCACCTCAAGGGCCGGCAAACGCGCGGACCTCGCACGTGCCCTCCCAATCCGGCATGAAATCCTTGTGGAGCTGCATGAACTCGACCGCCGACGCCACAGCCTCTTCCTTGTTCCGGAACTCCATGATCGCGTAGCCCCCGATGACCTCCTTCGCCTCGACGAACGGGCCATCGATCACGCTGAGCTTCCCATCGGCGATGCGCACCTGCGCGCCCATCGCGACCGGCGTGAGCCCGCCCATGTCGACCATGCGGCCGGCCTTGATTTCCCGGTCGGCGAGCTTGTTCATCGCCTCGATGAGTTCCGCCGTTGGCGGTCCGGCGTGGGCGGAAGTGACGAACGACATGAAGCGCATTTGAGAACTCCTCCTGAGGCGAGCCGCGGACGTGATGGCCGCTGAACAGTCTCGCTAATAAGTCGACGAACCAGCCCCCCGCGGATCGACATGCGCTTTGAATAAAATCACGCCCGGGCTCTAAAGACGATGGGCGAGTGAACAGGCCCGATTGACCAACCCCATCTAACCCCGACAACTCGTCCAGTGTCGTGAGTTGCGTTGCCGCGTCAATTTTGGCGGCTAGGAGGCTGCTTGCGCATTCTTACGGGGCAGTGGTTCTAACTTCCGCTGAATGGCCGGTTCTGACCCAGGACAGACCTTTGGCGGTCGCTCGGTGGTCGACTGCACCTCTGCGGACATTCGAAACCATGATGTTGCTTGAGATGCAATGCGCTCCAGGGTCGGCACTGCCAAGCGGCAAATCAGGCCGGGAGCCGCCACATTCGCACACGACCTGTACCACGCAATTCCGTTTCCGCGAGTGGGTCGCAAGCAAAATCTGGTCCAAGCAGTTTGCGAGTTGCATCCGAAATACGGATTTCATCGGGCTCTGCGGACGTTTGAATACGTGCGGCGAGATTAACGGTCTCGCCCCACAGGTCATAGGCAAACCGCCTTTTGCCTATGACGCCCGCGACGATTGGCCCTGAGTGAATTCCAATTCTGAGTCTTATCGGTTCTCCTGCGAAGCGTTCGCGCTTAACCGCCTTCCGCAGTTCAAGTGCATAGTGCGCAAGGGCTTCAGCATGATCGGATCGCGCGACGGGCAGGCCAGCGACCACCATCACACAATCGCCGATTGTCTTGATCTTTTCGCAGCCGTATCGTTCCGAGAGCAGATCCGCCGCCTTGAAGAAGTAATTTAGAATAGCGAGCGTTGTCTCGGCTCCGACGCTCCGCGCTCTTTCCGTAAAGCCGACGATGTCGGCAAAAAGCACACTCACGTCAGCATGGTTGTCTGCAATTTGTTCGTCCGCTTTTAACCGCTCCGCGATCGACGCCGGAAGAATGTTGAGGAGTAGGCTTTCGGCGCGCTGGTATTCACGCGACAATCCCTCTTGGCTCTGCCTCAACGCCTCGTTCGTCAATTGTAATTTTTCGTTGAGTTGACGCTCCCTCTCTTGCAGGAGTGTCATTTCATAAGCCTTCTGTTGAAGCCGCTGCCTATTGTCGCGTTCGGCAGTGGCGTCAAGAAAGAGCAGCCATACGCAGGCATTGTCAGCAAAAAGATGAAGGTCCGCGACACGCCCGCTGGGCAGTTCGACCATGGCCATATGATATGGAAGCTCCGGGCAAGGCAGCAAACCTTCCATGAATTCAAGCTGCTCGGCAACAGGCTTACCAATGCGAAGTGATGAGAGGCCGTAATGTTCAACACTACCGCCCTTCGCAGCTATGCAATGCTGGGCGTCAATTTTCAGATATGCGACAGAGTGCTCGTTGTAGAAGAAATTGTAAATCCAGCTTCTGACTTCTCTTGGCAATCCATGCATGGTCTATTTGGTGACCATCGAAGCAAGCTGACGAAACGCATCGTCAACATGTTCACCCGAAAGCGCACTTGTTAGATAGATTTGCCATCCAAGTTGCCTCAGTTCGTTAATCTCATTATCCGATATTGCCCACCGATCGGCCAGATCGGATTTGTTCAACAGCAATACGAACGGCATAGCGCCGAATTCGGCCTCGGCCCGCTCGCGCAGCGTGAGCGCCACCGCTAGGGTAGCGGCGCGGGTTCCATCGACGACAAGCACAAGCCCGCTCGCGCCTCGCACATAGCTGACGCGGAACGAGCCGATATCGTCTTCGCCGGCCAAATCCCACAAGATCAGATCCACGGTTTTATCCGGCAATACAACACTCTTCTTGTCGATTTTCACTCCCACCGTGGTCAAGTAGGTTTCTGAAAAGATGCTTTGCACAAACCTGCGAACCAGACTCGTCTTTCCGACAGCGAACCCGCCCAACATGCAGATCTTCTTTTGCAATATCCTGGGCTCCGCCCTAGTGGAAGTTTACCGTAACCGAAACTCTGCGATTGGCGGAGCTCCCGGTTCGGCTATTTTCAGTCTCCGCTGGCTCAAAGGTGCCCGCGCCGCGAACCAAGAGCAATTCCGGATCGACGCCGCGCTGCTTGAGAAGCGCACGAACTGTCTCCGCGCGGGCGGCGCTGATCGACAACTTGGCCGTTTCACGGCCCGTCGTGTCCGAATGGCCGGTCAACATGAACTGTGCTGTTACGCCTGCCTTGCGGGCGTCCTTGGCCAATTCCTTCAACTGATTCGCCAATTTGTCGAGAACCGGCAGTTGCTCTGGTCCCGGTACAGCCTTGCCAGAATCGAAGAAAATGTCGACCGCTTGAATAGCCTCCCTCAAATGAGTGAGTTCCTGAGGGGTCAACTCACGCAGCTCGGAGATTTCTAGAGTGAGTCCGTCCGCGGACAGCTGTTGGGCGGCGACCCGCGCCCGGTTTATCCAGGCGGCAGGAGCTTCACCCACGACAACGATGCGATCCTTGATGATCATAAGCCGAACCGATTTCGGCGGAGTCAGCGACGCCACCAGCCGCTTCAGCACGAACTTCGGATCAAGGCTCTGATAGAATTGCCACTGCGAATGAACGCGAGCAGGATCAACCCCTGTTCCGGACAGCAGAGCCTGCGGGTCGGCGGCCTGTGGGTCTCTCAGGCCGGAAATATAGAAGTGTCCGCCCCTCGCCGTTTGTTGGGCGACGATGATTCCCGGTTGGGCCTCAAGTCGCGACACATAATGCTGCCAGTGCTCCGCCGCGCGTGCTTCGGGGCTCACATCACGAACCTTGGAGATGTCGAATTCCGGTCCGCCTGCCGAAAGCTGTCGGGCCGCTGCGCGCGCCCGATCTATCCAGGTGTCGGGAGCCTCACCCTCGGCAACGATGCGATCCTCGACGATCGAAAGCCGAACCGATTTCGGCGGAGCCAGCGACGCCGTTAGCCGCTTCAACACGAACTCCGGCTCAAGGCTCTGATAGAATTGCCACTGTG
Source organism: Mesorhizobium onobrychidis (assembly GCF_024707545.1). Lineage (NCBI taxonomy): Bacteria > Pseudomonadati > Pseudomonadota > Alphaproteobacteria > Hyphomicrobiales > Phyllobacteriaceae > Mesorhizobium > Mesorhizobium onobrychidis. Next base: position 753,931 of record NZ_CP062229.1, read on the forward strand.
AATGAACGCGGGCGGGATCGACCTGCGTTCCGGACAACAGCGACTGCGGGTCGGCGGCAAGCGGGTCTCTCAGGCCGGCAATATAGAATTGTCCGCCCCTCGCCGTTTGTTGGGCGACGATGATTCCCGGTTGGACCTCAAGTCGCGACACATAAGTCTGCCAGTGCTCCGCCGCGCGTGCTTCGGGGCTCACATCACGAACCTTGGAGATGTCGAATACCGGTCCGCCTGCCGAAAGCTGTCGGGCCGCTACGCGTGCCCGATCTATCCAGGTGTCGGGAGCCTCACCCTCGGCAACGATGCGATCCTCGACGATCGAAAGCCGAACCGATTTCGGCGGAGCCAGCGACGCCGTTAGCCGCTTCAACACGAACTCCGGCTCAAGGCTCTGATAGAATTGCCACTGTGAATGAACGCGGGCGGGATCGACCTGCGTTCCGGACAACAGCGACTGCGGGTCGGCGGCAAGCGGGTCTCTCAGGCCGGCAATATAGAATTGTCCGCCCCTCGCCGTTTGTTGGGCGACGATGATTCCCGGTTGGACCTCAAGTCGCGACACATAAGTCTGCCAGTGCTCCGCCGCGCGTGCTTCGGGGCTCACATCACGAACCTTGGAGATGTCGAATACCGGTCCGCCTGCCGAAAGCTGTCGGGCCGCTACGCGTGCCCGATCTATCCAGGTGTCGGGAGCCTCACCCTCGGCAACGATGCGATCCTCGACGATCGAAAGCCGAACCGATTTCGGCGGAGCCAGCGACGCCGTTAGCCGCTTCAACACGAACTCCGGCTCAAGGCTCTGATAGAATTGCCACTGTGAATGAACGCGGGCGGGATCGACCTGCGTTCCGGACAACAGCGACTGCGGGTCGGCGGCAAGCGGGTCTCTCAGGCCGGCAATATAGAATTGTCCGCCCCTCGCCGTTTGTTGGGCGACGATGATTCCCGGTTGGACCTCAAGTCGCGACACATAGGCCTGCCAGCGCTGCCCGGATTGCCAGGAAAGAAGGAGCCAACCGCCTGCCGGAATCAAAACCAGCAGGACAGCAGCCACCACCAGCCACGGAAATCCCTGGTTAGAGTCCTCCTGCTTCAGTTCAACGCAGGTCTGCAACTGCGTCTCTACGCCGGCCAACTGCGAACTGTCGCCGTCAAACTGCTCTAAAGCCTGTGAGCATTCATCATGGATGCGAAGCAACACATCGCGAACTATTTCATGTAATTCCTCTGGCGGATTTCCCCGGATCACCGCAACCAAGGTCGCAAACGGTCCAACTTCTGACCAGAGACGAAGCTCCCCAAAACGGATAGTGTCCAGGCCGCTCTGTTCTTTCTCGTTAAATGAGTCTTTCACAAAATCTTGAATTGCGCTAAGCATCGAAGAAATGAGTTGCGGATCTTCGCTCGTTGCATTATCGGCAGTTACATGCGCTATCAAAAGCCCGGAATTGCGGTTAATCAGAAAGACATGCTCTACACGATAGACAAGCGAATGCTTAAGAACAACTTCTGAGAAGCTTGCACCCGTTCTCCAAGCTTCAAATCTCCACTTGAGCCCATGCCAGGTAAATATATGTCTTAAAGTTTCATTCAGCGACTGAAAGGTCTGATCGATCTTTTCCCCGATCGACTTGCGAATTGCCGGCAGAAACACCGGGTATAATATATCCGTAAGCGTACGCGGGCTCTTCTGGATGGACCGTTGCACGGCCCTCTCGACAGCTGGCGCAAGTGCCTCGCCGAGTTGCGCATGAGGCGCACGTGCGGCTGCACTGGGGAGAACACCCCCCACTGCAGCCGCAAGCTGCTCAGGTTCGTCGAGCAGCTGCGTAACTCGTGAAAGCTCCGAAATTTCGCGGCCGACCAGCAACTGGCGCAGCGTTTCCATGCGAGGATCGGCGGTTGGAACTCCGTGGAAACGCGCACGATAGTCCGGATCGACGTTCCGGGCAATTTCGACCAAAAGACTAGCCAGCGCCTCGCGATCAATCTCTGTATCGTTCGAAGCTGCTCTTTGAGGAAGGCTGATTGGGTCGACGGTCGACGTCAAGTTCCGATCAACTCACTTTCCAACTACGTTCCGAGTTGCTCTTGCTGCCGGCGGGATCCTGATTTAGACATTTTGCAACCTCGACAAACAGGCCAGCCAAAAGATTTCGGTCGGTCTTTACGTTGCTGAGATCGGAAAACATTTTCTCCATTAGCATCTGAATGCTTTCATTCTTTTGCTTGATTTCCTCACGCAGCAATTGATCGCTTCGATTTATCCGGTCCGCAACTTCGCGCTCAAGCTCGCTCAATTGATCCGACAACGCGCGCACCTGCTTTTCAAGCGCCTGATTTTGCTCGCGAAGATTCCGGTCAATCTCCTTGTCGGCCTCGGCTCGTGCATCTTTTTCGTTCCGCAATTGCGCCGCGAGCGATTCGACCTGCTTCTTTGCATTTGACTCGTACATTTCAAGATTGCGCTTGGCCTCGGATTCGACATCCTTGAAGCGCTGCAAGAACCGTTCTTCAAGCTTGGAAAAACGGCGGTCATAGTCCTGCATCTGGTTGCCGAACAGCAGATCACGTATCTTGTCGACACCTACAGCGTCGCCGGAGACCCCGCTCTCGCGAGCCTGGACCCCCATGAAGGCCAGCCCGTTTCCGTCTGCATTACTTATCAGATTTTCGTCCGCTTTATTTGCTGAAGAAGCGGTACTCGAAGATTCCTTAGCCATCCTTATGCCCCTTCATTTGAACACCTGCGACAGTGCAAAACTCAAAAACGCCCAAGCATGTCAGCAAAATACCCGGCTCGCAAGCCGGAATCTTCTTGACTTAAGCCAATTCGTGCGTCCCTTTTACATCTCTTCGACTAGCAGCAAATGCACGAGTTCCGATTGGTGTCGCTCTCGCATCTCTTTGTGATAGCAGCCATAACCGCCTAATCTAATCGACCATTTGACGCAATCTACTATCGAAATGAGTAATACAATGTCCGGCTATAGCTACTGGAGCGCAATTAAGTAGCGCGGACTCATTAGAAGTATCTAAATTAGCTGATCTGGCGGTGCACATACTGTCTCGCACCCGACTGTATACTGCGACGATCCGCTTCCGATGCGGGCCCAACGGTAGAAGGAAGGTCTTCTTTCGCACGGAGAATGGCTGTTCGAGAATGCACCTCGGAATCGAGGCGTTTCGGTCGACAGGAGGGGAGCAATAGTCCCAATAACTGCAGTCATTCACACCAAAGCTTCAGTGGGCTTGCATTCATTGCGCCCCCGATTGCAAAAGACGTCAGTTTGCCGTAGCTGTTGCACTCATACGGTGCCAGGGACCGCAGCTTGTGGTCATGGCGCCGACTCCGGGGATCAAGATGAATATGCGGCATGCTTGGCTTTGACGGGCATCTGCGACAGCTGGCGCCCAAGCTCGGCGGCACGGATGCGACTGCTGCGCCAGGCTTCCAACATCGGTAGCACGACAGGAGCAAGCTCGCTCTGCAGCCAAATGGCGTCGCGGCGGCTCGGAAGAGTTCGCAGGAGACTGGTTGGACGCAGCGTCCCTGAGGACCGTTCCCTTTGGCAGGAAATCGCTGGCTATGTTTCGGGACTCTTGTTCTACCTTCGAACCAGGCGCGGGTAAGGCGGCGTGGCGCATAATCCCTTGGTTTCAATCGTGGTTCCTGCGCACAACGCGGAGGCAACGCTGGCGCGCGCACTCGATTGCCTTCTCGATCAGGAAATAATGGACTGGGAGGCGATCGTCGTCGACGACGCCTCCACGGACGCCACCGCCGCGATTGTTGTCGGTTATGTGGAGCACGATGCCCGGTTTCGGACGTTGAGCTCTTGCGCGTATAGCGCCGCCGGCGCGCGCAATAGCGGGATTTCGACAGCGCGCGGACGCTGGCTCATGTTCCTGGATGCGGACGATTGGGTTGACGCCGGCTTCCTTGCGAAAATGCTGGCCGCACTTGAAGCCGCGCCCGATGCGGTCGCCGCCTATTGCGGTTCCCGGCGCGTGATGCCCGATGGCGAACTCACCCCGTCGAGCATCCCGACGGAGGTTGCTATCCAGCCCTTCGAAACATTCGCGCGCCGGTGCGCCATCCGCACTCACGCGCTGCTCGTCGACCGGAAGACAATTGTCGAGTTGGGCGGCTTCGATGTTTCGCTGCGCACCTGCGAGGACTGGGATCTGTGGCAGCGCCTGTCACGTCTAGGCAAACGTTGGGTGATGGTCGACGAGCCGCTCGCTTTCTATCGAACCAGCCCCAACTCGCTCACCCGCAATTCGACGCAGATGCTGGCCGATGCGGAAATCGTGATCGCCCGCGGCTTTTCTCCTGATCCCAGGGTCAAACAGCCAGCATCGGCTCACGCCAATGGAGCGATCGAGGCGAACGGCCGCACCGCTTCCGAAGCACTCGCGTGGTTCGCGTTGTGGAACGCCGCGTCGGATTGCGGCTGCGGCCGCCGCTCGATCAGCCCGCAGACCCTGCGCGCGCTCCCGGCAGGACGTAAGTGGGCGCGTGAGATCGCCAAGGTGGCCTTCGATGGCCTTATGGTAGGAAGCCTATCGGTGCCAGCGCAATTGGCTGCCAGGTGGGACAGGTTCGGCGGCTCCCTCACCGAGTTGATCACCGAACTCGGCAAGGTCTGGGACGATCCCGTCGCGGGCCGCCGCGTCCAGTATCACCTTGAGGAAATGCTTCTCGACTTCGACGATCTTGCCGCGCCGCGCAGGCTGGCGCGGACGCTTGGAATTCGCGTCGATATTCGAAATCCGACCTCGATCGAACTTCCGGAAGGAATCGATCAAATTTATGCCTATCTGATGATGGATGGTCAGATCGAGGCTGTCGTGCAGTTCGGCGTACTCGGGAAAGTGACAAGGCGCCATTGGATTGAATTGACCCGGGATTTCGTGCCCCCTGGGCGGCTTATACACAGTGCCGCGCGGCTTGCGAGGCGATCTCCTGTACATGCCCCGCAACAGGGCGCCGGTGCCGACAACTCAAACATGTTTGCAGCCGAGGCATTGTTGTCCATCGCGGGACGCCGGTCTGATCGGGACAGCCACTTCGGCAAACTCGCGCGGTTGGCCGCGGAAGCGCGGGGGCTGGTTCGGTCGAGCGCCGAAGCTACAGAGCCGCTTGCAGCGCCGCGCCGTGCATCGGCCGCGGATGGGCACGACAATGATCGCACGTCGTTCTGGAATCGCCGTTTCGCGACCGAGGATCCCTGGAACTACGGTTCGTCCTATGAGCAGGAAAAATATGAGCGGCAGCTCGAAATTCTGCCTGCCGGTCCGATCGGACGGGCGCTTGAGCTGGCCTGCGCGGAGGGGCACTTCACGCGGCAGCTGGCGCCGCGAGTGGGCCATTTGACCGCAACTGACATCTCCGCCGTAGCCATCGGGCGAGCGGGCGCGCGATGCAGCGATCAGCCGAATGTTGAGTTCGGCGTACTGGATTTCATGGCGGATACGCTGCCGGGTGAGATGGATCTGATCTTCTGTTCGGAAGTGCTCTACTACCTGGATGATCTCGCCGAGTTGCAACGCTTCGCCAAAAAAGTCGTTGAGGCGTTGGCGCCTGGCGGCAGCTTCATCAGCGCGCACGCATTCGTGCTACGTGACAATCCTGAGAGGACGGGCTTCGACTGGAACACATTCGGTGCACAAGCGATCTCGGAGACGCTCGCAGGGACCGAAGGCCTCGTCCTCGAGCAATCGATCCAGACCGAGCTCTATCGCATAGACCGCTTCCGCCGCCTGTCACCAGGCGACGTGGCGACGGAACCGAAGGTTGATCATGTGCCAATCCGCGCGCGCATCGAAATGGGGGTCGCGCGAAAAATCGTCTGGGGCGGGGCGCGGGCCTTGCGCCGCGACGTCGCACGCAGCGAGCGGCGGCAGCGTATCCCGGTCCTCATGTATCACAGCGTCGCCGATGATGGTCCGGCCGCGCTCGCCCGTTTTCGGTGCACGCCCGCCTTATTCGGCAGCCAGATGGCATGGCTGCGCGCCAATGGCTTTCACGCGATTGCGTCCGAGCAGCTGGAAGGGTCTATCGCCAACCGCCAGCCTTTCGTTGGCCGCCCGGTGCTCATCACCTTCGATGACGGCTTCCAGAACTTTGCCGACCATGCCTGGCCGATCTTGCGCGCGAACGACCTGACCGCGGAAGTGTTCCTGGTGACGGACTTGGTGGGTGAAAGCGCACAGTGGGACGCCCACAGCGGTCCGCCGACGCCGCTTATGGACGCCGGGACGGTGCGACGCCTCGCCGGCGAAGGTGCGTTCTTCGGAAGCCATATGGCGACGCATCGCGCGATCGATGGTCTGTCGAGCTCTGACTTGGCCGCCGAGCTCCTGCGCTCTCGTATGTTCATCGAACGGTGGACCGGTCGGCCAACCACGGCGTTCGCGGCACCCTTTTCTGTCACCGACCGACGGCTTGGCAGGCTGGCCAAGGAGTGCGGCTATCGAATCGGCTTCGGCGGCAGACACGGGCCGGCGGACCTCGATTGCGATCCCATCGACCTTCCGCGCATCGAGATTCGCGGGGATCGCTCGCTCGATGACTTTGTTGCCAGGGTCGAGGCCGTGCTCGAATGAACGGTGAACTTGTCAGTGTCCCGCCCGTTTACCTCGTTCGCAAGTCTATTGGGCGACTTGGGACACCGCTGACATCAGCTCCTGCGGGTTTGGCGCCCCAAACATGTATCGCCCACCCTCTGGAACCTCCGTGAAGCTCCAGCGGACGATCCCCTGCCGGTCCAGCAGGAACTGACCGACCAGTTGTCCGTGTCCCGTTGCCATCATCTGCTCGTCGGCTTCGGTCATTTCGTAATTGTCCTTCTTGTCGAGGATTTCGCCGGCCGCAATAGGATCCATAGGACCGGGCAACTCGCTTGGTATGTCGACCCGCATATCCTTTACCGCTGCCATCGAGACCTTGTACGGCCAGTTCGTCTCGTTTTGGGTGAATTCGAGATTGGGCAGTCCAAAAGCACGATGTGAAGCGCGTTCAGGGTCGGAGGCCGCGAGCAGATTCGGTATCGGGTGGTAGCGGAAATAGAGACGCGCCCGTTCGATCGGCGTGTTGACCACCGTCAGGCTCTCCACGCCCTTTTCGCGCAGCTCCGGATCAAGCCGCGCCTGGGCGGCGATATGGCGCCGGCAAAACGCACAATGCAGACCTCGAAACAGGCCGACCAGAACCGGTTTTTGTCCGCGAAAGTCGTCAAGCGCGATCTTGCCTTCGTGGGTAATGGCGTCGAGTACCAAGTTCGGCGCACGGTCGCCCGGTTGAAGCGGTACCAAGTCACTACGCGCGGACATTTCCACCCTCCAACCCGGCTAGTCGAGAAAAGGCAGCACCACAAGCGCTTCCGGGTCGAGCCCGTGCTGGGCGCATATACCCTGCGCCAGGGAAAAGTAGCGTTCGGCCTCGGCCAGATTGTCGAGGTCGAGATTAAGCGTTGCAAGACCATCATAGCACGGAAACAGCAGTTGCGGTTCGCCCGTTTCGCGGGCTACGTCCAGTGCTTCGTGGAACAAGCCAACCGCCAGTTCCGGACGGCCGTTGCACTGATGGATCTGCCCAAGCACGATCAACGGCACCGGCAGGTGCTCGCGCTGGTCGAGCGCCCGGTCGATCTCGATGGCCTTCTCGGCAGCAGGCACGCCCTCCGTTGGACAGCGATCCGTGAAAGTACAACAAGCGACCGCCAGATTGGCGAGAAGGCGCGCCTGGAAACCCAGATCACCAATATGGCGCGCCACTTCAAGACCGCGCCGACAGACCTCCATCGCCTGTGCCGGATCGATGGTCGTGTAAAGCACGCCGAGATTGGTGTAGCCGCGGCAGGCCGCGCCCAGTAGACCGGCGGCTTCGGCCAATTCAATGCTTCGCTCAACCTGACGCACGGCTTCACGGTTTCGCCCAAGGCGAGCCAGCGCAACAGCCTTGGTATTGAGTGCCTCGGCGGTCACAAGAGTGGCATCACGCCCTACCTCGGAGACATGCTCCGTTGTCAGAGTGCGTACGCAATCCAACGCCGCGTCCGCCCATTTTGCCGCGAGAGCGTGGTCTCCGCTACGGAACGCCTGTCGGCCACGTTCTTGCCACAGATGCGCCTGCTCGATCGGCGCATCCGCTCCATCGAGGAGCGCTGCCGCTTCAGCATAGCGGGATTCTGCGTTGTCCCGCTTGCCGACGTCCCAGAGCAGCCGACCGATCTTACGCAAAACCCGCGCCGAAGCGACACGATCGGCTGACTCGCGGTATGCCTGCAACACCGTCTCGTAGTGGTGGTGCGCGATCTCGCGGCGGCCTACCGGCCCGCTCAAATCGGCAATGCGCTCTGCAATTGCCAGTTTGAGCGGTGTTTGCCCGATCGCGTCCAACGCAGTCAGTGCTCGCTCGTAGAAACGAAGGGCGTCGTCGTTGGCGTATATTGTGCGAGCGCGATCGCCCGCCGCCTGCAGGTAATGCGCGCCCCTCTCCCGCTCGGCGCTCTGTGCGAAATGATGACCGAGCACGGTCAAATCCTCGAGCCGTTCCGGCTTGTCGCCGCACAGTTGCTCCAAGGCAGCACCGACCCGCCCGTGGATGTCGGTCCGGCGTTGCAGGAGCAGATTCTGGTAGATCACGTCCTGCAGCAACGTTTGCGTAAAGCGGTAGCTTTGCGACGAGACCGAGCCTGATCCGGCAACTTCCTCGATGATTTCCGCATCGCAAAGCAGTTCGCAGCCGGCTTCTAGCCGGCCGGGGTCGGCTGTCACGGCTTTCAAAAGTGTGGCATCGAAGCGCGGGCCGATTACCGCGGCTTCCTGGGCCAACCGGCGTACCTCTTGGGGCAGCCGGTCGACGCGAGCAAGCAACATTGCCTGGATAGTGGCGGGAATGCCGGTTGCGACTTCGCCCGCCACAGTCCGCCATCGCTGGCCCTCGCGCACCAGTACACCGCGATCGATAAGGCCGCGAACGATCTCCTCTACAAAAAGGGGGTTGCCGCCGGCGCGCTCGAGGATCTGGTCGAGAAGCCTTCCTGCGGAGTTTACCCAGCTCTCGCCGAAAAGCGCCGACAGCAGGCTGCGTCCGTCGTCACTGTTGAGCGGCGAAAGCCTGAGCGCTGTGTGACTGACCCTACTTGAGTCGAGCTGGTCGTTGTCCGGAGCCGGACGATGCGTGACCAGCAACATCAACCGCGTGCGTTCCAACCTGTCCATCACGAAACGCAGTGCCTCGAGCGACACGGCGTCGGCCCAGTGCAGGTCTTCGACGACAATCAACAGCGGCGACAACGCAAGCCGCCGTTCGATGATTGTGCGGACTGCGTAGAGAATTTGCCGCCGCAGCTGCTCGGGCTCGACATGCTGCAAGGTGGCATCGGGGTCGCCAAGGCCAAGCACATGGTAGAGCAAAGGCATCAGCCGCTTCGCCTCCTCGCCCTGCAGGCCGAGATCGGTAAGCAAGCCTGCGAGCTTCCCCCGCATTTCGTCCCCATTGTCGTTTTGCATCATCCCGGCAGCGCTGCGCACCACTGCGCCCAAGGCGCCAAATGATTGTTCGCCCAGCGGTGAGCACGTGGCCTGCCGCACGGCGACGTTGCGAAAACGATCCTCGTCGCCGACGCGGGCGACGAACTCCTTCACCAGCCGCGATTTCCCGATACCGGCTTCTCCGACGAGGCGGACAAGTTGGGCCGAGCCGCCGCAAGCCTGGTCAAGACTCGCCAGCATTCTATGGAGCTCCGCACTACGACCTATTATCGGCGCGCTGAGGCCGAGCGCCTCGAGCCCACGCGCTGCACGCGGCGCCGCAAGCGGTGCATCCAGTCGATGGACGAGCACGCTGCCAGCCTTGCCGCGAAGCACGACATCACCCAGCGACTCGTAAGAGAAGGCATGCCGGGTCAACCTGTGAGTGAGCTCGCCTACCAGCACCTCACCCGGTGCGGCCAGCGATTGCAGGCGTTGCGCCGTATTCACTGTGTCGCCGGTCACCGAATAGGATTTGGCGGTACCGATGCCCAATCCGCCAGTGACGACCGGACCAGTGTTTATGCCGATGTGGAGTAACAGAGGCGAGCCGGAGTGGGAGGCGCTTTCGCCGAGGCGCGCCGTCCGGGCGATCATCTCGAGAGCGGCGCGAAGCGCACGTTCCGGATCGTCCTCATGCGCGACCGGCGCACCGAACAAAGCGAGCAGTGCATCGCCGATGAATTTGTCGACGAAACCACCAAAGTTTCGCACGGCCGCCGTCAATTCCTTGAACAGTTCGTTCTGCAGCGCTTGCATCACCTCGGGGTCGAGTTGCTCGCTGAGTGTCGTGAAGCCGCAAAGGTCGGCGAACAGGACCGTTACCGTCCGGCGATCGGCGTCAGAGACGGGATGCAGCCCATCTTCGCTTTCGACGTTCGGAAGCAGCGACGGAGTTCGAGAAGGCGGCACAATGGTCCGGCTCGGTGTCGGAGCAGGTCGTTCGACGGCTTTTGCGGGCGCACCGACGCTTGCCCCACATTTCGGACAGAACTCGAAATCAGGTGCGCAGGGGTAGCCGCAACTGGCGCATGGCACGGGCTGGCGCCTGCCACACCTCGGACAGAAAGCGTAACCGCCCTCAACTTCGAAACCGCAGCCCGAGCAGTCCATAGGACAAGACCTCACTAGGGGCCGTGACAGCGTGATCTCGCTACGCCTTCACGGCCAGGGTGTTGACAAGGATGAACCGATAGCTGTCGACCAGCAAGCGGCAGCGCAAATCGGCATCTAGCGATCAGTGTGGGTCCTGTGGCAGAGCGCTGCCGATCGAGGCGGAAGCCGTCGTCGAAATCCCGAAAGGCATCAGCGTCAAGGAAGCGGCCGGATCAGACGCCAGAGGCTCACCGACAGATCGCCGTCGCTTGCGGTTGCGCACCAGAAAATCAACCCGAAGCAGGCTCAGGTCGCCTTGATCTCAGCCTGGCCGATCTTGCGCCATCGGGCGTTTTCGCGAACCAGTTTCAGGTCGTCGGTCGTCTCGGCAAATGTCCGCAAACGGTATTGCCGGAGCAGGTCCGGGAAGAGCGCCCCTTCCGGCAGGCCGGCAAGCTGCTCGCGGACCGAGATCTTTTCATCGATGACCCGCATGCCCCAGGCATTTTCCCGAACCTGCAGCTCCGCAGCCAGATCGCGCTCTTCCGGCGCGTTTTCGTCGAGCGCAGCCAGCAGGATCGAGTGGAAAAGCGCTACATAGCCAATCTGTCTCAGGCCGCCCACAACCCGCACGCGCGGCAATATGGCAAGAACGAGGAACACCAGGAACGCGTTCGGCAGCAGCACGCCCTCCAGCAGCGCCTGCCTGAGATGCGGCCGCTCGAACGGGATGGAAAGGCCATGCGGCCTGTCGGGCTCGACCAGGTGCCCGTTCTCGAGGACGAGCTTGCGCACGCGCTCCTCGCGGATGCCCCAGAAATAGGCCGTGGCATTGGGCAGGAAACGGCCAAATGGGCTCGATGCGGCCTCTTGCAAGGCACGTTCGAGACGCTGGCGTCTTGCGGGCTCGAGGAGCAGCCTGGAAAGAAGGCTGCCGTCATATTCCAGATGCCGCGCCATGGCAGCCGCGGCGAGCCGGTCATCGATGAAAACCGGCAGGGCCATGCCGGAACGATCCCAATCGGCGACCAGATCTTCGTTGAGGGCTGTCAGCGCATCGGCGGCGGTTCCAAACACCTTGTCCTGACTGGCAAGCAGCATGCCCAGCCAGCGGCTGGCATCCGTTTCGTCGCCCACCGCTTCGAGCGCGCGCTTGTTGAGGGTGACAGGACCGGCCGCGCAGGCGCTTTTTTTGCACAGTTTGCGGCGACCTATGCCAAACAGGTTGACCTTGTCGTCACCGACATCGAGCCATCCCGGCCCCTCCCGGCCAATTGTCTCCATGGTCATCGTCGTCCCCATGAAAGCGAAGAAGGCCGACAGCCCGTTTTCGACCGCCCCGAGCCAGGCAAGCAAGAGGGCATCGAAGGTGATCCGGTCCATCAGAAGCAGGCAGTGCAGGCCGGACTGAATCACCGGTCTGTGCTCGAACTCTTCGAGGGCCTTGCCGATCTCTTCAGGCTGCATGATCGCACCAAGGCGCTGATGCAGGACTTCGCGCAGGATCGAGCGGGCAGCGATCGCCGGTCCCGATGCAGGCCTTGCCACCGGCCGCCACAGATGGCGGGCGTAATCGGAAACCGGCGCGTTCCAGTTCAGCTCGATGTCACGCACGACTTCCGGGCAGAGCAGCGACAGCACAGCCAGAATTTCGACTGGAGGCGTAGGGGTTGGGTCAAAAACGGCGGTCATTGGTCCCGTCTAGCCGCTTGCGGTGCAAACGCCAAGGGAGGCCAGACTTGCTGGATGCGGCCGGCCCAGCTCGTCAACTCGATCAAATGGTGTGAGACGCAATTGAGCGTATCCTATGGAGTTCTCCATTGGCAATCGCCGACTCGGCACGAATTGTCAGATTGGCTAAACAGCCAAGGCCAAACAGCGGATCTTAGAACCGCAGCCGGGCCATGCTCAGGAGGTCGTGGTACTGCCCGTCAGTAAAACCAGCCTTCACATGCCGGCCTTCGACCTCGAAGCCGTGACTTGTGTAGAGACGGATGGCCGGCTCGTTGTCGGCATAGACGGTCAATTCGACGCGCTTCAGGGCGCGCCAGTTGTCGGCCACGTCAAGCAGCGCGCCAAGTATGGCAGAGCCGATGCCCTTGCCAACAAAGGCATCGTCAAGGCCGATATTGATCTCGCCGATATGCGAACGGCGCGGCGAACCCTGCACGACCAGGCTGCCATGGCCGACGACCTTGCCGTCCAACTCCGCCACGATCCAGGTGGTTTCCTGGCCGGACTTGGCGATGCGCCGCTCCACCTGCTCCACCATCTCGAAGGGCATCCTCAACGTGCCCCAACGGAAGCCCGGCATGTTGAAGATAGCGCAAAGCGCCTCCGCATCGCTTGGCCGGACGGACCGGAGCTGCGGCTGGATTTTCTCGGAGGATGGCGAGGTCGTGCTGGTCATGGCGTTCCCGGCGAAGGCAATCGGCCTGGTACGATGCACCGGACGGCAGCTGAAAATCCAGCCGTCTCTGCAACCTATGATGCCGATTGCGAGCTAAAATACCGGGAAGCGGCGTAGAGTTTGAAGACGCCGCTGATGCCGATCCAGCCGAAAAGGGCGAGCCAGCACAATGTCCCGGTCGCCGTCCAGTCGATCCGGTGCACCGCAGCATCGGTGATGACGAGGCCAAGGATGGCAAGCAGGCCAACCATAAACTGCGCCAGGCCGAGCACCAGCAGTTCCTCGCGCGGCGCGCTTCTCCAGACGAGATAGATGCCGCCCGCACCGGCGAGGAAGATGGCGCTGTAGACCTGAGCGTGGAAGGCATCGACCGGCCATGGCCAGATGCTGCTGAATGTCAGGGGGAACAGCAACAGGCCGACGCCATAGAGCCCGAGGATCGCCGATTCCACCTGCATGTAGCCGCGCCATGCGGGGTTTAAGATCACGCCTTTTGCAGAAGGACGGGCCCTGGCCCGCCACAAGAACAGCCCGGATACCGCGACCGAAGCAAGATAGACCAAAAACCAGAGCCAGGGCGCTTTGCGCTCAAAGTTGAAATAGCCGAGATTGATGAACGAAGCCACCGACACGATGACGGTGAAGATGAAGGCCATGACGAGCACGAGCCTGCCGGGCGACCAGCGATTCCAGAACAGCAGCGCCGCCATCACGACCATTTCGGCGGTGTAGAAGCCGCCGAGGAAGCGGGCATTGAACGGCGTGACGGCCCAAGGCCAGCGCGGCTTGACCAGCGTAGGCGCGAAAAACAGGCCGGCGCCTACGATCAGCACGATGATGACCACCACAGAGAAAAGGCGCAGGGCCGCGGGAAATGGCGGGTTGTTGGATGTCGGCATGGGAGAGAGTCCCAAAGATGAATACCCCATAGACCATCATAGTGCCGCTAGCGGCCGGTGAAAATCCGCCGAATGGAAATTGAACTGTCACCAGGCTTGTCCATTCGAATGGCCGTACGGTCCGTTTCGAAGTAAGATGGAGCGCTCGGACCGAAGACCGGTCCGGTCAACACGCCCCGGGGGCGCATTTTCCGGAGCCTGCACGATGAACGAAGCTCAGGATCTGTTCTCGCTTCTGCGGCAATCGACCGATGTCGATCCGCAGGCAATCGACGCGATCAAGCGAACCATCGCGGAGGGCAAGGACCGCGAACTTTGCCGCATCAATGCGCCAGCCTTCGCCAGCAAGCATGGCCTCGACGAGGAACGCGCCATAAGCGCCTTTCTCCATGCGGCACGGGTGGGCATCTTCGACATTTCCTGGAATGTTCTGTGCCCCGGCTGTGGCGGCGTGCTCGACACCAACGCCACGCTGAAGACCCTGCAGAAGGACGAATACACCTGCGCGCTGTGCTCCGAGGGCTATTCGCCAACCCTCGACGAGATGGTCGAGGTGACATTCACCATCAGTCCCCGCGTGCGCAGGATTGCCGCCCACAATCCACACGAACTGCCGTTGGTGGAATATTTCCGCCAGATCTACTGGGCGTCCGGCGTCGATCTGCCGGAAGAGGATTTCGCGAAAAAGATAGAAGCGTTCTCGCTGGAGGATATCGAGCTTGCCCCCGGTGAAAAGGCGGTTCTGCCCATACAGCTTCCGTCTGAATTCATCATCGTCTTCGAGCCGGTCACCCATTCAGCGCAGTTCATCGACGGGAAGGGCGAACCAACAAAAGAGCGCCGAAGCCTCTCTTTGGTCTTCGATCGCGACCATGTCCAGAACCAGACGCTGGAGATGCAACCCGGCCCGTTGCGCATTTCGCTGGAGAACAGGACCGACACCCGCGTGCTGCCGACGGTCTTCATCGCCGGCCAGCTATTGCATGATTTCCTGGGTAAACGCCGGCCCTTCCTGACCGCCAAGCGCCTGCTCACCAACCAGACGTTCCGCGATCTCTATCGCACGGATACACTCGACATCAACCAGCGCCTGAAGATCACCAGCCTGACCTTCCTGTTCACCGACCTGCGCGGATCGACCGAGCTTTACGAGCGGGTGGGCGACCTTTCAGCCTTCGATCTCGTGCGCGAGCATTTCCAGGTTCTGCACGAGATCGTCGCGGCGGAGGCAGGCGCGGTGGTGAAGACGATCGGTGATGCGGTGATGGCGACCTTCGCGACGCCTGATCGTGCGATTGCTGCGGCCCTCAGGATGCGCGATGCCATGCGTGCGCTCAATGACAAGAGCGGGCGCGACGATCTGCTGCTCAAGATCGGAGTCCATGCCGGCCCCTGCATCGCGGTGTCTATGAACGAGCGGCAGGACTATTTCGGCCAGACGGTCAACATTGCTTCGCGGGTCCAGAACCTTGCCAACGCACAGGCGATCTTCGCCACTCGTGCGGTGGTCGACGACAATCTCACCGCCGATCTGTTGCACAGGAACGCGCTGACGCCCGTGCCCCACGAGGTCTCGCTGCGCGGCATTGAGCGGGAGATAGCAGTGTATACGATCCCCTGAAGATTTGGCCCCTTAAGATTTGGCCCCCGAAGATTTGGGTCGGCTCGGCCCCTCACACGCGCCTGCAGACAAAATAACGATCGGCGGGCACCGAAGGCGGTGGCGGGAGGCGTTGCAACAGCGGGTGATCGAGCGGCGTGCCGCTGACCGCGATGCCACCGACGCGAAGCAGGCGCGCGATCAGATCGGGGAGCCAGGTAGAGGTCACTGCATCGCGATCTTCATAGCCGGTGCCGATGTCGGCATGAACAAGAGCCGCGTCGATGCCAATGAACCTCTTCGCCGTCTCGCGTATTTCGCCGAGCACGAGGTTTTCAGCTTCGGGAATTGAGCTGGCGTGTGCGCCAAGTTCGCGGTCGAACACCACGATCCGGCGTCCGGGCAGGCGCTCGCGCAGATGGTGGAACGTCCGGCCATTGCCGAGGCCGAGCTCGAGCACCAGCCCTTCCATCTTCGCCACCTCGGGGCAAACTTGATCGAGAATGTCGCGCTGTGCGGTCATCCTGCTGATGAAATTCTCGAGGCGAGTCATATGCGTTTGTGTGTCCTGAAACCAGCTCAAGAGATCGGCAATGCCCGCGACCATAACGGTTCACGGGTGAAACCCGAGGGCCCGTGTTAAACCCCGATCGCGTCTCGCCACATATAGAGGCGAACGATGAACACGGCAATAACCGAACAGGCTGCCGACAAGGATCATACCGGGTGGAGTCGGCGGCCCGGCGCGCGGCGGAATAGCGATCTCACTTGTAGGGGTCTGCGGCGTCCCGCAGGCCGTCGCCGAGGAAGTTGAACGCCAAGATGACGAGAATGACGGGGAGCATCGGCAAAAGCAGCCATGGATAGAACGCGATGACGCTGACGCTGCGCGCCTCGGTGAGCAGGATGCCCCAGCTGGTTATCGGCGCCCTCAGGCCGAGCCCGAGGAAGCTCAGCGCCGTCTCGCCCAGGATCATGCCGGGTATGGAGATCGTCGCCGTCGCGATCAGATGCGACATGAAGCCGGGAATGAGATGCCGCCCGATGATGCGGCTGCTTTTGGCGCCCATCAATTGCGCGGCCAGAACGTAATCCTCCTCGCGCAAGGCTAGAAGCTTTGAACGCACGGCCCGCGCCAGTCCGGTCCAGTCGAGCAGCCCGAGAATGACGGTGATGCCGAAATAGATCAGGATCGGACTCCAGGTTATCGGCATGATCGCCGCCAGAGCCAGCCATAGCGGAATGCTGGGGATCGATTGCAGAACTTCGATTATCCGTTGAACGATCAGGTCGAAGATACCGCCGTGATAGCCGGCCAGTCCGCCGATCACAATGCCGAGCAGGAAGCTGAAACTGATGCCGACGAGGCCGATTGTCAGTGAAATGCGTGCGCCATAGATGATGCGCGAGAGCACATCGCGCCCCAGCCTGTCAGTGCCGGCTAGAAAGAGCTGGCCGTTTTCGGCAGGGCAGACAAAATGCCTGT
Organism: Mesorhizobium onobrychidis; assembly: GCF_024707545.1. Lineage (NCBI taxonomy): Bacteria > Pseudomonadati > Pseudomonadota > Alphaproteobacteria > Hyphomicrobiales > Phyllobacteriaceae > Mesorhizobium > Mesorhizobium onobrychidis. The sequence goes on from NZ_CP062229.1 coordinate 770,961, forward strand.
CACCTTCGATCAGGCCCCAGAACTGATAACTGTCGCCCTTGCAGAAGAAACGGATCCGCTGAACATCATCCTGATTCTCGATGTAGTTCCGCTTAAGCGTGTCCATATCCAGCGTCATCTGGCGGCCATAGACGAACGGCCCGACGAGCTGGCCGTTGTGGAACAGGTGCACCCGCTGCGGCGGCGAATAGATGTAGTCCATGTTGCGCGTGTGCAGATTGTAGGGCGCCAGGAACTCGCAAATCAGTATCCCGAAATAAAGCGCTGCCAGGAATATGCCGGATATAACGGCAAGCCGGTGCATCCGGAATTTCCACCACATCAGCCGTAACTGCGACGCCTGAAAGACCTTCGACTGCTCCGGCGTCATCGCCTCGACCGACTGCAGGTCAATGGGCGCGGTGGAAACGTAGTGTTGAAGTGGAGCACCCGGAGCGGGCAGCGGCGAATGCGTGTTCATTTGGTGCTGCCGCCCTGCAAACGAATTCGTGGATCAAGCAGCGCCAGCGCCAGGTCGGAAATCAGGACACCGATGACCGTCAGGAAGGCGAGAAACATCAGGAACGACCCTGCCAGATACATGTCCTGGCTTTGCAGCGCCTTGATCAGCATCGGCCCGGTCGTTTCCAAAGACAGCACGATCGCAGTGATTTCGGCGCCGGAGATGATGGCCGGCAGGATAGAGCCGATGTCGGAAATGAAGAAATTGAGCGCCATGCGCATCGGATATTTGACCAGCGCCTTGAACGGATGAAGTCCTTTGGCGCGCGCGGTCACGACATATTGCTTGTGTAGCTCGTCGAGCAGATTGGCGCGCAGCCGCCGGATCATGCTTGCCGTGCCCCCGGTGCCGATGATCAAGACCGGAATCCAGAGATGGGCGAGGATCGACTTCGCCTTGGCCAAGCTCATCGGCTCGCCGAGATATTGCTGGTCCATGAGATGGCCGATGGATGTGCCGAACCAGATGTTGGCGAAATACATCAGGATCAGCGCCAGCATGAAGTTCGGAATGGCAAGGCCAAGAAGGCCGAGGAAAGTCAGGCCGTAGTCGCCCCAGCTGTATTGATGCGTGGCGGAGTACATGCCGATGGGAAAGGCGATGAGCCAGGTGAAGATGATCGTGACGAAGGAAACCAGCACCGTCAGCCACATTCGGTCCCCGACGACGTCGCGAACCGGCAGGTCATATTCGAAGGAATAGCCGAAATCGCCGTGTAGCATCCCCCCGACCCAGTAGAAGTAGCGAATGACCGGTGGCTGGTCGAAACCATATTCCTTGCGCATCATCTCGATGCGATCGGAATCCACCGCTTCGCCCTGAGCCCGAAGCTCGGCAACATAGCTGTCGAAATAGTCGCCTGGTGGAAGTTCGATGATCGTGAACACCAGTGCCGATATGACCAGCAGCGTTGGAACCATCACGGCGATGCGCCAGACAAAATATCGAAGCACGCTCAGGACTCTCCAAGCCAGAATGTATCCGGCATGTAGACACCGAAATAGGCGGTCGGGTCGTAGCCGTAGAGCGCCTTGTCAGGCAGATTGCGCAACCGCGAGGACGCCAGAACCGGCTGATGCGTTCCGTTCACCGTGCCGATCGAAAACACCTGATCGGTGTAGATCGACAGCATTGAATTCCAGATTTCGGCGCGCTCCGTGGCTTCGGTCGATGCGTTCCAGCGCTTGAGTAAAGCCATCAGCTCGACCACAGGCGGAAGATCGGGCGCCTCACCGACCTTGCCGTGAGACAAGTAGTAAGCACCCCAGAGCGGCCATTGCAGCTGGTCGTCGATGGTGGGGGCCAGCTGGTACGGGTTCATGTCGGCGGTCGGCACGCCATTGTCGATGCCCGACCACATCGACATCATGATCTGGCCGCCAAGCGCGCGGCTGCGGAAGATGTCGCGCTGCGAAGTCCGGATGAACAGGGCGATGCCGATCTTGCGCCAGTGATCGGTGATGAGTTCGAGCGCGTCGGTTTCCAGCGTGCTTTCGCCGGCCGTTTCCACTATGACCTGCGCAGGGCGTCCATCGGGAAGTATCCGCAGGCCGTCATCGTCACGCGTCTGAAGCCCGGCCTCGTCGAGCAGGGCATTGGCCTGGTCGGGATCATGGGCGACCCAGGCTTTCGCGAATTCCGGCCGGTAGAGCGGGCTCTCCGGCAGGACCGTATCGGCACTTTCCTGCGCCAATCCGTAGAACACGGCCAAATTGATCTCGCGCCTGTCCACAGCGAGCGAAAGGGCGCGGCGCACGCGCACGTCACGAAGAAGGCCACGCCACACCTGGTCGGAACAATTCAGATTGGGCAGCAGCGCCAGCCGCGAACCCTGTGTGCGTTTCCAGAGATGCATCTTCACCGGGTAGCGCTTCTCCGCGTCCTTCAGGAAGGAGTAATCGCTGAAGTCAATTCCCATGGATTGCAGGTCGCTCTCGCCCGCACCGGTCTTGGCGGAGATGATCGCCGGCGAGCTGACATTCATGACGATCCGGTCAACATAGGGCAGTTGCCGGCCATTCTCGTCTATTCGATGAAAGAACGGGTTGCGCTCGAAGACGAATTGCTCGGCCGGCGGCTTGGTCCGGTTCCGCCAGGGATCGAGCGTCGGCAGTTCCGGGTTCTCCGGGCGATACTGCCGCGACATGCGGATATGCAGGAGCGTCCATTTCCGGGCCCGGTTCTCCTTCATTAGGCCGGCGAGCCGGGATGGATCCTGGTATTTCTTGTGGAACTGCTTGAGATAGGCGGCCGGCAGAGCAAGCGATAGCGGCGAAGCAGCAGCAAGCTTGGGCAGGAAGTCGGGATTGGGCGCATCCCAACTATAGCGGACCGTCGACGGATCGACGATCTCGAAGCGTGGCGGCTTGCCGTCCGCCAGCAGGGCCGGGGCAAGCCCGCCTTGCGAAAGCTCATCGTTCAGCCAGACATCTTCCCAGCAATAGCGAAAATCCTCCGGCGTCAGCAGGCTACCGTCAGACCATTTATGCCCTTCCCGAATCTTGAAAGTGAAGACGCGATCATCCGCTACGTCGAAACTTTCGAGGATGTCGGGTTGCAAGTTAAGCTTTTCGTCATAGCCGACCAGGCGAGCATACCCGTAGATCGTCATCATCCGGATATCTTTCTGGCTGCCGATGATCGTGCGCAGCGTGCCGCCATACTGGCCGGGCTGCCGGCCCATCGCGGCGAGGTTCAACACGCGCGGGCTCTTGGGCAGGCGTTCGGCGAGTGCCGGCAGCGCCTTGGCCTTCAGCTGTGGCTGAAGAAATTCCGGCTCCAGATCGCCGGCGCGCGACGTGCCCGGCAGAAATGCCGAAGCCATGAGGCCAAGGACGGTGCGCCGGCTGATCAATGGCGTAGCTCGCTGACATCGGCCGAACGTCGGGCCAGCACGAGGTGGCCGCCGCCAAGATCGAGCGGCGACAGCATATCCTCGTCGCCCTCGTCGCGGAATTGCGGTCCCCATGCGCTGGTGTCGGAACCACCGCTGAGCTGCAGCGTCTTGAAATCCATCGGCCTGTCGAGATCGGGGAAAGGTACTGCGGCAACCAGTGAGCGGGTGTAGGGGTGGACCGGTTTCCTAAGCAGGATTTCGCGCGGCGCAAGCTCGACGATACGCCCGCCGCACATCACCGCGATGCGGTCTGCCATGTAGTCCACCACCGCCAGGTTGTGGGATATGAACAGGTAGGTCAGGCCCAGTTCCTTCTGCAGATCCTTCAGCAGGTTCAGGATCTGCGCCTGGACAGAGACATCGAGCGCCGAAACCGGCTCGTCGCAGATCAGGAGTTCAGGCCCCAGCGCCAACGCGCGCGCGATGCCGATACGCTGACGCTGCCCGCCGGAGAAACTGTGCGGATAACGCTTGATGAAGCGCGGATCGAGCCCGATTGCCTGCATCAGGCTCTTGACCGTGGCGAGTCGGGACGCGGCATTGCCACGTTGATGGATTTCCAGCGGCTCGCTCAAGATGTTCTCCACCGTCATGCGAGGTGAAAGCGACGAAACCGGATCCTGGAAGACCATCTGGATTTTCGCGCGCAGCATGCGCAGGGCGCCTCCCTCGGCTTCCAAGACGTCGATCGGTCCATCGCCGCCGTTGAAGATCACCGAGCCGCCGCTAGGGGTGACAGCCCGCATGAGGATCTTGCTGACGGTGGTTTTGCCGGAGCCGCTTTCGCCGACCAGACCCAGGCACTCACCCCGCCTGATATCGAAGCTCACGCTTTCCACGGCGCGAACAGAGGTTTGATGACCCCCGCCGAACCATCCGGACTTGCGGGTGGTGAAGGTCTTTTTCAGATCCCTGACCGACAGCAGGACGTCGTCCGGGCCCTTCGACGCCGGCGCCGTCTGCTTGCCGAGCAGGTTCCCGACATTCACCGGCACCTCGCGGAGCGCTTTTAGCCTTTCGCCAGGCTTCAGATCGAAATGCGGAACGGCTGCCATCAGGCCCTTCAGGTAAGGGTGACCTGGCCGGCGGAATATCGCCTCGACAGGTCCCGCTTCCATGATCTCGCCATGGTAGATGACCACGACCTCGTCGGCAACATTGGCGACCACGCCGAGGTCATGGGTGATCAGTAGCATCGCCATGTTCAGCTTGGTCTGAAGCCCGCGCAGCAATTGCAGGATTTGCGCCTGGATGGTGACGTCCAACGCCGTCGTCGGCTCGTCGGCGATCAACAAGGCGGGCCGGCAGATAAGCGCCATGGCGATCATGGCGCGTTGACGCAATCCTCCCGAAAGTTCAAAGGGATACATGTCATAGGCGCGCTTGGGATTGGGAAAACCGACAAGGTCGAGCATTTCCTCGGTCCGCGCCTTGCGCTCCGCTCGAGCCATGGGCGTATGAATCTGCAGGGATTCGCTGACCTGGTTGCCGATCGTGTGCAGCGGCGACAGCGATGTCATCGGCTCCTGGAAGATCTTGCCGATGCGGCTGCCTCTCAACGCCCGGATATCGGGTCCGTCACGCGGCATCTGGAGGATATCCTGCGTCGTGCCGGGCTTTTCAGGATCGGAAAACAGGATACGGCCGCGAACATGGGCTGTGTTCGGCAAAATGCCCATCACTGCCTGGCTGATAACCGATTTTCCGGAACCGGACTCGCCCACAAGCGCGGTAACCTTGCCGGGCAGGACGCGAAGATTTGCACGCCTGACGGCATGCAACGGTCCCCCGATAATGGCAAAAGAGATGCCAACATCCTCGATCCGCAGCAGATCAACGCCCGAATTCATTCTCACACCAGCCCCACTCTGGCAGGTCCAAAAGGCGAGACTAGCGCATTGCCAGCCTAGAGCAACTTGGATTCGAAACAATCGCCAGTTCCCTGGCGGAACGGCGACCGGACTGCATACCAAAGGCGTCCGGATCAGATCTTGGCGGTTACTGGAGCTTCCTCGCGGCGCCCGCCGACAGCCGCGCGGCATCGCGATGAAGCAGCATGACCTGCTCGGCGTCGGATATTCGGTCGTAAATCGGCTCCAGCGTGCCGTCCTCATCGAGTGCGAGAGCACCCGACAGATCGGGTGAAAGCACCGTCAGCTTCTGTTTGATACCCGCCAGTCCCTCCTTGCCGAGCGTCAGCCAGCTGTTGGCGCCGCAATAGCCGGCGAAGTCCTTACTGGCGAGAACGCTGTGCGGATATTTCTTGGTCAGGGTCTGGAGGCGCTGGACCTCGTTTACAGCCGAGCCGAAGACAGAGAATGTGAGCCGGTCGGTAAGTCCGACATTGCCGAACATCACATTGCCGACATGCAGGCCGATGCCAAATTCTATGTCGCCCAATCCCTGCTCCTTTCTGCGCAGATTGAGATCCATCATGCGCGCGGTGGCCTTGTGCGTTGCCGCAAGAGCAGCCTGGCAGGCGATCTCGGACTGCGCACGGTGCCTTTCGCAAGGGTAGACGGCAATAAAGCCATCACCTATGAAACTCATGATCTGCCCGCCTCTGCGATTGAAAGGTGCAGCAATGGCATCGAAAAACTGGTTCAGCGTATCGATGTAGATTTCGCGGCCGGAAGTTTCGGCAAGCCTTGTCGACCCGCGCATATCGGCCATGACCAGTGCGGCCCGGATTGTGTCGCCCTCGCCGCGCTTGATCTGGCCGTCCAGCACGCGCCTGCCGGCGTCGCCGCCGAGATAAGTGGTCATCATGTTGTCGGCCAGCTTGGTGAGCACCGCCATCTTGGTTGCGATAGCGAGATGATTCTGGATGCGCAGCAGCGCTGAAATCATGCTGTCGCTGAAGCCTGAAGCGCTGTCGGTGGACCAGGACCCGATCATGCCCTGACTGGTATTGCCGTTGAAGGGATGGACGAAAGCCATGTAATCGGTCACGCCCATAAGCCTGAGTTCATCGAAAACAGGAAATTCCGACGGCACCGACGTTTCGAGCCGGCGCCGCAGATGGTCGAGCTTGTTGCTGAGCAGATGGTAGTATGGGCTGGTCAGGAATCTGTCAGAATGAACGCCGTCCTCTTTGCGGAAGCCTTCCACTTCCATGCCCTGGCCGCGAAGCCAGGTGAAGCCAAGCGCGTCATAAAGCGGATGAAGCATCGAAAAGCTCAAATGCACCCGCTTCAGCGGCAGGCCGGCAGCAGCCAGCCGTTCACAAAAGCCCTTTACCAATGTTTCCAGGTCGTTGCCCGCCAGCGCCGATTGGGTCAGCCAATCGGCAACCTTATCCATGAGAATGGTGGAAATTTCTGCTCGCGCTGTGCTCATGCTATCTTGAGACCCGTCGAAGACGAGCCATTCTCCTTTGATCCGCCACAACACGGTCCGCTAACGACCCAAAGACAAGACCCTCGAAGTCAATGAAGCCGGCTTCGGCGGCAAAAGCCAGCGAAGGGGCATTATGTGGCGAGGCTGCCGGCGGAGTGCAATCACGATCCTGACATCAGGCAAAAAATTCGCCGGCTCAGACGCCGTCAGGCCTTCACCACCGTCTCTCGGGCTAGCCCGAGGCGGCCAAAAACGTTGTGTGTGTCGACGATCAGAAGAGCGTGATCAGCGATCGCCTGATAGTCGATCGCGTCGTGGTCGGTTGCAACGACGACAGCATCGAAATCCTTCAAGGCCGTCTCGGTCAATTCGACCGAGCGACGCCCCTTGATCGCCATATGCTCCCGTGTGGTCGGGATCTCGGTAACATGCGGATCGTGGAATTCCGCCTTGCCGCCCCATTCCTCGATGAGTTCAATGAGCCGCAATGAAGGGCTTTCGCGGATGTCGGGCACATTCTTCTTATAGGCGAGCCCGATGATGAGAATGCGCGAGCGGCTGAGCGCCTTGCCGCAGCGCCGGTCCAGCGCCTTCGCCAGTTCATCGACTACATGACGTGGCATGGCCGTGTTGATCTCTGCCGCCAGCTCGATGAAGCGGGTCGGCAGTTCGTATTCGCGCGCCTTCCACGTCAGGTAGAAGGGATCGATCGGAACGCAGTGCCCGCCAAGTCCGGGGCCAGGATAGAAAGGCATCTAGCCGAAGGGCTTGCTCTTTGCCGCCTCGATCACCTCCCAGATGTGATGCCCATCGCACCGAGCACGACCTTCAACTCGTTGACCAGGGCTATGTTGACCGAGCGGAAGATGTTTTCCGTCAGCTTGACCGCCTCGGCGGTCGCCGTGGTGGAAACCGGAACGACGGTCTTGACCACGCCCTGGTAGAAAGCCTGCACGAGTGTCGCCGCTTCAATGCCGTCGCCTGCCACGACCTTGGGGATCGTCGCGACTTCAAAGCTGCGGTTGCCGGGATCCTCGCGTTCGGGCGAGAAGCCGAGGAAGAAGTCTATCTTCGACTGCAAGCCGGTTTCTTCCAGTATGGGCTTGATCACGTCGTCGGTGGTGCCGGGATAGGTGGTCGATTCCAGCACAATCAACTGGCCGCGACGCAGATGCTTCGCGATGGTGCCTGCCGTGTTCCTGACAAGGAGAGGTCCGGCTCACGGTTTTTCGTCAGCGGTGTCGGAACGCAGATGATGATGACATCGCAGACGGCCAGTTCGGCAAAATCCGCAGTGGCGCGGAACCGTCCGCTCGCCACCTGGCCGGCAAGGGCTGTCGACGTCACCGCCTCAATGTAGGATTGGCCGTTGTTCAGGCTCTCGACCTTCTGGGCTTCGATGTCGAAGCCGGAAACCGGGAAGCCGGCGCGTGCGATCGCAACCGCCAGCGGCAACCCGACATAGCCCAGTCCGATCACGCCGACTTGCGCGGCGCGCGTCGAAATCCGGTTCAGAAGACGGTCATATGTCGATCGTGAGGCGTCCAAAAATCTGCTTTCAGTCAATTCGGACAGCCCGTCCGCTCCCATGGCGAGGCTCACCTGGTTCCCCAAGAACCCCGAGGCATATTGCGGAAAATCGATTTCCGCAAGCCGTCGTCAGACCGGCACCTTCGCCTTCAGGCTTGCGGCGGCCATCGCATAGCCGCCGGCGGCGCCATCGATGAAATGAACGTGATCGCGCTGCAGCGGCGAGGCGACGAGGCATGTCATCAAGGCCGATTTCTGGCGGTGCAGGCCATAGTTGCAGATGCCCGCCTCTTCCGCCTGTTTCAGCCGGTTCTCGATCCGTTGCAACACATCCGCGTCAATGTCGATAGTCATCTTCAAGCCGTCGTCGAACTTCCGGAAATCCGAATTGCTGGCCACGTCGCGTTTGTAGATCTTCGGATCGAAACTGCCGATCGTCCAGCCATATCTATCGGTGACAGCTGTAAGCGTCAGCTGGAACAATATCCACAGCTTCGACAGCCACCGCCATCCTGCCGGCGCCATGGCCCTCGCCTCGATATCGAGGCCGGCGGGCGAAAAACTGTAGGCCGGCCCGTTCACCGGCAACGGGTGGCCATCGCGTTCCTGCCCGCCGGCAAGGGCGATGATGTCGGAAGCCAGAAACTGAAAACCGCGCAAGTCGCGCGACGCCCCAGGTATGGCTATGATCGAGACGATTTCGCCATGCCGGGCTTCGATCGGGTTCCAGCGGCAGGAGAGGCCGGTCAGATCCGGCCGCGCGCCGGCCGGCGCAGGATCGATGCGGTAGCGCCCCGCTTTCATCTCGGCTTCCGCCCAACTGCCGCCACCGCCGGCGAACATGGCATAGAAGACCGCTTCGGAGGCCCGGAACCTCGCCACGCGAACGTCGAGGCCTTGCGCTCTTATATCCTTTATCGGCACGATTGCGGCACGCAAGGTCAGGTCCAGTTCGTCCGCCACCCATCTCTGGACAGCCGCCAGCGCGTTGCGGGTGATCTCCAGCGCCGAGCCGGGAAACGCCACGAGCGCGCCGTCGCCGCCGAAGACAAAGGGAAGATCTTTCCGACCCAGCGCATTGAGCAGCGCCGAAATGACGCTGGCGCCGGCCATATTGACGGTTTTATAGCGCCCAGCCTCGATCGCCTTGGTCGAGCCGACGATGTCGGCGGTGGCCAGCGCCCAGCCATCCGGGAGAGGCCGATAGTTATCGATATCGGCAACGCTTTCGAACTTTGCGAAGACCGGCAAAGAAGCGACAAACGGGTCGGACGCGGCAGCTGTTTCCATGAGCATCAGATAGCACATTCCACTGCTTGAAGGTGAAGTCGATCATGCTTCGAAATTGACTTGCGCAGGCTTTCCGATAATAGGGTCCGGCGATGCGAATTGCCTTCTACGCGCCGCTGAAGTCGCCCAATCATCCCGTTGCCTCCGGCGACCGCCAGATGGCACGGATGCTGGTCAAGGCGCTGGAGCATGGAGGGCATAGCGTCGAACTAGCATCCGAATTGCGCCTCTATCTACGCAAACCGGAGTCGAAAAGTTTCGATGCTCTCAAGATCGAGGCCCGAGAGGAAGCCGCGCGGCTGACAAAGCTTTGGGATCGTGACGGCAAGCCCGATCTCTGGTTCTCCTATCATCCCTATTACAAGGCGCCCGACCTGATCGGACCCGAGCTGGCGTCGGCCTTTGCTATCCCCTATGTGACAGCGGAAGCCTCCTATTCGAGGCGGCGCAACGCCGGTTTGTGGGCCGATACGCAAGCGTTGGTGGCGCGAGCCGTCGAACAGGCAGCGCTGAACATCTGCTTCACGCAAAGGGATCGTCAGGGACTGACAGATGCGATTCCCGACGCCGCTCTCGGCATGCTTTCGCCCTTCATCGACACATCGGTATTTCGGGAAATGCCGGCACGGGGTTGTCCGACGCGCCTCGTTACCGTCGCCATGATGCGCCCGGGCGACAAAGTCGAAAGCTATCGCATGCTGGCGCAGGCGCTCGGTCCGATCGGCCACCTGCCCTGGACCATGTCGGTGGTCGGGGATGGGCCTGCCCGTGACGAGGTCAAAGCGCAATTCGCCGGCTTGCCCGCCGACCGTATCGAATGGCTTGGCGCGATTGAGCCAGCCGCCGTGCCGGATGTCCTCTACAGTGGGGGAATTTACGTCTGGCCGGGTTACGGCGAGGCCTATGGCGTTGCCTATCTTGAAGCACAGGCCGCCGGCCTTCCGGTGGTGGCTCAGGACATCGCCGGCGTGCCGGAGGTCGTGCGGGATGGTCAGACCGGGTTTCTCACCCCGCCGGGCGATGTGGCGGCGTTCGCTTCTGCCACTGAAAGGCTTCTGGCCCGTAACGACGAAAGAACCATCATGGCCGCGGAAGCCAGACGTTTCATCCTCGAAGAACGCTCCCTCGGTGTTGCAGCGGCGCGTCTGGCCGAACTTCTTGCGAAGATCCCGGATTCATGACATCCGATCCGATCTGGCAGCCCTTGGTGGAAGAACTGGCGTGCCGGCAACGGGCGGACCGTAAGGCAGAGTTTTGGCTGCGCGACGACGACGCCGTGGATCCGACGCCTGCGCTTGATCGGCTGCTCGACCTCACCGGTGAATTCGCGGTTCCGGTCACTCTGGCCGTCATTCCGGCCCTGACCGATGAGAAGCTTGTCGTCCGGCTTGACGAGGCGCCGCATGCCACGGTCGCCATCCATGGCTGGGCGCACCGAAATCATGCGCCCGAGCACCAGAAAAAGCAGGAGCTCGGCGCGCATCGGCCACGCGAGGCGGTGCTCGATGACCTGGCTCGCGGGCTGACGCACGTAACCGACCTGCACGGCGCACGTGCCGTTCCGATGCTGGTGCCACCCTGGAACAGGATCGACGCCGGCTTGGTATCCGACCTTGGATCGATAGGATTTTCGGCATTGTCGGTCTATGGGCCGCCGAGGCCGGCTTCACTTGCGGTCATCAACAGCAATGTCGACATCATGGATTGGCATGGCACGCGCGGCTGCCGCGATCATGGCCTATTGGTTCAGGCTATCATCGCGCAATTGCAGCATGCAATCGACGGCGGCGAACCGGTCGGCCTGCTCACCCACCATCTCGTACATGATGAATCGGCCTGGCTCTTCCTCGAACGGCTGTTCACAGTCACCGCACATTGTGAAGCCTGCGCATGGCTTCCGATCAGGACATTGATCGGGCGCAGCGCCGGTAGAGGAAAATAGCTCAGCGCTTTTTGCGCAATGAGACTGGAAATTTGAGCGTCTGGCCATCCCGCGCGGCAAAAGCGCCGGTAAACCTGTCTTTGGCCAGTTTCTCGATCTCGTCCAGTTCCGCGTCGGTCCGTGTCGGATCGTGGTGAAACAGCGCAAGCCCCCGCGCACCGGCCACCTCACAGAGCTTGACGCCCTGTTGCCATGTCGAGTGCCCGTAACCGCGGCGGCGTTCCATTTCCTCCTCGGTGTAGGTGCAATCGTAAATGACGAGGTCGGCATCTTCGATCAGGCCGAGCACCGCCTGATCGAGTTTGTCCGGTTCGTGCTCAGTGTCTGTGATCACCGCCACGACGCGGCCGCCCCATTCGACTCGGTAGCCTATGCAGCCGCCCGGATGGATAAGACTGCCGGTTCGGACCACCACCCCTTCGCGCGGCCGAAGCACGTCTCCGGATACGAAATCGCGATAGTCGAGGCTTGCCTTGCAGATCTCCAGTTTCACCGGAAACCACGGCGGCCGCATGAACTCATCGACCATCTGCCGGGTCGTCATGTGTCCTGCAAGATGCCCGGACCAAAGCGTAACCTTGACGCTCCGGTCATAGATCGGCGCAAAAGACGGCAGCCCGATGATGTGATCGTAATGGCAATGGGTGAAAAGCAGGTCGAAATCGGTCACGGCCAACGCCTGAAGCGCCCCGCCGGCAGGCCGTAGGCCAGAGCCTGCGTCGAACAGAAGCGTATGCTTACCGCATCGCATCTCAATGCAGATTGTGTTGCCGCCATAGCGAGAGAATTCTGGCCCTGATACCGAAATGCTGCCGCGCACACCCCAAAACCTGACCAGGAAAACGTCGTCGTCCATGCTACCTCTTCGCCCATCTTAGCCAAACAACTGCTGCTAGGCGAGACAGGCATTCTCCGGGTGACCTTCTCAGCAAGAGGGCAGTGCCATCACGACGGCGAGGATCGAGCGCACGTCATTCGTTATTTGGCGCTTCGTGCGTCGATCAGATCCGCGGTCGTATGGCTTAGGCGATCGGCAAGAACCCGCAATATCTCGATGGTCATTTCCGGGAACTCCCTCATAAGCCTCAGGAAATGATCTTTGCGGATTCTCAAGGCTTCCAGCGGACTTGCCGCTCTGACGGTGGCAGTGCGGGAGCTGTTGCACAATATGGCGATCTCGCCAACAATCGAATTTGGCTCCAGTTCGGCAACTTTTATCGGTCCGCTGTCGGAATCGACCAGAATATCCGCCCTGCCTGAAAGGATGACATAGGCGGCGTCTCCCTCGTCGCCCTGCCGGAAAAGGATCTGACCGGCGCTGTAGCTCACACGATCGGATGTGAACGCAAGCAGCTTGAGCTTTGTCGGCTCGATGGCAGAGAACAAGGGAACGCGTTGCAGCATTCCAACTTCATCCTTGAGCAGCATTGTCGCAAACCTTCCCAAAATTCGCGTTTGCCAGACTAGAGCAACGGACGCCCAGATGGAATGAATTCTGTTTCCGGGATGGCGAGACGAACCACGCGAAAGGTGCGAGCCCGATGTCGTGCGATCGGGCGATGCCGCCTGACAAATGGGCGTCCGCCACCGGAAACCCGAAGAGCCGGGTGAATTTGCGGCAAACCCCTTCGGGATTTCGGCGCGGATGTGGTCCCGCTACGCCCTTCGCCGAATCCCTTGACCTTGCAGTAAATTCCCACCGGCAGAATGATCCCATCTGAATGTCCGTTGCTCTATGACAACAGTTCCTTGAAGATACCGTTCCCTGCCAACAGTGTCTCGGGTGTTCCGTCTTCCACCAATTTACCCGAGTCGAAGACGATAACGCGATCGAATATCATCCCCATCGCCGGATTCGTCACGACCCACACAATTGCCGGCGAATGGTCGTCGCGCCTGGCTTCCTCGAGCACGTTTCGCAGCACCTTATCCTGCATGCGCTGGTCGATCGCCGACAGCGGCCGGTTGAGAATGAGAAAATCAGGACGCTTGAGCAGGGCCCGGGCAACATCGAGCTTCTGTCGCTGTCCACCGGTCAGCCGCCTGCCGCCGGAGCCGACGTTGAAGTCCAGGCCGACATCCAGAAGTTCGGCATAAAGCCCCAGTTCGTCAAGAATGTCATAGACGATGGAGCGTATGCGGTCCGGCGCGTCGGGATGGTTGTTGCCCACACGCCCGAACAGGACATTATCCATGACTGTGGCCGCGGCAATGTATTTGGCAGGATCATACCGTTCGATCGCATTTTGCAGCTCGGGCGGCAGGTTTTCATAGAAGCGGTTGCGTGCAGCGACGATCTTGCTCATCAGCTCGTCGCTCAGCAGGCCGAAGCGGTGCCGGGGCTCGATATAGGCAAAGCTCAAGGTGACGATCATGGCGCGGTCGTTCTCCGAAACCGCCTCGTGGGGACGGTTCTTGAGCCGTTGCAGCAAGGTTTTGTAGGTGGGTATCTCCTCGGCGCTCATGAAGGCGAGCTGCTGGAAGAACGGGTGATCGGGCGGCAGGTCGGCAAACAGCTCGATCGCCTGTTCGGCGATCTCCATGCCCATTTCGTAGAGCGTGTGGTCGAGGCCGGCCTGCCTCAGCACAGAAGCAAAATAGGGATTGGCCGCTAGAGCCCTGTCGGCCAGTTCGGGGCCGGCGGCAGCGCCGAAGAGCAAGTTTTGGCCGATCGTTGCTTCCTTGTTATAGGCGCCCGGTTCGAAAGGAGCCACCAGTCCGCTCAGCCCTTCGTGTTCCAGCCGGGTTCGCAGCGCCGCACGCAATTCGACGATCCGCCTGGCAAGCTCCGTGTGACGCGTGAGGTCGGCCGTAGAGCGCAAGCCAAGATCCAGAATGTCGCGCGATAGAACAACCGCGTCGAGCACCCGGCGTACGGCTTCAAAGAGGTCGTGCGGGCCGGTAGCGCCGGCGGAAGCATAGTTGATCCAGTCGCTGTGGATATCAAAATCCGGATTGCCCGACCGGCGCGCCTCGTGGATGTTCCAGCGGTGCTGGTCTGCCGCAGCACCGTCATAAGGCACCGATGTCAGCGGCGCATGCTTCAACCCGTAGAGCAGGTTATCGCGGAGGCTTGCCTGGAACAGGAAAACATCCGACGAGGCATAGGACATGCGCCGGCCGGTCACTGATTCGGGGAGTTCAAGCAGGTCGTCGGCGCCCGAAGCGACCCTTCCGCTGCCCGGCCAGTTCAGCCGCGCGAAGGCTTCTGCAAGCGCCTCGGCTCCACCTGTTGCGGTACTGACCAGCGCCACCGTCTCACCCGGCTTGACCTGGAGGGAGATACGGTCGAGGAGCATTGCACCGCCATCGTCTGCTATGGACAGACTGATCGCCGACAGGGGGTTGGTCATCGGATCGGGATCGTCGATCGTCAATGCCCCGATTCTCGGCGCAATGAGACCCTCGGCGGTGAACTGTTCAACGACCTGCTGATATTTGACCTGGATATCCTGCCGCGCCTGATCCCAGTCGATCAGTTCTTTCATCGGTCCGGGCAGGTCCTTGTAGGCGCCGATCACGGCCACGAGCTGACCGACGTCCAGCCGCCCCTGGATGACCAGATACCCGCCGATCATGTAGAACAGAAAGGGCGTGACCTGCGCGAGAAAATTGTTGAGGAACTTCACCATGAATTTCCATTGGTAAAGATCGAAGCGGATCTTAAAGATGAGCCCGAGCCGGGCAGCTATGTCGGCGCGCTCGTAGTTTGATGTGTCGTGGACGTGAACCGCGCCGATGCCGTCGACGATTTCGCCAACCCGGCCCGAAAGCGCGCGCGCCGTCAACTGCCGTTCGCGCCCGAGCACGATCAGCCGCCGCCGCATTCGCGGGATGAGCACGATCTGGATCGCCACGATCACGGCCGCTATCATTCCGAGCCAGAAATTCTGGACCACGATGAACAGCATGGCCGTCAGCGCCTGGCCGCCGAGCAGCACCGGCTGCACGAAGGCATCGCCGATGAAGCCGCCCAGCGGCTCCACCTCGTCCTTCACCATGGTCGCCACTTCGGCGGATTTCACCCGCTTGAAGTAAAACGGCGGAAACCGCAGCACACGATCGATCAGATCGAAGCGGATACGCCGCAGCATGCGTTCGCCGAGGCGGCCCTTGTAGGTGTTGATGTAGAGTTTGAACAGGCCGTTGATGACGACCAGCAAGAGGAACACAAGGCTCAGGGCAAACAGCGTCGCCTTGCGGTCGAGCTCAAAACCGGAGAAGAACTGGACCTCTCCGATGAACGGCAGGTTATAGTGCAGCCTCATGAATGGCTGGGTCGCGCCCGGTTGCTCGAAGCCGCTACCTTGGATCGGGCCGTTCACGATCAGCTTCGGCAGGTCGAAGGACATGAAATACGGGATCATCGAAAGCACGACGATCATCAATATCCAGAGCTGCTGCTTCTTGGTGTGCGTCCAGATATAGCGGGCTATGCTGGGTTCCATATGCGGCTGTGGACCCTTCAGTTGGAAGGATGCAGGATGTAAAGGCACCTGCTGGCGAATGGCGTATCGGCAATTTCTTCGTCGCCAACGACAAGCTCGAAGCTGCAGCGCACGGAGATTGTCCTGCGCTCAACGATGGAAGGAACCTGCGAGGCGGCGCGATCCAGTTCCGGCGCATGGTCGATGACAACGACATGGGCATTGTTGATCAGCGAAGAAAGCAGCTGGCCAAACGGTTCGCGGCTTCCGTAGTGTTTTGGCGAATAGCCGAGCAGCACGAGGCCGCAGCTGCGCCGCTGGTGCTGGCGGATGGACGCCGATGGTCCGGACAGATGCAACAGGCTCTCTCCGGCACCGGGCAATGGCGAAGCCGCTTGCAGCATAATCACGTCCGCGAATCAAACAGCCTTGCGGGAGGCAAGATTGCGTTGTGTCGCCCGAAATCCCAACATACAAGACCAATATGATGGATGTCACGCAACCACGCAATGCCGGCATGGACTGGCACGAGCAAGCCTTGGACCTCACGCGGGGAATTGCTGCCTATGTCAACTGCCCTCTGGTGGCAGGGCTGGCGCGCGTCATCACCAAGCATCCGAAGGCCGATATCGCCAACGCCTTCAACCACAAGCAGGTCGCCTGCAAGATGTGGGCGCTCGACAGGCTGTTCGAAAGCTGCGGCGGCCGGTTCGGGCGCATATGGGTTCTGGGTGGATGGTACGGCGTATTGCCGGCGATGCTTTTCAACGACGCCCGCTTCGACATCGCGGCGGTCGATAGCATCGACATCGATCCCGAAGTCGCGCCGGTCGCCCGGACCCTCAACCGGGAAGCCGGCGACCGGTTCCGGGCGCTGACGGCAGATATGTACGCACTCGACTATGCGGCCGGGCGGCCCGACCTGATGGTCAATACGAGCTGCGAACACATAGCCGATCTGCGCGCCTGGCTTGCTCTGCTTCCGCGGGGCACGAATGTACTGCTGCAATCGAACGATTATTTCAGCGAGCCGACGCACATCAACTGCGTGGCTTCACTTGCAGCCTTCGAAGCAATGGCGGCGCTACGGGAGGTGCGGTTCTCCGGCGAACTGCCGACAAAAAATTATAGGCGCTTCATGCTGATTGGAACTGTTTAATGCATTTCGCCCAAAAGCATGCCCTCGAGCCTGACCCGAGGGTGCGTAGCGGTTTTAGGACAACGACGTGCATAAAACAAGGACTTGAAGCGCGTTGCACGAATCTCACCAGACGTGGCGCGTTAGCATCTATCGTCTGTTTGGTCATGAACTTTTCCGAAACCAGGCCCCACTTTTAGGGACCATGTTCGATACCTCTCGCGCAGGATTTGCGCCGAGCGGCGCGCGCCTTCCAGATCGAGACGATGCGCGGCTGGCGTCGGTCCCACAAGCGCCTGTTCGATCGCTTGCGCCAAACCTTCAGGCGTTAGGTCCTTTTCCATCAGCACCGTTGCAAGACCGAGTTCTTCGAGCATCAGGCTGCGAACCGTCTGTTCGGTTTCCCCGCCGGCTGCAAATGGAACGAGCAGAGAGCGACAACCCGCGCGCAGGACATCGCAGACCGTGTTGTAACCCGCCTGCGAGACTGACAGGCGGGCGCCGGTCAGCAGGCTGGCGAAATCCTCGCGGAACCGGAAGATGGACAGGACCGGCGTGGCATCGCGTGCGATCGCGTCAAACTCGTCTTTCGGCAGGTTTGGGCCGGTGATCAAACACCATTTCCAAGCGTTGTTGGCATTCCGCGCCGCTGCGATGGTGGAGCTGACAAGGCTCTTTCCGGCAGCCCCGCCGCCAACCGACACCAGAACGTCGAAGCGCTCGGAGGCCGCGGGCGATGGCGGCGCGGCAACGAGCCCTGTGTAGGTGACCTCGGCCCTGATCGCCCCAGCCAGTGGAAATGTCTTGTCGATGGTTGCGAAAGCCGGATCGCCGTGGACCATGACAAGGTCGAAATGCCTGTTGACCAGATCGACCGTTTCCTCGTTTCGGCCCGGCTTGACGCGCTCCTGAAGGATATCACGGACGGACGTCGCCAGCAGCGGTCTGGGCGACGTCGCGTCGATGGCCTCGATCAGCGGCAGGAGTTCGAAACGCATCTGCCGGCGTCCAAATGGAAACGCCTCGACAATGACGATATCAGGCCTGCAATCCCGGAATGCCTGCAGCAGCATCTCTGAACGCCATGTCTTGAAATCATCGTCGATGGGTTTGCCCTGCAGGTCGACAAGTCCGGAAAATCCTTCATCACCGGAGGTGACAGGTGGCAGGGTTACAGATTTTACACCCAGTCCCGGAAACCCCGCGATCGGCGCTCCGCCGGTCACGACGGTTACGTCAAACCCGTCATCAACCAGAGCCGCCGCAATGCGGCTGGCGCGCGCGAGATGGCCGATACCGAGCAGGTGCTGGACATAGAAGAAAGCGCGCAGCCGCTTCATTCGGCGGCCTGCCACTCCCGCTCGAACAGTTCCTTGAGCTGTCCAATGCTTGCCATATGATCGAAATTGCCGCGCACGCGCCGCTCTGCGGCGTCGCCGAGGCGGGCGCGCAGCACGGGATCACGGATCAGGCGCTCCAGCGCCTGTGCCAGGGCAATTGGGTCTTCCGTCGGAACCAGCAGCCCGGTTTCATCCGGCGATAAAAGCTCCGGCACGCCGGAAATATCGGTCGACACGCAGGCAAGCCGCTGGCTAGCCGCCTCCACCAGAACATTCGGCAGACCGTCCCGGTCGCCATTTGCGGCGATCCTGCAGGCCAGGGCGAAGATGTCGGCGCAGCGGTAGTGCTCAAGCACCTCCTCCTGCGCAAGCGCGCCTTTCCAAGAGACGCGACCATCCAGGCCGAGCTTTTGCGCCAGCGCCCTGAACCGTTCCAGTTCCTCGCCGCCGCCGATATGCTCGAAACGCCACGCCAAATCACCAGGCAAGAGGGCAAGGGCCTCCAGCAAGGTATCGTAACCTTTCTTTTCAACGGCGCGCCCGACACTCAGAACGATAACCGGTTCATCCGGCGCCGAGCCGTCATGCTGATTTCGCGCCTCGCCGAAACCGCCGAAGCGATCAAGGTCGAGCCCATGATAGCTCAGATGCACAGACGAGTTGCCGTTAGCGAGTTTTTTCAGACGGTCGAAGCCGGCTTTCGTGCAAGTGACCGTCCAGCGCGCCGAGGAAAGCTTGCCAGCCAGATCCCAGTCCGCCGAAGTCCAGATGTCCTTGGCATGGGCCGAGCAGCTCCAGGGCAGGCCACGAAGCTGGCTGGCATAGCGCGTCACCGATGCCGGTGTGTGCGCGAAATGTGCATGCAGCCAGCTCGCGCCTTCCGGCCATTCGGCCGCCAGCACGAGCGCTTGCCCGAAGCGGCGCGCGCGATTGCGCGTAAAGTCGCGGCGGATATCGGTAGCCAGCGATCCGAGCGCGCGCCAGAAGCCCGGCCGCAGCAGATAAGCAAACAGCGAGCGAACCACGCGCAGCGGCTCTTCATGCAGATATTCCGGCAGATAATGGACGGGCGCTTTGATCTCGTCATGCACGGGGTGGCGTTTTGCGTCGGTCGGCCGCCTGAGCGCGACGAGTATCAGGTCGAACCCCGCACGCTCCAGACCGAGCAGTTCCTGCGCGATGAAGGTTTCCGACAGCCGCGGATAGCCCTTCAGAACCACGACGATCTTGCGATGTTGCAACTCAGTTCATGCCTTCAATGACCGAAAGGTGATGGCCGCCCCGCCGGTCGAGCAGTTCCGCGACGATTTCGGAAATGTGAGGCAGCCCTTCCAGCGTCAGATGCGGATGGCTCTGCGATGGGCCGGGCCGGTCCGGCAGCACCTCCAGTGCATTGGCAAACCGCTGGGAATCCTCGGCTTCTTCCGGCAAAAGCATCTCGATGAGGCCGAGTTCGGCTGCGCGCCGTGCTCGGATCAGTTGTTCCTCGCGGGGCTTGACGCGCGGCACGATCAGCGCCGGCTTGTCGAAAGACAGTATCTCGCAATAGGTGTTGTAACCGCCCATCGCCACTACCGCCTTGGCGCCGGCAATCAGCTCTTCCATGCGGTTGTCGAACTCGATGATCTTGATATAGGGGATCTTGGACCCCTTCTTGAGCAGCTTGTTGCGCTTGCGCGCCGGCATGTAAGGCCCAAGCACGATCAGCGCCCTATGCTGCAATTGCGGATCCTGCTGATAGGCATCGATGACGCTGTGGATCAGTTCGGCGCCGTCACCGCCGCCACCGGTGGTAACGAGGATATAGTCGCCCTCGGGCCGGTGGCCGGGCAACTCGTTCTTCTGCAGGCTCCGTTGCAGGAAACCGACGAACTTCATCTTTGCCCTGACCGCCGGCGGCACATCCAAGCCGGTCAACGGATCGTAGAAATCCGGCGGACCATAGACCCAGACCTTGTCGTAGAACAGGCCTATCTTGCGCATCACATCCCTGCGTGCCCACTCCGCTTCGAGCAGATGCGGCGCGTCCATCACCTCGCGCAGGCCAAGCACGAGCGTGGTGCCCCGCGTCTTGAGGTAGGACAGCGTGTCCTCGATCTCACCGCGCAGGCCGAGCGGTTCCTTGTCGACGATGAAGATATCCGGCCGGAAGGTCTCGGCTGTGTGGCGGATGATCGACTGGCGCATCCTTAGCGTCTCATGCAGATCGATATCCTTTTCCAGCGAGGTGTATTCGCCGTTGCGCAACTTGATGACGCTGGGGATCTTCACGAAGTCGACACGGGCGCGGTAGTCGAAGGCGCCAGCGATAGTCGCACCCGAAATGATAAGCACCTGAAGTCCGCGGAAATCCTCAACCAGCGAATGCGCGATCGTCCGGCAGCGCTGCAAGTGGCCGAGCCCGAACGTGTCGTGGCTGTACATGAGAATTCGAGCATTTTGTACGTGCTGGGTCATTGTTGAAAGTCTTTTAGAATTCTCGGCTTGAGGACCGTCGGTGACCCGCACGAAACCATTCTCGCGAATCTACCGACCTGTTTTGAAACATGAGGGCGCAATTTTCAATTTGTATTACCCAAGAGGGTCCATATGCTGAAACCAGGAAGCTGCGTCTACTTAGCGGCCTGCTTGCCACGTGGTCCAGAAGAACCTGCATCATTTCACTGGTATTGGCCATCTCGGATTCTCGGCGGCCTTGACCGCCACCGCGGACATCCTAAACATTGGCGGCCGCGTTTTGAGCATCTTCCCATACGGAATGTCATCGCGTAGCGTGCAGGGGCGGCATGTGACGGCGCTCTCTTTGGCGAATGCACTGCCGCACCTTCAGCAGTTGCCGTCGGCAGATGGGGGCTGGTGTCACAACCCGGTGCTTGCCGTGACAGATTGTTCCCGTCCCGGTTAGTTTCAGCACCGAAGCGAGGGGGAAGAAAATGCACAACCGATTTCGGCAGTGCCTGCGCAGAATGTCGCTGGCCGCATTGACGATGCTGGCGGCCCCGCTCCACGCGGCTGATCTCGTCATTGCGATGCCGAACTGGCCGTCGGGCCAGGCGACGGCAAACATTCTCAAGGTCAGCCTGAAGGAACATTTCGGGCTCGATGCCGATGTGCGCGAGATGGGGACGCTTATTGCCTTTGCCGGCATGGATAGGGGTGAGGTCGACATCTATCCGGAAGTCTGGCTTCCCAATTTCGATTCACTCGTCAAGAAGTACGTCGACGGGCGCAAGACCGTTGACCTCAGCCCCAAGGGTGTGCCGGCCGCGCAGGGCATATGCGTCACGCGCGAGACTGCGGACAAATATGGCATCAAGGACATTTCAGATCTGGCGGATCCGAAAAAGGCGACCGTGTTCGACACCGACGGCGACGGCAAGGGCGAAATGTGGATTGGCGCGCTGGGCTGGTCGTCGACGAGCATCGAGAAGATACGGGCAAAGAGCTACGGCTATGAAAAAACGATGACGCTCCTTCAAATGCCGGAAGATATGGCAATGGCTGCAGTCGATGCGGCCGCGGCAACCGGGCAACCGATCGCATTCTACTGCTACAGTCCGCACCACATTTTCGAGCTCCATGATATCGTCGAATTGACTGAGCCGAAATATGATCCCGCCAAGTGGCACATAGTGATGCCGAGCGACGACCCTGACTGGCTGTCGAAATCGGAGGCGCCGGTGGCGTGGGACGCATCGCATTTCTACATCGGGTTTGCGTCCTCGACGGCTGCGCGCCTGCCGAAGGTGGCGGCCTTCCTCTCCAATATCGACTTTACCGCAGAGGAGGTCACCGAGATGAGCTACGCATTGCAGGTCGATCGGCAGGATCCCGCCAAATACGCGCAGGCCTGGGTTGCAAATCATCAAGACCGGCTGAACGCCTGGTCGAAATAAGGGACAGGGACGAACATGACCCTTTCGCTCGCAAACCGGTCCGTCACTCCGAAAAGCAATGATCGCAGAATAGCTGGTCGCCGCCTGGTTCTTGGCACAGCGCTTGCCTTGACCGCGATCGGCGCGACACTGGTGTATGCCGCTCAGACGCAGGTATTCGATCCGCAGACCCATAAGTGGGTCGAATACGACAAGAAGAAAGCGCGCAAATACTATGCCGCGCATAATGAAGTCCCCGAGGCGTTTCGCCCGCAGATGGTCAAGTTCCGCACCGCGGAAGTGCCGGGTACGATCATCATCGATGGCAACCAGCATTTTCTCTACCTTGTGCAGCCGGGTCAGCGCGCCATGCGCTACGGTATCGGGGTGGGCCGGGAAGGGTTTGGATGGGCCGGCATCGTGCGCGTCGGCCGCATGGCGGAATGGCCGACCTGGACACCTCCGGCCGAAATGATCGCTCGTGATCCGAATGCGGTCAAACATGCGGCAGGCATGCCGGGGGGGCCTGACAATCCGCTCGGCGCCAGGGCGCTCTATCTGTATGAGCGCGACCAGGACACGATCTATCGGATACACGGCACGCCGGAGCCCTGGACGATCGGGCTCGACGTGTCATCAGGGTGTATCCGGATGAGGAATGACGACATCACCGATCTGGCATCCCGCGTCAAGGTTGGGGCCAAGGTCATCGTTCTCATGCAGGGGGCGGCACTTTACAAGGGTGTGTGAAGCCGGAGTGTGTGAAGCGGCATTTGGAGAGGGACCAGGCAATGTCGACAAAACGTGCAGTGAGAACTTCGATCCGGGCAATAGCAATTGGATTCCTGGTGGGGCCCTTGAGCGCTTGCGTCAGCGCGCCGCCGCCGCCTCCTCAGGACCAGATGTCCAGGACCCAGGTCGAGACGGCCCCGGCGGACCTTCAGCTGCTTTGCGCCGACGCGGTCGCCAAGGCGAGCGGCGCCGATAGCACCAAAATACTTCCGGTTTCATCGAGCAAGATCGATCCCAAAACCTATCAGGTCGAACTCGATGCCAGCGGCAAAAAGACAAGCTGCCTTGTCGATACGGACGGCAATGTTAAATCCGTTCAGCCCACCTGATCCGCTCTGCCTGAGGAATTTTGCGACGATCTGACGATTGCCGCGAACCTGGCGTCGGTTTCGGGCGTCACGATGTCGGTGGCGACCAGCTGTGGTGAAAGGTTCAGAAACCCCGAGAAAAAGCCCGGCCGGCCGCAGCTTGCCTCAACCCGGCGCCATCATCGTCATTGGCACATTCGGGCATTGGCTGTACCATTCCTAGGCCGGTCGTCGATGCGGCGTGTTCCGGCAATGGAGAAACGTCCATGTTACGATCAATTTCGCTTGCGGTTTTCCTGGCGGTCGTTCCTGCGACAGCCTTTGCAAATAAATGCCCGACCATCATGGCCGCGATCGACGCGGCGTTGCCGACCGCGACGCTGCCCGAGGCCGATATGACCAAAGTCAAAGAACTGCGCGCCCAAGGCGAGACATTGCACGCGGCCGGCGATCATGCAGGGTCAGAGGCTGCGCTCAACCAAGCCAAGACGATGCTCGGCATATAGCTGCAAAGAACGCGGCTTTCCTGGCCGATTGCGGGGCTTTTGTTCGGTTGTCGGTCGGTGAGGATCACGGCCTTGACCGCTTGAAGCAGGCCCGAGCTGGGTTGGATCAGCCCAGCCCGATCCGCTTGGCGCCCTGCCGGAACATAGCCTCGGCGTCCGGCTCGAACCGGAAGGTGCCGATGAAATCATCGGCACAGTAGTTCGGCAGCGTCTTGCGCAGCGCGGCGGAAAAATTTCGCGCCTCGTCAAGCCGCCCCGCCAGCGCGAGGCAGTGAGCTGCGATCGCCAGGATGATGGCATGGGCATTGGGCCGGGCGGCTGCCTTCAGCGCCCATTCGGCGGCCTCATCGAACTGGCCGAGCCGGACATGCGCCATCGCCCTGGCGCCGAGCATGCCGAACAGCAGCGGATCGAACGGGCTCAGATGGCGCGAATGGTCGGATGAACCGATCGCCGCGTTCGGATCACCCGACTGGGAATGGACGAAAGAGAGAGCGTAGTGGCCGAGCGCGAAATTCGGGCTGAGGTCGACGGCCCGTTCCAGCTCGATGAGAGAGCCGTCCTGCTCGCCGCGCAGCCACAGCGCCCGGCCCATGGCCCAGTGGGCGGCCGGATTGTGACCGTCGACCAGAAGACTTTGGCCGGCCGCCTCGAAGGCGAGCGCGCTTTCCTGGTCGCGGTCTCCCCAGCGCTGAAAAGCGTTCTGCCAATGGGTGAATGACAGGCCGGCATAGGCGCGGGCGAAGGTCGGATCGAGCTTCAGGGCCATGCCGAAGAAATGCCGGGCCTGTTGGTTTTCGGTGCGGGTGAAGCGATACATATGCCAGAGACCACGATGGTAGGCCTCCCAGGCATTCAGCGAGTTGGGGGCTTTCAGCATGGCGCGGTTGCGCTCGACCATCTCGATCTCGGCTGAGATCGACGAGACGATGCTGTTGCCGATATCGTCGAGGACGGCAAAGATATCGTCGGGCTTGCGTTCGAACGTCTCGGCCCAGACGATCCTGGCCGTGCGGACCTCTACAAGTTCCACGCTGACCACGACGCGGCCTGCCTGGCTGCGCACCGTGCCGGTGGCGACATAATCGACGTTCAGCCGCCGACCGGCATCTTCCGGCGCGATGTTTTTTTCCGCCAGCGCAAAGACGGAGCCGCGGGCGATGACGAAGAAATCCCTGAGCTTGGCCAGGCGGGTGATGATGTCGTGGGTGAGGCCGTCGGCCAATCCACCGCGAGAGGGGCCGCCGCGAGGGTCGCCGACAGCCGCCTCCTCGACAAACGGCATTATCGCGAGCGAGGTCTTGCACGATGCAACAACACCGGAATCGGGAAGCATAATTTCCGCTTGCGGGACCACGGGCAGGAGTGCCGGTCGCGCCCAGAGCGTCGCGGCAGGTCGCTCGCTGCGGATCGTCCGCCATGCCTCACGAACGGGTTCGAAATCCAGATCCTCCGAAGCAAACAGCTGCGCTGTGGAAGCGAGATGTTCCTCGCAGGCGGCGATCTGGCCGCGCTGCGCCAGCCTTGTCAGAAGAGCCAGATGCGCACGCCCGTCGAAGGGAGCGAGTTCCACCCATTTCTCCAGGTGCGCGGACATTTCGTCGGCATCCGCCGGAAGCTTGTTGACGAGATGTTCCAGGATGGCGGCATGCCACGAGCTGAAGCGGCGGCGTTGCGCGATCAGCCAGCTGTTGAAATGCGGGCTGCGGTCGATCTCCAGCCCATCGAGGAAATCGCCGACGAACAGTCCGGACAGGGCCTGCAGCCGCTGCAGATCGAGCGTCTCGATGCCTTTAGCGGCCGCCGAGGCGATGTCGATCGCGTCGACGGAAACACCTTTCAGATGAAGCGCGATCGTGTCGCCAGGCGTTTCGATCCTGCGGCGATCCGGTTCGTCGAGGACGCCCCTGAGCTTGCTGAGGCACCAGCGAAGCTCGCCCCTCGGATCGTTCGGCACATCCCACAGCAGCTCGCACAAACGGCTGCGGCCGACGGCATGCGGCGCAAGCGCCAGATAGGCGAAGAGCGCGCGCAGCTTGCGCGATGCCGGCAGTTGCAGGGTGGCGCCGTCGCGGATGACCGTCAGCGGTCCGAGCAGCCGCACGGACAGCCCGGCCGTTGCGCCGTCCAGGCTCGATCGAGCGGATTCCACGTGCGTTTCCACGCTTGCTCCCACGCTGGCCAGTTGTCCTCTGTTCTACCATCGAAAGCGATAGAGTGCATCCGGCAACGAATTTCCGCGCCGGCTGCTAGCATCGCCCTTTTCCGGGCCACATGCCGGCAAAGCAACCGTACTGCGGCAAGGTCTCGAAACCTCGCCGCCCAAGCCGCCGGTTTGTAACCGGCTCGTGACAACAACAACTCGTGACAACAATAAAAAAGAGGAGAGCAGACATGTTGCAGCAACGGAAAATCAGAACCACGGCCGGGCGCGGCCGCCTGTTCGACAGCATTATCGACACGGTCGGCGATACGCCGGTGATCAGGGTCAACAATCTCGGCCCCGATCATGTGACGATCTATGTGAAGGCCGAGTTCTTCAATCCGGCAGCGTCGGTGAAGGACCGGCTGGCGCTCAACATCATCGAGGAGGGCGAGCGCAGCGGCGCCTTGAAGCCGGGCCAGACCGTCGTCGAGGCAACCAGCGGCAACACCGGCATCGGGCTGGCCATGGTCTGCGCGCAGAAGGGTTATCCGCTGGTGGTGACGATGGCCGACAGTTTCTCCATCGAGCGCCGCAAGCTGATGCGCATGCTGGGCGCCAAGGTGGTGCTGACGCCGCGCGCCCAGAAGGGTTTTGGCATGTACAACAAGGCGGTCGAGCTCGCCGGGGCCAATGGCTGGTTCCTGGCCCGCCAGTTCGAGACCAAGGCCAATGCCGCCATTCACGAGGCGACGACGGCGCGCGAGATCATCAACGATTTCACCGGATCGCGGCTCGACTGCTTCGTCACCGGCTACGGAACCGGCGGCACCGTCGTCGGCGTCGGGCGCGTGCTGCGCCGCGAGCGTCCGGAGACCAGGATCGTTCTGGCCGAGCCCGCCAATGCCCAGCTGATCGGCAGCGGCAAGGCGCAGGAGCGCGGCGCCGACGGCGCGCCGGCCGCCAGCCACCCGGCCTTCGAGCCGCACCCGATCCAGGGCTGGACCCCGGATTTCATCCCCAACGTCCTGCAGGAGGCGGTCGACGCCAGTCTCTATGACGACGTCGTGCCTGTTCCCGGGCCGGAGGGCATCAAATGGGCCAAGGCGCTGGCGCAAAAGGAAGGGATTTTCACCGGCATCTCCGGCGGAGCCACTTTTGCGGTGGCGCGCCAGATCGCCGAGAAAGCCGCACCCGGCTCGGTGATCCTGTGCATGCTTCCCGACACCGGCGAACGCTACATGACGACGCCGCTGTTCGACGGCATCGAAGCCGAGATGGACGCGGAGGAGATTGCCCTCTCGCGCTCGACGCCGGGCTGCCAGTTCCCGGCCGAGTAACGGCATACGGGAGCGACGCAGATGGACGCAGTGCTGAAAGCCGCCAGTACGGCCGGTATGGTTGCCGAAGAAACGCTCGACCCGATCGACTGGGCCGATGTTCAGGCGCTGTCGCACCGGATCGTCGACGATGCCGTCGACTATCTGCGCGATGTCCGCGAACGCCCGGTGTGGCAGGACATGCCTGAAGAGGTGAAAGCCTTCTTCACGGGAGCGCTGCCGCGGTCGCCTCAACCGCTTGCCCAAGTCTATGACGAGGTCGCCGAGAAGGTGATGGCCTATCCGATGGGCAACATCCATCCGCGCTTCTGGTCCTGGTACATGGGGTCGAGCAATTTCACCGGGGCGCTCGGCGATTTCCTGGCGGCGATCCAGGGCTCCAACCTCGGCGGCGGCAACCATGCCGCCGCTCTGATGGACAGCCAGGTCGTCGACTGGTGCAAGCAGATGATGGGTTTTCCCCAATCGGCCAGCGGCACTCTGGTCAGCGGCGGCTCGATGGCCAACATCATCGGGCTGACCGTGGCGCGCAACGTCAAGGCCGGCATCGACGTGCGCGAGCATGGCGTTGCCGCCATGGCAAAGCCGCTGCGTTTCTATGGCTCGGACCAGCTTCACTCCTGCCACCGCAAGGCGATGGAGGCGCTCGGCCTCGGTAACCGGGCGCTTCGACGCATCCCGACCGATGCCGGACTGCGGATCGACATCGACGCCTTGCGGGCGGCGATCGCCGAGGACCGCAAGGCGGGTTTTCGGCCGGCCTGCGTGATCGGCACGGCAGGCACGGTGAACACCGGGGCGATCGACGATCTGCAGGCGCTTGCAAGACTGGCGGCGCAAGAGGACCTCTGGTTCCATGTCGACGGCTGCATCGGCGCGCTGATCGCCATTGCACCGGAAAATTCCCATCGTGTTGCCGGCATCGAGCACGCCGACTCGATCGCGCTCGATCCGCACAAATGGCTGCACGCTCCGTTCGAGGTCGGCTGCGTGCTGATCAGGGACGCCTCGGCGCATCGCAGCACGTTCGCGGTGACACCGGAATATCTGGAGTCGACGCCGCGCGGCCTAGCCTCCGGACAATGGCTGCATGATTATGGCCTGCAGACCTCACGCGGTTTCAGGGCGCTGAAAGTGTGGATGGCGCTGAAGGAGCACGGCATCGAAAAATTCGGCCGTCTGATCGACCAGAACATCGCGCAAGGACATTACCTCGGCGCGCTGATCGAGGCCGAGCCGCTGCTGGAACGGGTCGCGCCACCGAACATCAACATCGTCTGTTTTCGCTACCGCGGCGACGGGCTGACGGGAGAGTGGCAGAAGGCACTCAACACCGAGATCATGCTGAGGCTGCAGGAAGAAGGCATCGCAGCCCTTTCGGATACGACGGTGCACGGCCAGCATTGCCTGCGTGTGGCGATCAACAACCACCGCACCCGGCGCGACGATCTGGACCTGCTGGTGCGGGAAACGGTGCGTCTCGGACGAGAGGTTTCAAAATCGGGCGCCGCTCGCTAATCCGTGTGGCGCGGAGATCGTCAATGTTCCGAGGTTGGCGGTACAGGCGATGTTCTTGCCATTCCGGGGTTAGGCTTCACGCGGCTCTTCCTTCTCCCCTTGTGGGAGAAGGTGGCCGAGCGAAGCTCGGTCGGATGAGGGGTGTTCCAGCTTGGCATCAACCGCGCCCCGGCCAGCACCCCTCAACCGTCTTGGCGCTGCGCGCCAATCCACCTTCTCCCACAAGGGGCTAGCGTGCGCACACATCTGATTTGGCGGGGATTAGTTTGGATTTGCAAGAGCGAAGCCCTCGGCGATGGCGTGGAAGCGTTTGAGGCCGTTGCTGAAGGTGACGGGACCTGGCGGCCGCTCCTTTGCGTAGCCGTTCCACCCTCCCAGCCGGGCGATGCACCAAGCGGCCCAGGCGAGCGTGTGTTGCGGATGCGGGTTGTTCTGCTTTTGGGTCTTGCCTTCGAGCCTGGCAATCAGCGCCTCCAGCACGGTGATCTCGGCGGGGCTGAAGAGGCGTGCAGCCTTGAAGGCCTGGCCGGCGGCATCGCGCCCGTGCACGAGTTGCATGACCCTGGTGGCGACGATCAGCGCGGTCGCGGCCAGCCGTTCGAGTGCCTCACCATCGGCAAGCAGGCTTTCCTCCAGATCGATGGCCTGCGACTTCACGGTTCGGAACAGCTGTTCGACGGTCCAGCGCAACCGGTAGAGATCGACCATGCGGCAAGCGTCGGCGAGCGTTTTGACCGCGTGAGTGGTCAACAGCCGCCAGATCACCGCTTCCTTGGGCGAAGGCGGATCGATCTCGCGCACTTCGACCATGTTGAGCGTGATCTCGCGCGGATCGCGACAGTCGGCACCAAGGCGCGGCTGGCGCAAGGCGACCGCGGCGAAGCGAACGGCCAGTTGCACCTTGCGCGCCGGTCGGCCGGGACGCGCCTGCAGTTCGAAGGCGGTCCGGCCGGCTTCCGGCGTTTTGGCGATCTCGCCGAACAGACGGCCGCCCTGCTCACCCAGAGCCCGGTCGCGCACGGCGCGGATGAGCACATGCGTGCGCTCGTCAGGCAGCCTTGCCAGCACTTCGTAGATGTCGGCCTCGCGGTCGCCGATCACGGTAGCCAGCGGCGTGTCGGTCAGCGCCTGGCGGGCCGCCTTGGCGGTGGCGATCCATTTGTAGCTTTCCTTGGCTTCGATCGGCAGGGCTTGGTAGTCGTGCGCCTTCTGCCCCCGGCGCCGCCAGATCGTGGCAGCCGCAAGCCCCAGCACCGAGCCGTCGGCGGCATCCACGGCCAGCGCCGGGTGGACGAACAGCCCGACATCCTTGCCGTTGCCGACATGCCCGAGGCCGCGCTTGCGCGAGGCCTTGGCCTCATAGTTGATCTCGCTGCTGTCCTCAATGATCAGCACATGGCGGCCGGCCGCCGCCTCGCCCGTTCGCGCCGCCGCCGTGCGCACGATCTCCGGCACCGTCACTTGGGGATTGCGAAACAGCCGCGTGAACGCAATCTGTTCCGCCCGCGTATCGGCCAGCCTGCGCAGGCCCGCGCTGACGCGCGTGCACATGCGCTCCAGCACCATGCTCCCCTTTTTTGCAGGCGCAGGTCGCCGAAGTATCCAAGCAGCAAAGCCATCGTCGAAATCTCCCGAATCAACAATGGCAGCTACAGAATCACACATGATTCCAACCCCACAAGCCAAACCTGCTACCCGACCAAACTCCCTTGACACCTCTCCGAAGCAGATGTGTGCGCACGCTAGCCCACAAGGGGAGAAGGAAAGGCCCGCGATCACGCCTCGAGCCAAACCTTTTCGAAATGCTGCTCCAGCGACTGGTGCTGCTCGCAGCCATGCACGCCCTTGCGGAACGTCCGGTAAACCGAGCGCCAATAGGGCTGGATGATGATGCCGGAGTCGCGCAGATTCTGCTCGATCTTGGCCATGATCTCCTTGCGGGCGCCGGCGTCGGGTGTGGCCAGCGCCTTGTCGAGCAAGGCGTCGAACTCCGGATTGGCATAAGCGCTCTCGTTCCAGGCAGCACCCGATCTGTAGGCCAGCGCCAGCACCTGGACGCCCAGCGGCCGGCCAAGCCATTCGGTGCAGGAGAACGGATATTTGCTCCAGTCGTTCCAGAACGTCGCCGCCGGCAGCACGGTGCGTTTGACCTTCAGCCCGGCGTCGCGCATCTGCGCGGCGATGGCATCGCCGGTGTTCTTCTGCCAGTCGACATCGACGGAGATGAGGTCGTATTCGTGGTCGGATTTGCCGGCCTCGGCAAGCAGCGCCTTGGCTTCGTCGACGTTGCGGACGGCCGGACCGATATCGGCGTATTCGGCATGCATCGGGCCGACATGGTGGTTCTCGGCCGGCTTGCCGCGGTCGTCCATGCCGATCTTCAGGATCGCGGCATTGTCGACGGCGAGCTGGGCGGCGCGCCGCACCCTGATGTCGTCATAGGGCGGATTGCCGACGTTGAAGCGCGCGACGATGGTCGAGCCGGTGGCAAGCTCCGAATTGCTCAGATCCATGGCGTCGGTTTGCGAAACCGTATCGGCGGCGGTTTCGTGGTTGGTGTCGATCTCGCCCGATTCAAAGGCCGAGAACATCGCATTGGGATCGGAGCCGTAGTCGACCCATTGGATGCCGTCGAGCCAGAAGTCGCCTTTCCACCACGGCTTGTCCCTGCGGCGAACCTCGGCGCCGACCTCGGCGTCCCATGCCACCAGTTCGCAAGGTCCAGTGGTGATCGCCAGCGCCTTCAGCGGATCGCCTTCGCCGTCGTAGCTGCGATGCATGATCAGCGCCGGATAGTCGGTCATGCCGGCAATCAGCGAAATGTCGGGCTTCGGCAAATTGAGCAGGACGGTAAAGTCGTCGACACGCTCGATGCCGCCGTCGACCGGTTTCTTGGTGGCGGCGTCGACCAGCGCGCCCATGCGCTCGGCGACCGAATTGCCGGCAACGCTTGCATCGCACCAGCGCGTCAGATTGTGGACGACATCGTCGGCATTGAATGTGTCGCCGTTCGACCAGGTGATGCCCTTGCGGACGTGCAGCGTGAGCACGCGAGCGTCATCACTGGTCTCCCAGCTCTCAAGCAGCCACGGCTCGAAGGTGAAATCGCGGTTCCAGCGCACCAGATATTCGTTGCACTGGCGGGCGACGTTGGACATTTCGACGCCGTCGAAGGTGCGCGGGTCCTTCCAGCCCTTGACGTTCATGGCGACGCGCAAGACGCCGCCGCGCTTCGGCTCCTGCGCCCTGGCCGGGGAGGGCGCAAGGCCGCCAAGCGCCAGCGCGCCGGCGGCGCTCACGCCGAGCGCGGCCATGGTGGCGAGATATTCGCGCCGGTTCATGCTGCCCTTCTTGAAGCCGTCGGCGACGGGCTCGGCCTGCGGATGCAACGCTCTGTCGGTCAACATGAACTTCATCGTCGAATCCTCCCTGTCGGCGCCCGGTCGACCGCTTCGCGGGGGCGGATGCGGCCGCCGGGCGCCTTTGGCCATAGGTGATGATAGTGCGGGATTCAGCGGAAAAGTGTTCGCGTTTCCGCAGTTGTTGTGCGCTGTTCCGCAGAGGTGGAAGTGGGGGCGGCTCGGGCTCAAGAGAGGGATTGCGGTTCTTCGGCTGATGTAACGGCATGGATCCATGCCGTGAATTTTGAGTACCGCAGCGGTGCAGAAGACGATGGCGCCAGCGTTGGCGAACTCCTGAAGGTCGAAGGAGCAGCAAAACGGAACAGCCTCTAAAACCAGTCGCCCTTGCCGAGCGTGGCGATGGCGGCGACGATGCGGATGAACGCTTCGCCGGCCCGTGGCACGGTTTTGCGGGCGCGCAGGAAACTGTGCACGAGGCGCTGCTCCTCGTACCACCAGGCGCGGCCGCCGGCGGCGAGGATGCGGTCGCGATAGGCCTCGCCGTCCGATGACAGCGGATCGCATTGCGCAGTGACGACGACCGTCGGCGGCAGGCCGGAGAAATCGCTGTCGCGCAGCGGCGAGAAGGTCGGGTCGTCTGGCGACTGTGCCTTGCCGGAGCGGACCTGGCGATAGAATTCGATGTCGCTGAGCGTCAGCAGCGGCGCCTCGGCGTGCTCGACATAGGAGCCGGCGCTCTCGTCACCTCCCAGCTCGGGATAGATCAGCACCTGGCCGATTGCAGGGCGAGGGTGGCGGCGCGCCGCATGCGCCACCGCGGCGGCGAGATTGCCGCCGGCGCTTTCTCCGCACAGCACGATCGATAGCCCGCTTGCCGCCGCCGCCCATTCGAACACCGCCAGCGCATCGTCGAAGGCGGCCGGATGCAGATGTTCGGGCGCCAGCCGGTAGTCGGCGGACAGCACGGCAAAGCCGGTGCCGGCGCAGATCTCGGCGCAGATGTCGTCATGGCTGTCGAGCCCGCCTAGCACGAAGCCGCCGCCGTGATAGTAGACGACCAGCGCCTGCGGCGCCTTGTCCACCAGCTGGTAGCGCCGGATCGGGATCGCATGGCCGCCGCCAGCAACCGCGCCGTCGCTGGTCTCAACGCCTGCGGGATAACCTGCGTGGAACGCCCGGCACATCGCGTCATAGATTTCGCGCTGCTGGTCGACCGGCAGGTCCATTTCGGGCGGATACCATGCATTGACCCGGTCGATATAGGTCCACAGCGCCGGATCAAGCAGCGTCGCGTATTTTCCCCGTTTCGCTGTCTCGGGCTTTTCCGCGTCACTGACCATCGCCATACGGTCCCACCTGGAAGCGTCAGAGTTCGTCGTATAGCCGGGCGGCGTTTTCATAGGTGAAGCGCAAAGGCACCGAGCCCACGACCTGCCATGCATCGACCGTCTCGCCTGCCATCAATCGGCACGCGCCGTCGGTGGTGGTCACGGCGCCGCCATAGAGCCGGTTGGCAAGGTTGAGGATTGCGGTCTGGTGCATTGCCGTGCTGCCGCTGCCGCAGGCATCCTTGACCAGCAGCACCCGAAAGCCTGATGACACCGCATCCCTGACGGTGGCGTCGATGCAGGCCTCGGTCCACACACCGGCAACGACCAGCCACTCGATCCCTTCGGCCTTGAGCCGGCCTGCGGCAGGGCCCGCCCCGAAAGCGCTGGCCTCAGTCTTGACCAGCATCATCTCGCCGGCGACCGGCGCCACGTCCGGACAGATCGCCGTCAGCGGATCGTCCTTGTCGGAGAAAGCCGACCTGCCATTCGCATCGACCGGATGGAACCGCCGCGCCTCCCTGGTGAGGTCGACGATATAGGCCGAATGGTAGAGCAGCACATCGTTGGCCCGCGCCGTTGCCTGCAGGCGCTGGACGTTGGCGAGGATGTCGGCAAAACCCTCGACCAGGTAACGCTTGTCCTGCCGATGCTCCTCCTGGAGATCGACGAACACCGCGGCCACGGTGCCGCGCTCGATCGAGACCGGGCCCTTCATTCGGATACCTGAACTTCGTCATTCCAGGGCGTAGCAGCCGCGAAGCGGCGTCGCGAAGACCCTGGAATCCATGCCGTTACCTCTAGCGAAGAATGCAGCGGAACAGAGTTCTGCACCGTCTCGAAGCCTAGATGTAACGGCATGGATCCTAGGGTCTGCGCGGCGTCGCTGCGCTCCTTGCTCCGCCCTAGGATGACGAAAGCATGAGCGCTGCGGTTAGTCCCGAAGATTTGCGATACCGCACCGCGACCAGTGGTGGATGCTCGGATCAAACTTGTTTCTCCAGAAAATCGTCCTCATAGGGAAAGCGCGACAGAAGCTCGGTGCCGGTCTCGGTGACCAGGATCTCGTCCTCGAGCTTGACGCCCTCGCGGCCGCCTTTCTCGCCGATATAGCTCTCGACGCTGACCACCATGCCGGGCACGACAAAGCCGTCGCGGCCATAGGTCTCGTAGTCCATGGCGTGCGCGATGAATGGCGTCTCGCCATGCATGCCGACGCCGTGCATCACCGACGTATAGCGCTGGTCGACGAAGCGGTCCGGGATCTTCCAGGCTTTTTCGGCAATCTCGCGAAACGCCATGCCCGGCCTCACGATCGAGATGTTGTGCTGAACCTGATCGTGTGCCATGCGGTAGAGCGACTTCTGATAATCCGTCGGCTTGCCCGGCCCGCAGCGAAAGGTGCGCGAGAAGTCCGAATAATAGCCGTAGCAGCCGATCGTATCGGTATCCAGCGCCAAAAGTTCGCCCGGCCTGATCTTGCGGCCGCTGGCTTCGTTGAACCACGGGTTGGTGCGCTGACCCGAAGTCAGCAGCCGGGTTTCGATGAACTCGCCGCCTTGCCGGATCACCTCGTGATACATGATGGCGAACAGGTCGTTTTCGGACACACCGGGCTTGATCGCCTCGCGCACCGCGTAGACGGCGGCTTCGGCGCCGGCCATCGACACCTGCAGGCATTTTACTTCTTCGGGCGTCTTGACCGCGCGCACGGCGAGAATTTCACCCTGGCAATCCCGGACCTCGCAGCCGCGCTTTTCCAGCGCCAGCGCCTGCAGATGGCCGCAGCGATCGAGCCCGAGCTTCATCGAGCCGCCGCCATGCGCCTTGAGCAGCTCGGCAATCTCGTCGGCGAAGGGACCTGATGTTTCGTCGTCGCGGCCCGACACCGAAGACCAGACCAGCTTGGACGGACGCGCCTCGTCGATCGTGTCGAGCACCATCGAGACATGATAGCTCTGCGGATATTCGAACAGCACGATCGGCCCTTCGGTCGGGATGAAGAAGTAGCGGGTCGAATTGCGCAGGAAGTAGCCGAACATGTTGCGCGAGCCGGTGGCGTAGCGCTGGTTATAGGGATCGAACAGCACGACGGCGCCATAGCCGGCCTCGCGCATCCAGGCACGCAGCTTGGCAAGCCGCCCCTTGCGCAGCGCGTCCGCATCGATGAAGGACGGCTCGGTGTCGGACAGCCACATGCCGCCGGCCGGATCGGCCGTCGCCGGGTGGCGCATGCGGTCTTTGAAGTCGACGTCCTCGGTGCTGTCGGGGTCGAACACGACAATGCTCATGGGTGCCTCCTGGAAGAAGCCCTGAACATAGCGGTGCGCCGCGATGAGCTTGTGCGGAACACCGCAGATGTTATGCGAAATACCGCTTGACGTCGTTGGGTAGCGCTCTACGGCGCCCCCCTCTGTCCTGCCGGACATCTCCCCCTCAAGGGGGGAGATTGGCTGTCATCGCCGCTTTCGTGAATTTCCACCGTCGCAGGAAGAGCAGAGCATCGAAGCTGCCAACCTCCCCCCTTGAGGGGGAGATGCCCGGTAGGGCAGAGGGGGGGCGCTGTCCCGCCAACGTCCGAAAGGACCTAATGCCTCCGCGCCACCTTCGGCGCATGGCCGTGCTCTTCCCTGAAAGCCCGGGCGAAGCTCGACATCGAGGCAAAGCCGCAGGCGAGCGCCACGTCGCGGACCATCAGCGTGGAATGGGCCAAGAGGTCGGCGGCGCGCTTCAGCCGCAGGCGGCGGTAATAGCCATTGGGCGAGATGCTGAGCTCGGAGCGGAAGTTTCGTTCGAGCTTGTCGGAGGAGACGCCGAGCTTTTCCGCCAGATCCGCCATGCCGAGCCGCTCCTCCACCGCATCCTCCATGATGGCGATGGCCGACAGCACCAGTTCGTTCTGGACGCCGGTGCGTAACCGCAGCGGCATCAGCTTGCGGTCGACGCTGGAGCGCAGCGGGCTGTGCACGAACCATTCGGCGACGCCGGCGGCAAGCTCCGCGCCATAGTCGTTGGTGATAATCTCCAGCATCATGTCGAGGCTGCCGACGCCGCCGGCCGAGGTGAAGCGCTTGCGGTCGATGACGTAGAGATCGCGCCTGAGCTCGATGTCCGGGAACGCCTCGGTGAAGGCCGCCTGGCTGGTCCAGTGCAAGGTGCAGGCATGGCCGTCGAGCAAGCCGGCCCGCGCCAGAAAGAAGGCGGCGTCCGCCACCGCGCCGATATGGGCGCCGCCGCGCAGGCTCCTGCGGATCCAGCTCACGGCATCGTCGGCGACAAGATGATCGGCATCACCGCCCGAACAGACGACGATGCGGTCGACCTTCGGCGCATCGCCGGCAAAAAAGCCGGGCTGGATAACGACGCCGTTCGAGGCCTCGACCGGGCCTTCGGCGGCGCCGACGATGATCCAGCGGTAGCAGTCCCGCTTCGCCAGCACATTCGCCGCACGCAACGGCTCGATGACCGAACTGAACGCCATCATCGGAAAACCGGGGAAGACCAGCACCGCGAAGGTGAGCGGGGCGTCGTTTGCCGTCGGCTGGTCTCGCTCTCGAGTGGTCATGACTTCAACCGTGCCTGTGGGCAATTGCAGGGAAGGCCACAATTCCGCCGGATGCCACTCAGGTCAACGGCGGTGGGTCAGTTTGAAAATTCCATCGCGCCTAGGCGTTGTCGCCTATCTGGCCGAACTCCTAGACTAAATGCTTGCCGAGCATTGGAGATAGTGGTGGGGGCGCTGCGCGGCTCGTGCAAGCAGCGGATTTAGGTAGCTACAATTAGCTTCATGACCTGTTTACGGTCTTCCGGCGACCATTGCTTCGGGTCTTCCCCATGAGCGAACGCGCCGTGAAGTTCGACATGCTTCATCACTTCCGCCTCGGTCTCTGCCGTGAACGTCGCTGGACAAGCCTCGTTTCCCGGATAGTTCCTGCAACGATACGAGTAAGCCATGACTTTCCCTCCCAGGTTGCCCCGATAGCAAAGCGAGGGTACGTCGCCTTTGTCAATTCACAGTTGGATGCGCCAGTCAGCCGGGAAATTTCAAACCGACGCCACTATCCAACAGGGCACGCCCCCCTTCAACTCGCCAGCGCCTGATCCAAATCCGCGATCAAATCGTCGCCATCCTCGATCCCAGCCGACAACCGCACCAGCGAATCCGAAATCCCGATCTCAGCCCGCTTTCCCGCCGGGATCGAGCCATGCGTCATCAGCGCCGGGTGCTCGATCAGGCTTTCGACGCCGCCGAGGCTTTCGGCCAGGGTGAACAGTTGCGTGTGTTCGAGGAAGCGTTTGGTGCCGGCGAGGTCGCGGTCGAGCTCGACCGTGATCATGCCGCCGAAGGCATGCATCTGCCGCCCGGCGATGGCGTGCTGCGGGTGGCTGGGAAGACCAGGATAGATGACGCGGCGGATGTCGGGGCGGCTTTCCAGCCAGTGCGCGATCTTCTGGCCGTTCGAGGAATGGCGCTCCATCCTCAGCGCCAGCGTCTTGAGGCCGCGCAGCGCCAGGAAACTATCGAACGGCCCTGATATGGCGCCGATGGCGTTCTGCAGGAATTTCAGGCGGTCGGCGAGATCCTTGTTGTCGCCGACCACGGCGACGCCGCCGACCATGTCGGAATGGCCGTTGAGGTATTTCGTCGTCGAGTGGACTGATATGTCGATGCCGAGCTCCAGCGGCCGCTGCAGATAGGGGCTGCAGAAGGTGTTGTCGGCAACCGAGAGCACGCCTTTGCGCCTGGCCAGTGCGGCGACGGCTTCGAGATCGACGACACGCAGCAGCGGGTTGGTTGGCGTCTCGACCCAGAGCATTTTGGTTTCCGGGCGGATCGCCGCCTCGACCGCGGCCAGATCGGTGAAGTCGACGAAGTCGACCTGCAGGTTGGCCGAGCGCTTGCGCACCCGCTCCAGCAGCCGGAAGGTGCCGCCATAGATGTCGTCGGTGGCGACGACATGGGCGCCGGAATCGAGCAGTTCGAAAATGGTGGCGATCGCCGCCAGCCCCGAAGCGAAGGCGAAGGCGGCTGCGCCGCTTTCGAGATCGGCCACCGCGCGCTCGAAGGCGAAGCGGGTCGGGTTCTGGCTGCGGGCGTATTCAAATCCCTTGTGCACGCCCGGGCTCTGCTGGCCATAGGTCGAGGTCGCATAGATCGGCACCATCACCGCGCCCGTCGTCGGGTCGTGGCTCTGGCCGCCATGGATCGTGCGCGTCGAGAAGGCCAGACGGTTCCTGCCCGATAGGGTTTCTCTTACGGTCATCGGGCGCGCCTCAGATGGTTGATCAGGTCGATGCGGGTTATCAGGCCGATGAATTCGTCGCCATCGAAGACGATGGCGACTTCGTTGCGGTCGAACACCGGCAGCAGCGCGTCCAGCGTCTGGCTGGCCTGCAGCGTGTGCAAATTGGAAGTCATCGCCGTGCGCACCGGGGCCTTGAAGCGGTCCCAGCGGCTGTCATAGGGGCCTTCCACGTGGGCGAGGATATCGCTTTCGTCAACGATGCCGACCAGCTTGCCGTCGTCCAGCACCGGCAGTTGCGAGACATCCGAACGGCGCATGCGGCCATAGGCGTTGAGCAGGCTTTCGTCCGGGCCGACAGACACGATGTCGCCGGTGCGGAGCGTGCGCATCACCAGATCGCGCAGATCGCCATGCTGCTCCTGCTCGGCCAAGCCTTGCTCGGCCAGCCAGAAGTCGTCGAATACTTTCGACAGGTACTTGTTGCCGCTGTCGCAGACGAAGGTGACGACGCGTTTCGGCACGGTCTGCTCGCGGCAATAGCGAAGGGCGGTCGAAAGGAGCGTGCCGGACGACGAGCCGGCGAGGATGCCTTCCCGCGAAAGCAGGTCGCGCACGGCCAGCATGCTCTGCTTGTCGGTGATGGAGTAGGCCTTCTTGACCAGCGACAGATCGGCATTGGGCGGGACGAAATCCTCGCCGATGCCTTCCACGGTCCAGCTTCCGGCCTCTATCATCTTGCCGGTCTTGATCAAGGGCGCCAGCACCGAGCCGACCGGATCGGCGAGAATCATCTCGGTCTTCGGCGAGACATCAGCGAAATAGCGGCCAAGCCCGGTCAGCGTGCCGCCCGAACCGACGCCGACGACCACCGCGTCGACGTCGCCATCAAGCTGTTGAAAGATTTCCGGACCGGTCGTGGTTTCATGGGCCAGCGGGTTGGCCGGATTGGCGAACTGATTGGCATAGAAGGCGCCGGGCAGCTCGGCGGCGATCTTCTCGGCCATGTCCTGGTAGTATTCGGCGTGGCCCTTGCCGACATCGGAACGCGTCATGCGCACTTCTGCGCCGAGCGCGCGCAGATGCTGGATCTTTTCGCGCGACATCTTGTCGGGCACGACGAGAATGATGCGGTAGCCCTTGGGGATGCCGACCTGGGCGAGGCCAAGACCGGTGTTGCCGGCGGTCGCCTCGACGATCGTGCCGCCGCGCTTCAGCTTGCCCTGTTCTTCGGCGGCGGCAATCATCGATAGCGCAATGCGGTCCTTGATCGAGCCGCCGGGATTCTGGCTTTCGAGCTTGATGAACAGCCGGCACTTACCGATGTCGAATTTTGTCAGCTCGACG
Source organism: Mesorhizobium onobrychidis (assembly GCF_024707545.1). NCBI lineage: Bacteria > Pseudomonadati > Pseudomonadota > Alphaproteobacteria > Hyphomicrobiales > Phyllobacteriaceae > Mesorhizobium > Mesorhizobium onobrychidis. The sequence goes on from NZ_CP062229.1 coordinate 811,127, forward strand.
ACCGGCGTCTGCCCGATCAGGTCGAGAACCGATGCATAGGGCGGACGCAGGCGGGACCTTGCACTATCGGAGGGGGCGATCTCGGGTGCGGCGATCTTGGGCTTGCTCATATCAGATGCTCCATGGTCAAGCGACCGCCTTGGGCAGGCTGTCAGCCTATCTTCTTTTCCAGCCGTTTGCAGTCTGAAAGAAGATAGATCGTGCCAATCCATTGGCCAGTCGGGGAATGGGATTCCAGTTGTTCGGCCGTAGGGCCGCTCCGTCACGCTAATCACGATAAGGCCGCGGGACAGCACCCCCCCTCTGTCCTGCCGGACATCTCCCCCTCAAGGGGGGAGATCGGATCTCACATCGGCTTTCGCCAATCTCCAACGTTGACGAGACGTGGGGCGTTGAAAACTGCCAATCTCCCCCCTTGAGGGGGAGATGTCCGGCAGGCCAGACGGGGGCGCCGTAGAGCGCCGACCTCACCAGTCATATCCTAACCCAGCAGCCGCCGGCTCAGCCGCGCGCACTGGATGCGAATATCGGGAATGGCGTCGATCTCGAAGAAGGTGCCGCGCGTCAGCGGCCCGACCGCTAGGATCTTGGCCGATGCGGTACCGTCGCTGGCGATGACCTCGCAACTGTCTGATACGTCGAGGCCAAGGCGCAGCGGGTCCGGCCGGGCCAGCCCGCGGTCGACCAGCGACCGCACCACGCTGTTCGAGGTGGTCGAGATGTCCCTGGCGATGCCGGTGCAATCGTAGATGCGGGCGACTTCGAACGTCTCGATGTTTTGCGTGTGCCGCGACTGGACCTGCACGGTGAATTCGTCGCCCGCCTTGATGCCGACGACACGCCCGGCGGCAAGCCGGATGCGGCCCGATTGAACCGCTTCGGTGACGCGGCCATAGACTTCCGGCGCCATGCGATGGCGGTGGATGTCCCACCACGCCTTGGTATGCTCGACAAAACGGCGCTTGGCCGAAGACGGCCAGTTCTGCCAGATCTTCTGGTTGAACGGCCTGAGACCGTCGACGACGTCGCGCCAGTCGATGCCGGCCTTCTGGTTTTCCCGGATCAAGTCACGGAACCAGCCGACAAAATAGGAAAGCTGGGTGCCGAGCGGAATGTCGGCGACGTCGAGCTTGATCGGATTGCCCTTGCGGTGCGGCGAAGGCAGCAGGCCGCGCCGCGACACCGCAACGATCTCGCCGCGATGACCGCGCTGTTCGAGCGACAGGAAGGCATCGACCATGCTCAAGCCGGTGCCCAGCACCAGGACTCGGGCTTCGGGGTCCAGCGCGGTGTCGGCCTCCGATCCCATCCTGATCGCGTGGCCCTGGCCGGCGCCCGGCTCCTCGTCATGCCCGGTCGCCAGCACGGCAAGGTGGGCGACGACGCTGGTGCCGTTGGCCAGCGCCACCTCGACCCCGGACGCGGTCGGCGAGATCGACAGGCTCTCCTCGCGGATCAGGCGAAGACGCCCCGTCTCGCGGGCCTCGAGTTCGTCCAGCAGTTCCTTCAGATAGCGGGCATAGACACTGCGCGGTGCGTAGACCGGCGCCTGCTCTACGGTAGCTAGGCGGCGCTCAAGCAGCCAGCGCCAGAAATTGCCGGGATCGTCGGCATAGGCGCTCATGCCGGCCGCGCTGACATTCAGCACATGCGCCGACAGCAGCGTGGAATAGGCGATGCCCTGTCCGAAATGCGGACGCTTTTCGATCAGCGTGACGCGGAGATCGGGATTGGGCGACTTCAGGAGATGCGCGGCAAGGACGACGCCGCTGGCGCCGCCGCCGACGATAACGATCGAATTCGGGACGATCGAATTTGCGCGGCCGGTCATGCGCGCACCAATTGCCTTAGGAGCCGTCGGTTCCGGCTCAGGCCTGGATTTTCAACGCAGCCGAAAGGTCGTCGTCGCCGGCGATATCGCGCATCTCGGCGAGGCTGCGCTGATCCAGCACCTCGGCGATCGCTTGCCGGACCTCCAGCATCAGATGTCGGACTTGGCATGTCGCCTCGTTGCAGTCTTCACAGCGCTGATACCGGGTGCGGCTGGCGCAGGGAATGGGGGCAAGCGGCCCGTCGAGCACGCGCACGACGTGGCCGATCTTGATTTCATCCGCCGGCCGCGCCAGGCGATAACCGCCCTCCTTGCCCTTGCGGCTCTGGACAAAACCGGCATTGCGCAGCTCGACCAGGATGGCATCGAGAAATTTCTTCGGGATGTTGTTTCCGGTGGCGATATCGCCAACGAAGGCGAGCTGTCCAACCGGCAGCCGCGCGAGATGGACGAGCGCCTTGAGGCCGTACTTGCCCTTTTTCGTGAGCATAGACCGAACGTTTCTCTGTTGTGCGATGGCGCAGGGCCACCGGTTGTGAAACGCCTGGCGTGCGTCCCCACCGCGTCCAAGCTTACATGACACATAAATTTTAGTGACATGATATACAAGCCGAGCACCGTTGATTTTGCTTCGTTTTCAAGCGGCTGCGGCCATTTTGACTGGCGTTGTGCCCTTGAGGGCACATCCGCCAATGAGGCAGCCAGCGCGCCCGACATTGAAGATCTAGGCGTGTTGCGGGCGATCGCCGCGATAGGGACGTCGTCCATCGTCCTCTCCAATTTCTTCAATGTCGATAAGGTTACTATACTTAGCCCCGAATACAGGGGACCAGTTTTCAAATCCCCAGCCATCCGCAGCATGGATTTGCCGAAAGAGGCCGCAAAACGAGAAACGCTTGTTTGCAGCGGGCCGTGCCTTCGCCGGGCACTCGAAGTCCGGCCAAGCGCTGACGATTGCTGTACCCGGCCCGAATCAGCGCCTGCCCGTCCCGATGTGACTCTCAGCCGCGCGGGTTCGCCCATACCAGTCCGGCCAGGCCGACCAGAGCAGTGACGATACCGACATAGAGCCATTGCGACTGGCCGGTCATGAAGCTGCCGCCGACGAGGCCGATGCCTTGCAGCGACCACAGCGCACCGATGGTGAGCACAATTAGTGCCAGCAGATTCTTGATCAATCTCATCGCCGGAATTTCCTTCCTAAGTCGATCGTCAATTCAGCCATGACCGCGATGACAAAGCGAAAGGAAGCGACCCGATCGCTCTCACATCTACTTGCATGATAAGGCCGGTTCTTGCCGGCAACACCCGGGTGCGGGTGCGAAGACCACCAGACATACATCGGTACAATCTCAACATTCCCTGACAGACTGTTTCCCGCCGACTCCAAACGTGTACAGTAGTCATGGAACCGCCAGACGACTGCCGCATTTCGTGCCACATTCGATCCGTAACGGCCGGGTCTGTCAAACGGAGCCATTTGCCGCAGATGAAGAAACCAAACCAGACCGCGCTTGTCGCGGTGACGATCGCGGCTGGCCTGATGGTCGCCGCATCCCCTGCCGCCGCTCAATGCGGCCGCGCCTCCTGGTACGCGCTGCACTCGAAGACCGCTTCCGGCGAGCGGATGAACCCGTCGGCGCTGACCGCCGCGCACCGCACCTTGCCTTTTGGCACAAAGCTGAAGGTCACCAATCGCAACAACGGCCGCAGCGTCGTCGTGCGCATCAACGACCGCGGCCCGTTCATTAGAGGTCGCGTGATCGACCTGTCGAAGGGCGCCGCCAGACGGCTCGGCTTCATCAGTTCGGGCCATACCGCTGTGTGCACCGACCGCGTGTGATGCCACGCGTCTGAGATTATGCTGTAGCGATTGCCCGTTGCCGGCCCTTCGCAGTCGCACAATAAGCCGGCTCCGCCGTTCAAAGCCGATTCTCAACGCCTTAGACGAAAGTATCAGCATAAATCACTTCACTTGACGTATTGCATCGCAGCAGTTTGTTGTTACCCTTCCCGCGAGAGATTCAAGGCTCGGCGCTGCGTCGTCCCTTCGGTCGCAGCAGCGGGGTTGTCGATGTTCTACCAGTTCTACGAATTGAACCACGCCGCCGTGCAGCCGGCCCGGCTGTATGCCGATGCGATGCGGATGCTCTACACCAATCCGCTCAATCCATTCACGCACACGTCCTGGGGCCGTTCGATCGCGGCAACGGCCGAATTGTTCGAGCGCACGACGCGCCGCTACAGCAAGCCGCAATTCGGCCTGACCAAGACCGTGGTCGACTGGAAAAGCGTCGATGTCACCGAAAAGACGGTGTGGTCGCGGCCGTTCTGCAATTTGCTCCGTTTCGAGCGGGCCGTTCCCGCCGGCCGCCGGCCTGATCCGAAGCTGCTGATCGTGGCGCCGATGTCGGGCCACTACGCGACGCTGCTGCGCGGCACGGTCGAGGCGATGCTGCCCCATGCCGACGTCCACATCACCGACTGGGTCGACGCCCGCATGGTACCGCTCAGCGAGGGCAGCTTCGACCTCGACGACTATATCGACTACATTGTCGACATGCTGCATGCGCTAGGCCCCGACACCCATGTCATGGCAGTGTGCCAGCCTTCGGTGCCGGTGCTGGCGGCGGTGGCGCTGATGGAAACGCGCGGCGACCCGTTCGTTCCCTCGACGATGACGCTGATGGGCGGGCCGATCGACACCCGCCGCAATCCGACCGCGGTCAACCTTCTAGCCGAGGAAAAGGGCGTCGACTGGTTCCGCGACAACGTTATCATGCAGGCGCCGTGGCCGGTACCGGCCTTCGGCCGCGAGGTCTATCCCGGCTTCCTGCAGCTTTCGGGCTTCATGAGCATGAATCTCGACCGCCACATCATCGCCCACAAAGACTTCTTCATGCATCTGGTGAAGCATGATGGCGACAATGCCGAGAAGCACCGCGACTTCTACGACGAATATATGGCGGTGATGGACCTGACGGCGGAGTTCTACCTGCAGACGGTCGACACCGTGTTTGTCCGCCACGCCTTGCCCAAGGGCGAAATGACGCATCGCGGCGTCGCCATCGATCCCTCTGATATCCGCAATGTCGCCCTGTTCACGGTCGAGGGCGAGAACGACGACATTTCCGGCCTCGGGCAGACCCAGGCCGCGCACGACCTCTGCATCAACATCCCCGCGGACAGGCACGCTCACTACATGCAGCCGGCGGTTGGCCATTACGGCGTCTTCAACGGCTCGCGCTTCCGCTCCGAAATCGTGCCGCGCATCGTCGACTTCATCACCAGCTATGGCCGCCAGACCCGCGTTGCCGTGAAGCCGAAGCTGGTCCGCATCGCCAGAAAGTAAAGGAGCGGCCCGTGGAACGGCGGTCTCGTGTCCGCTCTCGATCTGTTGCACAATAGCCGCTGTTTCGGCCGCGCGGGTAACCATGTCGCAAAACTGGCCGTTGGTATAATTGACAGGGACTGTCAATCGCCCTTAACCTTTCGTTAACAACAAGGGACGAGGGGGACAATGATTTCCTCACCACTGGCGAGAACGCTACGCGTGTGCGCACTGTTTGGGCTGGCACTTGCGGCAGGCTGGTCGACGACGGCATCGGCGGCCGGACCAATGGCAACCGGCGGGCCGACATCGCAGCCGATCGGCCACTATGATTTCTGCAAGACCAGTCCGGCCGAATGCTCGATCCACCCGGGCCATCTCGCCCCCGCCACCATGACCGGTGCGCTCTGGCGCAAGATCCTCAGCGTCAATGCCAGGGTCAACACCGCCGTCAAGCCGATAAGCGACATCGACATCTATGGCAGGGACGAGGTCTGGGCCTATCCCGTCAAGGGCGTTGGCGACTGTGAGGACTATGTCCTGGAAAAGCGCCGCGAATTGAACCGCTTGGGGGTGTCCTACGCCAATCTTCTGATGACCGTCGTGCGCAAGCCGGACGGCGAGGGCCATGCCGTGCTGACGGTGCGCACAAGCAAGGGCGACTACATCCTCGACAATCTGGACGGAAAGGTCCGCTCATGGGACCGGACCGGCTACCGCTTCCTCAAGCGGCAAGCGATCGACAATACCGGCCGGTGGGTCTCGATCCGTGATGGCCAGCCGGTTCTGGTCGGCGCGGTTCACTAGCAGGCCGTCACTTTGGCTGCTTCAGCGCGGCGCGGATCGATGCGGTGATGCGGCGAAGCTCCGCTTCGTCGAGTTTTTCGATGTTTTCGGCCAAAACATTGGCAAGCTCGGTGGCGGCGGGGCTGAGGCCCGACGTGTCGAGCTTCACCCGTGGGTGCGAGGTCTCGGCCAGCCGTGCGAGTTCCTCGGCATCGTCCCATATGACGTTGAAATAGCCGATGATCTTCTGGATCAGCGTCCAGGTCGGCGCGCCGCGGCGACCATGCTCCAGCGCCGACAGATAGGCGGCGCTGACGCCGATTGCCTCGGCCATCGCCTTCTGACTGATGCCGCGTTCGCTTCGCAGGGCGCGAAGCTTTTCGCCGAGCGGGGTCACAAGTGCATCCTCATGGGGTGCATCCTTATGCGCGCGCCCGCCGCAGGCGGACATAGAGCGCGCCCGAGCCGCCATGGTTGCGGGCGGCGTGATCGTGGCTGGAAACGAGCGGCCTGAATGCGGGTGTCGACAGCCAGGCCGGCACGGCGCGCCGCAGGATGCCGTCGCCGCCCGACGAGGAGCCTTTGCCGGTGATGACCAGCACGTAGCGAATGCCGCCGGCGTGCGCCCGGTGCAGGAAGGAAAACAGCAGCGAATAGGCTTCGTCCTGGCTCAGGCCATGCAGGTCGACGCGGCCTTCGATCGGCAGCCGGCCCTTCGACAGTTTTTCCAGCGTCGGTTCGTCGAGCGCATGCGAAACATGCTGCGTCTTGGCTTTCGCCGCCGCAGCCGGAGCCATCGCCTCGACACGCGGCGGTGGCTTCGTGTCATCAGCGATGCCCGGGCCGATGTCCGGACTGTCGATGGCGGACTTGCCCTTCAGCGGCTTGGCGGTGCGCGCCACTAGGTTCCACAGGACCCGATCGTCCTCGCTCAGCCTGTCGATGCGCCGGGTCATCGCCCCGCTCCCGGCACAAGCGGACGCGGTATCAGCGCGTAGAAAACGGCAGGGTTGCGGACAACGCCGGCGATCTCGCCGGCCGCATGTCCCGTTCCGGCGAACAGGTCGCCACGGGCCGGCCCGGTAATGGCCGAGCCGGTATCCTGCGCAATCATCAGCCGCCGGAACGGCTTGTTGTCGAAAGCGGTCAGCGACGGCGCGTCGATGTAGAACGGCGTGCCGAATGTATGTAGCAGACGGTCGACAGCGACGGAGCGGCCCGGCGTCAGCGGCACTTTGGCGGCAGCGATCGGCCCGAGTGCCGGGTCGTCGACAGCCGCCTCGCGGAAGAAAATATAGGAGCGGTTGCCCCACAGGATCTCGTCAATGCGCTCCGGATGCGCCTTGAACCAGGCGCGGACCGACTGCATGGTCACCGCTTCGAGCGGGATTTCGCCTGTCTCACTCAGGATCTTGCCCGGTCCGGTAAAGCGCTGGCCGGATTTGGCGGCATAGGTGACGCGGCAAAGCCGGCCGTCGGTCATGGTGAGCCGCGCAGCACCCTGTACGTGGATGAAGAAGGCGTCGACCTTGTCGGCGAGCCAGGCGATTTCCAGGCCCTTGCCAGCCAAACCCTTGCCGGCAAGTGCGCCGCGCTCGATCTCGCCGCGGGCGAAATACTCGACCGGTCCGTTCGGCGTGGCGCGGCCGAAGGCGAGATAGGGATCCATGCCGTGCGGCCGGTTGGCGTCGTCGATGTCGACGAGATCGGCCGGACGCGACAGCAGCGGCACCGCAAATCGTTCGGTTCGCACCGGCGAGGCGTCGACCACGGGTTCATAGAAGCCGGTGACGAGGCCGGCGCCGCCGCTTTCGGCTCCTGTGTGCGCCGGGATGAAATGCCGCTCGAAGAAGGCGCGGGCTTCGCGCCGGTCGGTTGGCGACACGGTGCGGGCTGCAGCGTAGACTTCGGTGAAGGCATTGAAGTCGACGCCGAGCCCGCCGGAGCGATAGGGTTTCGTCAGGACATGAAAAGCCGAGCGCCGGAAAGCGGCGAACGCAGCCAGATGGTCGTCCTCGTCCCAACCGGGCAGATCGTCAAAGGATTTTTCGCTGAACGCCTGAGAAAGCAACACGACAGACCCCGCCGTGGTCCGGCCTCAGTCTTCTTCTTCGGTGGCGACGAGCTTCCAGTTCGGGTCGCGCGAGCGCGTATCACGGGCGAAGGTCCAGACATCCTTGACCTCGGCGACGGTCTCGGGATCGCCGTCGATGACAGCGCCGGCCTTGTCGCGCGTCGCCGAAATCAGTTCGCTGACGATGCGCAGCGTGATATGCGCCTCGCTGCCCTTCATCTCGGCGGAAACGATGTCGGCCTTGTCGATGCCGACGAAGGAGGACTGGATCTTTTCCGATTTCGCCTCGCGGTCGCCGATGGCCGCGACAAAGCCGTCATAGACCTCGCGCGACAACAGGTTCTTCAGCGTCTTGCGATCGCCATCGGCATAGGCCATGACGATCATCTCATAGGCCATCTTGGCGCCGTCGACGAAGGTCTTAGGGTCGAATGCCGGATCATTGTCCTTGATCGTGCGCAGGCCCTTGTTGAGATCGGTGTCAGGCTTGGCGAAGGCGTCGATCGCCGCATAGGCGTCGATTGCCGGCTCTCCCGGCGCTCGCTTGCGCGGCAGCGAGACCACATTCTCGGGCTTCTGGGCGTCCTCGCGCGTGCGGCCCGCCGTATAGGGATCGAAGGGCGGGCGTTCGCTGCCGGTGCGGCGGCCGAGCACATTGCGCAGCTGGAAAAAAATCACAACCGCCGCAACCAGAAAGAAAATCGTGCCGAAGTCGAAGAATCCCATATCTTCCGCCAATCAATCCCTACTCCGGCCGGACCGCCCGGCCAGGCAATGGCTGCGGTCGCATAGCGTTCAACATCCAAAGCATATAGAACGCAAGCTGCAATCATTCAAATTAAAGGCAGCCATACCTATCTAAAAGGTTCAGTGCCAGCGGCGATTGCTCGCCGGCCGGCAAAACATCGAAACGATCGGTCAAGATTTGCGCATTTCGCTGCTTCCCCTGTTCATCCTCGCGCTTCCGCTGCTGGAGATCGCCGGTTTCGTCATTGTCGGCCGCCAGGTCGGCGCGCTGGCGACCGTCGGCCTGGTGCTGGCTTCGAGCATCGCCGGCGCTCTGTTGTTGCGATACCAGGGTTTCGGCGTCATGACCCGGGTCCGTGCCGAAATGGACGCGGGACGTGACCCAAGCCGCCAGCTCGCGCACGGCGCCATGATCGTTCTGGCCGCGATCCTGCTCATCATTCCCGGCTTCATCACTGACGTTTTCGGCATTCTGCTGTTCCTGCCGCCGGTCCGCGACCTCGCCTGGCGCCTGTTGAAAGGCCGCATCGTGCTGGCCACCAGTTTCGGCACAGGCGGATTCCGGGCCCGGCAACGCGACAAGACCATCGACCTCGACGACAGCGACTATTCGCGCGGCGACGAGCGCGGCCCGGATCACAATTCCCCCTGGCGCCGCCTCAAGGATGAGTAGGGTCGGCAATCACCTCAAGGACGAGTAGGTCGGCGCGGCTCTTCCTTCTCCCCTTGTGGGAGAAGGAAGATTGGCGCGCAGCGCCGAGACGGTTGAGGGGTGCTGGACGGAGTGCAGCCGGCGCCAAGCTGGAACACCCCTCATCCGACCGAGCTTCGCTCGGCCACCTTCTCCCACAAGGGGAGAAGGGAGAGCAAAGCGGGCAAACCTTGTCTTGTCATGCCGACCATGGTAGCGAACGCCCGATTTCAATCCGGTCAGCAACGCTGCCGAGGCAAAAGGACAAAGGCTTATGGCCAGCAAAGACGACGCGCCGACCGGCGCGGCCAGTGGCAACGGCGACGCGACGCAGCCTTCGCTCAACGTGCTTGCCCAATATGTGAAGGACCTTTCCTTCGAAAGCCCCGGCGCGCCAAACTCGCTGCGCGGCCGCGACAAGGCCCCCGGCATAGCCATCAACGTCAATGTCAACGCCAACCCGCTTTCGGACAAGCAGTTCGACGTCAATCTGACGCTGAACGCCAAGGCATCCTTCGATAAGGAAGTGCTGTTCAACGTCGAGCTGGTCTATGGCGGCGTGTTCGCCATCAGCGGCTTCCCGCAGGAACACATGCTGCCGCTGCTGTTCATCGAATGCCCGCGGCTGCTGTTCCCGTTCGCCAGGCAGATCATCGCCGAGGCCACCCGCAATGGCGGCTTCCCGCCGCTGATGCTCGACCCAATCGATTTCGCGCAAATGTTCCAGCAGAAGCTGGCCGAGGACCAGGCCGCCGGCAAGGCCAAGGTGAGCTGAGGCGAGTGTCGCGCAGACATTGAAAAACCCGGCCTCGCGCCGGGTTTTTTCTTTGGGACGCCGGAGGGACAGCGCCCCCCTCTGTCCTGCCGGACATCTCCCCCACGAGGGGGAGATTGGCAGCCCAAGCGTCTCGCTCATTCCTGCGACGATGAAGATTGGCGAAGGCCGATGTGAAGTCCGATCTCCCCCCGTGAGGGGGAGATGCCAAGTTTTGGCAAAGAGGGCAGGACAGAGGGGGGCGCGACGGATCGCTCCAGTCAAAATCACTATGCCGCGGAACTCGCTTCGGGGGCGACGCGCAGCCAGAGCGCCTTTTCGCCCAGCGTGCCGACCATGCTCGCGTGCGCGGTACGCTCCGCGTCGGTCAGACGAGACGGCAGCGCTATCGGCCGCACGCCGATGCTGATGTCGATATCGTCGACACTTCTCCTGCCGCCGGCCGGCGCCGTGGCGCTGTCGAGGATCAGCGCCGCCTGCTTGCCGCCGATGAGCTCGATATAGACCTCGGCCAGCAATTCCGAATCGAGCAGCGCGCCGTGCTTGGTGCGACGGGCATTGTCGATGCCATAGCGCCGGCACAGCGCGTCCAGCGAGTTGGGGCCCATCGGATGCTTGCGGCGCGCCAGCGCCAGCGTGTCGACGACAAGTCCGGGGTCAACGACCGGGTGGCCAAGCCGGCCAAACTCGACATTGAGGAAAGCGATGTCGAAAGTGGCATTGTGGGCGACCAGCTTGGCGCCGTCGATGAAGGCAAGAAACTCCTCGGCGATGTCGCTGAAGGCCGGCTTGCCCGTGAGGTCGGCGGAGCTGATGCCATGAACGGCCTGCGCCTCCGCATGAATTGGTCGTCCTTGCGGATTGATGTAATGGTGGAAGGTGCGGCCGGTCGGGAAACGATTGACCAACTCGATGCAGCCAAGCTCGATGACGCGGTCATCACGGAAATCGAGACCGGTGGTTTCCGTATCGAAGATGATCTCGCGCATCGAATCAGTCCGTTGGGTTCCGGCGTTATTCCAGCCGAATCATGATGGGAACAAATTGGCAACATATTACGCCGGACGCAAGCGCCGTTAAGCAGGCTTGCTGGCTTTATCCCCGACCAGTTCGGCGACAATCGCATTGACCGCCGCGCGCGCCGCATCAAAACCTTGTCCGGTGTCGATGACGAAATCGGCGGCTTCACGCTTTTCGGCGTCGGGAACCTGCCTGGCCAGGATCGACGCCAGTTTCTCCTCGCTCATGCCCGGCCTTGCCAGCACCCGGGCGCGCTGGATGTCGGGCGAGGCGGTGACGACCACGACCTTGTCGACGCGGTCGCGGCCGCCGGTTTCGAACAGCAGCGGGATGTCGAGAACGACAAGCGGTACGCCGGCAGCGCGGTTCCTGGCCAGGAAGGCGTCGGCGTCGGCGCGGACCAGCGGGTGGATGATCGCTTCCAGCCGTTTCAGCGCGGCTGCATCGCCGAGCACCCGCTCGGCCAGCTTGGTGCGGTCGACCGAGCCAGATCTGGTGGTTCCGGGAAACGCCGCCTCCACCAGCGGAGCCGCCTTGCCGGCATAGAGGCGATGCACTGCCTCGTCCGAATCGTGGACGGGTACGCCGGCTTCGGCAAACATCTTCGCCGTGGTCGACTTGCCCATGCCGATCGATCCGGTGAGGCCTAGCACGATCATGCTTTTCATTCCCTGGTCATTGCTTGGGCGCCAAGATCGGCGACAATCATCTGCCGCAATTCGGCAGTGACGTCAGGCCTGATGCCGAACCAGCGCTCGAAGCCGGGCACTGCCTGGTGCAAAAGCATGCCGAGCCCGTCGACGGTCTTCAGGCCCCGCGCTTTGGCTGCGGCCAGCAACGGCGTTTCCAGCGGCACATAGACAATGTCGGTGACGATGGCATGATCCGGCAGCCTGGCCGGATCGGCGGACAGGCCTTCATGGCCGTGCATGCCGAGCGCTGACGTGTTGACCAGCAGGCCGGCATCGGCAAGCAGTTCGCCGGTCGCGACCGTGCCGTGGGCGGAGACCCCGCCGCCGAAGCGGTGGCGCAGCTCCTCGGCTCGGGCGAGCGTCCGGTTGACGATGCGGATATCGTCAACCCCGCGCTGCTTCAGCGCCTGGATGACCGCGCGCGAGGCGCCGCCGGCGCCGAGCACCACGGCCGGGCCATTGTCTGCCCAGCCCGGCGCATGCTCGTCCAGATTGGCGGCAAAACCATGGGCGTCGGTGTTGCCGCCCCACAGTTTTCCGCCCTCGAACCACAGCGTGTTGACGGCGCCGATCTGTTCGGCCGCGTCATCGCGGCGCGCCGCCAGCGCGAAGGCGGCCTCCTTGTGCGGGATGGTGACGTTGCCGCCACGGTAGCCATTCGCCTCGAGCGTTTTGACAAATTCGGCAAAAGCCTCCGGCGCGACATCGATCGCCCGATAGCTGCCGTCTATACCGTATTTTGCCAGCCAATAGCCGTGGATCTTGGGCGACCGGGAATGCGCGACCGGGTGGCCGGTGACGAAGGCTTTTTTCGCGGCCTCAGCCATCGATGGCTCCGAGGTCGCGCAGCTTGGCCAGAACGGGCAGAAGCGGCAGGCCGACGACGGTGAAATAGTCGCCTTCTATTCTTTCGAACAGTTGGATGCCCTCGCCTTCGATCTGATAGGCGCCGACGCTGGACAGCGCCTTGGCGCCGACCCGCGCCAGATGGCGGCCGATGAAGGCCGGATCGAGCTTTCGCATGGTCAGGCTGGCGATGCCGACATGCCGCCACAGAACCGCGCCGTCGCGGGCGAGCACGACTCCACTGTTGAGCTGATGGGTCTTGCCCGACAGCGCCAAGAGATGGCGGCGCGCGGCTTCCATGTCGGCCGGCTTGTGGAACACTTCGTCGCCGAGCGACAGCGTCTGGTCGCAGCCGAGCACCAGAGCGCCGGGCTTTCGCTCGCTGACCTCGGTGGCCTTGGCCTCGGCAAGCACCAGTGCGATGTCCTCGGGGGAGATACCGCTGCCCTGCAAAGGTGCTTCGAGCGCGCGCTCGTCGACTTCCGCCGGCACCGCCTCGATGGCGACGCCGGCGTTGACGAGCAGCGCCTTGCGAAACGGGCTGCCCGAGGCAAGAATGATTTTTTCGGCCATTATCTGTCGCTTAAGGTTGGTTGAGATTCCGATCGGGAGACGGGCGCGCAAGCAACTGCTGTATCGTTGCGCTCTTCGGGCCACAGTAACGGCATGGATCCTAGGGTCTCCGCTACGTCGCTTCGCTCCTGCTCCGCCCTAGGATGACGAGGGCTTAGTGGTATAAGGCCAATCGCAGATGTCCGAGATTGGCAGTTGCGTCGCGCATAGCGGGTGGCGGCTGATGCCAAATCGCGATCCTTCGAGATTGGCTGAAACGCTCCTCACTTCGTCATCCTAGGGCGAAGCAAGGAGCGAAGCGACGCAGCGGAGACCCTAGGATCCATGCCGTCACCTTCGACCTTCGCAGCGCTGAATGGTTGGGCAACACCTCGCCCAACTCCTTGGCCTCATTATCTTGTCTTTCCCCGCAGGGCAACGATGGCCGCCGCCGTCTCCTCGATCGAGCGGCGGCTGACGTCGATCATCGGCCAACCATGCCGCGTGCAGATCTGGCGGGCGTAGGCGAGTTCCTCGGCGATCGCGGCGCGGTCGACATAGTCGGTCGGCTCATAGGCGCTGGTGTTGCCGAGGATGCGGTTCTGGCGGACCTGCGAGATGCGCTCGGCGGTGGCAATAAGCCCGACGATCAGCGGCTTCGTGGCGTTGACCAGGCTTTCCGGCACCGGCACGCCGAGCACGATCGGGATGTTGGCGGTCTTGATGCCACGATTGGCGAGATAGATGCTGGTCGGCGTCTTCGAGGTGCGCGAAATGCCGACGAGCACGATGTCGGCGTCGTCCATATTGGCCGGCAGCTGGCCGTCATCATGCTCCATGGTGAAGTTGAGCGCGTCGATGCGGCGAAAATATTCGGCGTCTAGAACATGCTGGGCGCCGACGCGGCGACCGGCCGGCGTGCCGAGATAGGACTGGAACACGGTCAGCACCGGTTCCAGCACGGAGACGCAAGGCAGGCCCATAACCGCGCAGCGCTCGTCGATGCCGCGGGCGAGCTTCTGGTCGACGACCGTATAGAGGATGATGCCCGGCTCCTCCTCGATGTCCTCGAACACTTTCGTTACCTGCTTTTCGGTGCGGATGAGCGGGTAGATATGCTCGATGGCGCGCGCATCCTTATATTGCGCCGAAGCCGCGCGGCCGGCCGCCAGCAGCGTTTCACCGGTGGCATCGGAAATCAGGTGAAGGTGAAAGAAGCTCTGGGGTTTGTTCACAGGGGTTCGTTCCAAGCTGTGGGCCGATGTGGATAAGGTCGGTCGGAAAGATCGGCCGGTTCGGGGCGACTGTATCAGATGTCAGTTTGTCCACAATTCGATGCGCTGTCGGCTTCGTCGGGCGGCTGGGGACAAGTTCGGGGACGTGCTTTTTTGACTAAGCGTCATCCACAGGTCGGTTTTCTTTGCGCGGGCGGCAACGCATTGACTCCAGTCGGAAATTTCCAACTGTCCCCAAAGTCCTCCTATCCGGCAGAAGAAGCACGCGACAATATGCTGGCTGGTCTTTTCCGGGGCAAAGCGGGACAGGAGAAAACCACCGATACCAACAGACTCTTAGAATCATAAGATTCCTAGAAATAGAATATTTAATTATAGAGAAGCCTGGAGAGGCGAGCGCTGAATGCCCGAAAGCCGGATCATGCTGGACGTGTTGAAGGGCAAGGCTGCGTTTCCGCCGCCGCTCTGGATGATGCGCCAGGCTGGCCGCTATCTGCCGGAATATCGGGAGACACGCAGGCGGGCCGGATCGTTCCTCGATCTTTGCTACGATCCCGATCTTGCCGTGGAAGTGACGCTGCAGCCTATCGAACGCTTCGGCTTCGATGCATCGATCCTGTTCTCCGATATCCTGGTCGTGCCGCATGCGCTGGGCCGCGACGTGCGCTTCGAGGAGGGACGCGGGCCGCTGTTGACGCCGATCTCGGCGGCAGAGATTGCGGCTCTGGACGGCGAAACGTTTCACGTGAATCTCGAACCGGTCTACGAGACGGTCAGACGACTGCGGGCAAAACTGCCTGATGAAACGACGCTGATCGGCTTCTGCGGCGCGCCGTGGACGGTGGCGACCTATATGATCGCCGGCCACGGCACCTCAGACCAGGCGCCGGCGCGGCTATTCGCCTATCGCGAGCCGGCGGCTTTCCTGCAGCTGCTGAACGTTCTTGCCGATCATTCGGCCGCCTATCTGATCCGCCAGATCGAAGCCGGCGCCGATGTGGTGCAGATCTTTGACTCGTGGTCCGGCGTGCTCGATGAAGTTTCTTTCGACGCCTTTTGCGTCGGGCCGGTGGCGGAGATCGTCAGGCAGGTTCGGGCCGTCCATCCGAACGTTCCGATCATCGGCTTTCCCAAGGGCGCCGGCGCCCACTATCGCAGCTATCGCCAAAAAACCGGCGTGACCGGGCTGGGGCTCGACTGGACCGTGCCGTTGACGACGGCGAAGGAACTGCAGCGCGGCGGCGCCGTTCAAGGCAATCTCGATCCGTTGCGGCTGGTGGCCGGCGGCAAGGCGCTAGCCGACGGCGTCGACGCAATCCTGAAAGCACTGGGCGATGGGCCGCTGATCTTCAATCTCGGCCACGGCATCACGCCGGAGACGCCGATCGCGCATGTCGAGGCGATGGTGAAGATGGTGCGGGCACCTCGATGACCGACACGAATACGACCGGCAGGAGCGCGGGTAACAGCGGCGGTGCAGCGATGCGTCGAGCAGCGATCGCCATCATCATCTTCCTCGTCCTGGCTGGGCTTCTGTTCCTGTTCGGGCCGGATGATTTCTTGCCCTGGGCGAAGGCGATCCATGTTATCGCCGTCATCTCCTGGATGGCGGGCATGCTCTATCTGCCGCGGCTGCTGGTCTATCATGCCGATGCTGAGAAAGGCTCCGTCCAGTCGGAGACCTTCAAGGTGATGGAGCGCCGGCTGCTGCGTGGCATCATCAATCCGGCCATGATCATCACCTGGGTATTCGGCCTCTGGCTGGCCTGGAAAGGCTTTGGTTTTCAGGGCGGCTGGCTGCATGCCAAGATTGCCGCGGTGCTCGGGCTCTCGGCCGTTCATGGCTATCTGGCCGGCGCGGTCCGCAAATTCGCCGAGGACCGCAACGAAATGCCCGCGAAGCACTGGCGGATCGTCAATGAGATCCCCACATTGCTGATGATCGTCATCGTCGTGCTGGTCATCGTGAAGCCTTTTTGACGCCGCCGCATCGGCCAGAAATCGGAATCGATTTTCGGAAAGTACGATGCGGGACTCGAAAAGTCTTACAGCGTCCCTTTGCGCGTCAAGAGAGACGCGCAGCGGCCACAAAAGGCGGCTTGCTCTTTTAGTCGACCGACGATAAAAGACGGGTCTTCCTTCCCGTCATGCGCCGTCCATTCATCGCTTCGGCCGCGCCCGGCATTTGTCGCATCCCGCCGATATTTTCCCCATGCTTACTCACTCAGAGTCCGTCTAATGATGCAAGAAATGAAACTCACCGAGTTTAAGAACAAGAAACCGCCAGAGCTGATCGCTTATGCCGAATCGCTCGAGGTCGAGAACGCCAGCGTGATGCGCAAGCAGGAGCTGATGTTCGCAATCCTGAAGCGGCTAGCGACGCAGGATATCGAGATCATCGGTGACGGCGTGGTCGAAGTGCTGCAGGACGGTTTTGGCTTCCTGCGCTCGGCCAATGCCAATTACCTGCCGGGTCCGGACGATATCTATATTTCGCCGTCGCAGATCCGGCGGTTCTCGCTGAAGACCGGCGATACGGTCGAAGGCCCGATCCGCAGCCCGAAGGAAGGCGAGCGCTATTTCGCGCTGCTCAAGGTCAACACGATCAATTTCGACGACCCGGAAAAGATCCGCCACAAGATCCATTTCGACAATCTGACGCCGCTTTATCCGACCTCGCGACTGAAGATGGAAATGGACGTTCCGACCTCGAAGGACATCTCGGCGCGCGTCATCGACCTGGTGGCGCCGCTCGGTAAAGGCCAGCGCGCCCTGATCGTGGCGCAGCCGCGCACCGGCAAGACGGTGCTCTTACAGAACATCGCCCACTCGATCACCACCAATCATCCGGAATGCTATCTGATCGTGCTCTTGATCGACGAGCGGCCGGAGGAAGTCACCGATATGCAGCGCTCGGTGAAGGGCGAGGTTGTCTCCTCGACCTTCGACGAGCCGGCGGTGCGCCACGTCCAGGTCGCCGAAATGGTGATCGAGAAGGCCAAGCGCCTTGTCGAGCACGGGCGCGACGTCGTCATCCTGCTGGATTCGATTACCCGCCTCGGCCGAGCCTACAACACCGTGGTGCCGTCATCCGGCAAGGTGCTGACCGGCGGTGTCGACGCCAATGCCCTTCAGCGGCCGAAGCGCTTCTTCGGTGCGGCTCGCAACATCGAGGAAGGCGGCTCGCTGACCATCATCGCCACCGCGCTGATCGATACCGGCAGCCGCATGGACGAGGTCATCTTCGAAGAATTCAAGGGCACCGGCAACTCGGAAATCGTGCTCGACCGCAAGGTTGCGGACAAGCGCATTTATCCGGCCATGGACATCCTCAAGTCCGGCACCCGCAAGGAAGACCTGCTGGTCGCCCGCCAGGATCTGCAGAAGATCTTCGTGCTGCGCCGCATCCTGGCGCCGATGGGAACGACCGACGCCATCGAGTTCCTGATCGACAAGCTCAAGCAGACCAAGACCAATGCGGATTTCTTCGATTCGATGAATACGTAAGAGGGCAAATGCGCGGCCCCCTCTTACCTTCTCCCCCTTGTGGGAGAAGGCGGATTGGCGCATAGCGCCAAGACGGTTGAGGGGTGCTGGGCGGATCGCCGTCGGTGCCAAGCTGGAGCACCCCTCATCCGACCGAGCTTCGCTCGGCCACCTTCTCCCACAAGTGGAGAAGGGAGAACCGCGCCGCAGCCCCGTCACCTATCCGCGCCGCAACCGCCGCTCAAGCTCCTCAGCGTCCGCTATCACTGGCAGGCAGACCTGCCCGGTGCACAGCCAGGCGCCAGGCTTGTCGGTTGGCGGCAGAGCGCCGTCTGGCAGCATCGGCAGGTTCGTTGCTGAGCCGACCGGCACGATAATGTCAATCCGGCGCGGGTCGGGATTTCGATTCGCAACCGGAACAAGCCCGGGATTCTCTGGGTTGTCCACCAGCACCAGTTTCAACGGGTCGATTGCCAGCGCACAGGCGTTGACGATGCCTGCCTGGCCATAGGCCTGATGCGCCGCCCGGCCCGCCGCGTGTTCGGCGACCTTCCAGGTCTTTTCATGCAATTCGAGAGCGCCCGAAAGCGAACACAATCGAACCATGGCCTCGATGATCTGGCCGGTGGCTGAAGGAATGGCCTCGTCGACATCGCCCCTGATGCGGATCGGCACGTCGCTGCTGTCCGATGCGGTGAGATAGTAGCCGGTGTTGTTCTCATCGCTATGCCATTGATCGAGCTGCGCGATGAATTGGCCGGCCAGCTCTGCATAACTCGATGTGCCGGTAGCCTCGAACAATGAGATCGCGGCGTTGGCCATGGCGGCGTAGTCGCTCGACAGTGCCGGAAACAGCTTCTTTGCTCCAAGCATCGAATGCGGCAAGCGGCCGTCTCGAGCAGCGCCGGCAATGGCGGCAAAGGCCTGTTCCGCCGCCTCGATCCAGTCGATCCGTTTCAGGGCGCGCCCGGCTTCGGCGACAGCCGCGATGACCAGGCCGTTCCAGTCGGTCAGGATTTTTCCGTCACGCCCGGGTCTGACACGCCGCTCCCGGGCTGCCAGCAACTTTTCTTTCATCGGAATGAGCCGGTCGCGATCGGTGACGCTTTGTGTTTGCTGGGCCTCAGTCTGGTGAATGATGGGCTTGCCTTCCCAGCCATGCGGACTGGAAAGCGTGAAGTAGTGGAAAAATAGGGACAATTCGTCGCCGAGCGCGGCTTCTATCTCATCCCGGCCCCAGGTGTAGAACAACCCCTCCTCGCCCTCGCTGTCGGCGTCGAGGCTGGCAGCGAAGGCACCGCCATCGACGCGCATCTCGCGCAAGAGCCAGTCGATCGTCTCTTCGATTCGCACCCGGAACAATTCATTGCCGGTCGCTGCATAAGCCCAGTTGCACAGCCGGATGAGCTGGGCGTTGTCGTAGAGCATCTTTTCGAAATGCGGCACCAGCCACTCGGCATCGGTCGAATAGCGGCTCAGCCCGCCGCCAATATGGTCGTAGATGCCGCCCGCCAGCATCTTTTCGAGGCTGAGCAGGACGGCGTCGCGATGGGCTGTGGCGCCGTCACGCAGCCAGGACAGCCAGAGCGTCTGCATGAATGGCGCATTGGGGAACTTGGGCGCACCGCGCATGCCGCCCAGCTCCCGGTCGATCATGCCGTCGATGCCGTTGGCGAGCGTGGCGAGCGTGTCGCGATCGAGCACGGTTTTGGCATGCGTGCCCGCCAGCCGCGCCTCGACATGCGTGGTCAGGCCGTCGGCGCTTTGGTTAACGCTTTCTGTCTTCTCCCGCCACGCCTTGTCGACCGCCTCCAGCACCTGGACGAAGCCCGGGCGGCCGTAACGGGCTTCGCGCGGAAAATAGGTGCCGCCCCAGAAAGGTTTTCCGTCCGGTGTCAGGAACATTGTCAGCGGCCATCCGCCCTGCTCGCCCATCGAGGACAGTGCGGCCATATAGATCTGGTCGATGTCCGGCCGCTCCTCGCGATCGACCTTGATATTGACGAAGAGACGGTTCATGACGGCGGCGACGTCGTCGTTCTCGAAGCTTTCGTGGGCCATGACATGGCACCAGTGGCAGGCGGCGTAGCCGACCGAGAGCAGGATTGGCCGCTGCAGCGCCCTTGCTTCGGCGAGCGACGCTGGCGACCATGGCCGCCAATGCACCGGGTTGCCGCTATGCTGCTGCAGGTAGGGGCTGGCCTCTTCGGCAAGTAGATTATGCGCGGGCAGATTTTGCGCGGTCACGGTCGGGCACTCGGCGAATTGTCGATGAATAAGCGAAGCTAGGGCGGTTGTGCTGGGTCGGCAAATGATTTCAGGTGATTCCATTGTTGCCCTGTCAAGCGGCCGCCTGCCCGCCGGTGTTGCCGTGATCCGCATTTCCGGCGCGCAAAGTGGATTCGTCCACGAAACGATTGCCGGTTCGATTGTTCAGAACCGTGTTGCCGCCTATCGCAAGTTCAGGGCGCCCGACGGATCGGTGCTCGACAGCGGCCTGGTCGTCTTTTTCGCCGGGCCCAACAGCTTTACCGGCGAGGACATCGCCGAATTCCATGTCCATGGCGGGCGCGCCGTGGTGGCGAAGATGCTGGAAACGATCGCCGGCTTTGACGGCGTCAGGCATGCCGAACCCGGCGAGTTCACCCGCCGCGCCTTTCTCAACGGCAAGGTCGATCTGGTCGAGACCGAGGCGCTGGCCGATCTCATCAACGCCGAAACCGAGGCGCAGAGGCGCTTTGCCGTGCAGAATGCCGAAGGCGCGCAGAGCGAGCTCTATCTCAACTGGCGCCGTCGACTCATTCATGCACGGGCGATGATCGAGGCCGAGATCGATTTTGCCGACGAAGACGATGTGCCGGGTTCCGTTGCGGAGACGGTCTGGTCGGACGTCTGCGCTATGATCGACGAGATCGAGCGTCATGTCCAAGGGTTCCGGGCCGCCGAAATCATCCGCGACGGGTTCGAGGTCGTCATCCTCGGCGCGCCGAATGCCGGCAAATCGAGCCTGTTCAACGCTCTGGCCCGGCGCGACGCGGCGATCGTCACCGAAGAGCCCGGCACCACCCGCGATCTGCTCGAAGTGGTGCTCGATCTGGAGGGGATGCGGGTAAGAGTGACGGATACCGCCGGCTTGCGCGAAACGCCCGGCAGGATCGAGGCGATTGGCATCGAAAGGGCGAGGAGCAAGGCCGGGACTGCCGATTTGTTGCTGGTGCTGGAGGATATGGTGGAGCCGGTCCCGATCGGGGCAATACTGGCTGATGTCCCGTCATTGCAGGTTGGAACAAAGGTCGATTTGCTGCGGGATGAATCGCTTGTGGCGCGCTACGACTCGGTAATCTCGACCCGGGACGGGACAGGGCTGGCGGAGCTGCTGGCGGAGATCGCCCGTCGCGCTGCCGCGCAAATCGGCCAGGCCGGCGATATCCTGCCGTCGCGGCTGCGGCACGTCGAACTTCTCAACGAGACGAAGCGCTTCCTGCTTGCGGCAGTGACAGGGAGCGAACGCGGGCAGGAACTGCGGGCCGAGGAATTGCGGCTGGCAGCGGATAGGCTTGGCCGGATCGTTGGGGCCGTCGATGTCGAGGACATGCTGGACGTCATCTTTGCGCAGTTCTGCATTGGCAAGTGACTCACGTGAAACACTTGGGAAACGGAGATGTGGATGATTCACGTGAAACACCACGCGATTAGGTCGAAGGCATTGTTTCACGTGAAACGATTCGCTGGGCAATCGCTTTAGGTTCGCTCCTACCGATTCCGGGGCGAGCCGTGTCGCGCCGGCGCCAGAGTTTTGTGCTGCCCTCCCTTCTCCCCTTTGTTTGGACTGGGGACATCCCGAACCCCCCCGCGCACAACGCGCAAAACTGTTCGCGATGTCCTCGCACACCTGTTCGCGATGTCCCCAGTCCAAACACCCTTGTGGGAGAAGGTGGCCGAGCGAAGCCCGGTCGGATGAGGGGTGTTCCAGCTTGGCACCGACAGCACTCCGTCCAACACCCCTCTTCCGTCTTGGCGCTGCGCGCCAATCCACCTTCTCCCACAAGGGGAGAAGGAAAGAAGGCGCCGGTTTCGTCAGTTCTCCGAAGAGATTTGCCCGCCAAGCGCCACGTATTCTTGACACCACGTCCTGACGGGCACATGTGTCGGTCCACTTGAATTCGGGATTCTAAAATGACCGATCACTATGATGTGGTTGTGGTGGGCGGCGGCCATGCTGGTTGCGAGGCGGCCAGCGCTGCCGCGCGCGCTGGCGCGAAAACGGCTTTGGTGACACTGCGCTTCGAGACGATCGGCGTCATGTCGTGCAATCCAGCGATCGGCGGGCTCGGCAAGGGGCATCTGGTTCGCGAGATCGACGCCATGGACGGGCTGATGGGGCGCGTCGCCGATGCGGCTGGCATCCAGTTCCGTTTGCTCAACCGCCGCAAGGGCCCGGCAGTTCGCGGGCCGCGCACGCAAGCGGACAGAAAACTCTATCGGCTCGCCATGCAAGCGGCGATTCGCGAACAGGCGGGTCTCGACGTGGTCGAGGGCGAGGTTCTGGATTTCGAAATCGCCAATGGGCGCCTAGCGGCGGTGCTGCTGGCGGATGGCCGCCGGCTTGCCTGCGGCGCTGTGGTGCTGACCACCGGCACCTTTCTGCGCGGGCTGATCCATATCGGCGAGAAGAAGATCGTTGCCGGCCGCATGAACGAGCAGGCCAGCCTCGGCCTGTCGGCGACGATGAGCCGTGCGGGTTTCAAGCTCGGACGGCTGAAGACCGGCACGCCGCCACGGCTGGACGGACGAACGATCGATTGGGCGTCGCTGGAGAGCCAGGCGGCGGATGACAATCCCGTGCCGTTCTCGCTGATGACCGACCGCATCGGCAATCCGCAGATCCTTTGCGGCATCACGCGAACAACTGGAGCCACGCACGAGCTGATCCGCGCCAATCTGGGCCGTTCGGCGATGTATTCCGGCTCGATCGAAGGGGTGGGGCCGCGTTACTGCCCGTCGATCGAGGACAAGATCGTCAAGTTCGGCGACCGCGAAGGCCACCAGATTTTTCTGGAGCCGGAAGGGCTGGACGATGACACCGTATACCCGAACGGTATTTCGACCTCGCTGCCCGAGGACGTGCAGCTCGACATTCTAAAAACCATTCCTGGGCTTGAGCGTGCCACCATGCTGCAGCCCGGCTATGCCATCGAATATGACCATGTCGATCCGCGCGAACTCAAGCCGACGCTGGAAACCAAGCGGATCGCCGGTCTTTTCCTGGCCGGGCAGATCAACGGCACCACCGGTTACGAGGAGGCCGGGGCGCAAGGGCTGCTTGCTGGCCTCAACGCCGCGCGTCAGGCTTCGGCGCGCGACCAGATCGTGCTCAGTCGCACCGAGGCTTATATCGGGGTCATGGTCGACGACCTAACCAGCCGCGGTATCGCCGAACCTTACCGGATGTTCACCTCGCGGGCCGAGTTCCGGCTGTCGCTGCGGGCCGACAACGCCGATGAGCGGCTGACGCCGCTGGCGATAAAGCTCGGGATTGCCTCGCAGGAGCGGATGCAACGGTTTAGCGACGTCGTGCAGGACCTTGAAAAGGCGCGGGACCTTGCGCTTGGCACGACCATGACCCCCAACGAAGCGGCCCGCCATGGGCTCGAGATCAACAGGGACGGTGTGCGCCGGTCCGCCTATGAGTTGCTGGCCTATCCCGGTGTCGATGTCGCCTGGCTGGCCCGGATCGCTCCGCAGTTTGCAGCAATCGACACCAAGACGGCCGAGCGCCTCGAAACGGAAGCGAAATATTCGGTCTATCTTGATCGCCAGCAAGCCGACGTCACGCAGATCAGGCGTGAGGAGAGCCGATTGATCCCGGCTTCACTCGACTTTGCTTCTGTTCCGGGGCTGTCCAACGAGCTGAAGCAAAAAATGCTGGCGCGCCAGCCGCGCTCGATTGCCGATGCGCAGCGTATGGAGGGCATGACGCCGGCTGCATTGGCCATCATTGTCGCGCATGTCCGCAACGCCGAGGCTGCTGCGCGAAGGAATGTTGCGTGAGCGCTGCCTCATGGGCGAGCCTGCAAGAGGCTGCCGGTCCGGTTTCACGTGAAACATTCGAACGGCTGGTAGAGTTCGAGACGGTCTTTCAGAAATGGAACCGCCGGATAAACCTGGCGGCGCAGTCGACGCAGGACGATGTCTGGCGCCGCCACATCCTCGACAGCGCCCAGCTGGCGCGAATCAAACCAGACACGAAGCGCTGGGTCGATCTCGGCTCTGGCGGCGGTTTTCCCGGCCTTGTGCTTGCGTTCCTGCTTGCCGAGCGCGACGGCGCCAGCATCGATCTGGTTGAAAGCAATCGGAAAAAAGCATCGTTCCTGCAAGCGGTCGTCGGCCAATTCAACCTGCCCGCCAGGGTCGTCGCGCGTCGCATCGACGACGCCTATCCGTTTGTTTCAACACCTCAAATCGTCACTGCCAGAGCGCTGGCGTCGCTTCCGGTCTTGCTCGAACTGTCGGCGCCGTGGCTGACGGCCGGCGCGCGCGGCCTGTTCCACAAAGGCCGGGATTACCGTACTGAGGTGGCAGAAAGCGCTCAACGATGGTCATTCGATCTGGTAGAACATGCTAGCGCGACCGACGTTCAGGGCGTCATCCTCGAACTGTCTGATTTGCGCCAACTGACTTAGATCGGCGACCTCGGAATGAATTTCTGGCATAGACCCATGATGAAGAATGGCCCCCGAATCATCACCGTAGCCAACCAGAAGGGCGGCGTCGGCAAGACGACGACGGCCATCAATCTGGCCACGGCGCTGGCGGCGATCGGCGAGCGGGTGCTGATCGTCGATCTCGATCCGCAAGGCAATGCCAGCACGGGCCTCGGCATCGACCGGCGCGACCGCACCGTTTCCTCCTATGACGTGCTGACCGGCGAGCTCGATCTGGAGGCGGCAGCGATCCCGACGGCGGTGCCGGGCCTGTCGATCGTGCCGTCGACGCTCGACCTGCTCGGCATCGAAATGGAGATCGCCTCGGCGCCGGACCGGGTACTGCGGCTGCGCAACGCCTTGCGCGCCTCGGCCGAGCGTTCGGCGAATTTTGGCTATGTGCTGATCGATTGCCCGCCGTCGCTCAATCTTCTGACGCTGAACTCGATGGCGGCGGCCGATTCGGTGCTGGTGCCGCTGCAATGCGAATTCTTCGCGCTTGAAGGCTTGAGCCAGTTGCTGGAGACGGTCGAGCAGGTGCGCCGGTCGATCAATCCCGAGCTGACGATCCAGGGCATCGTGCTAACCATGTTCGACGGGCGCAACAACCTCGCCAACCAGGTGGTGCAGGATGTGCGAGCGCATATGGGCGACAAGGTCTATGAAACCGTGATCCCGCGCAATGTGCGTGTCTCCGAGGCGCCGTCCTACGGCAAGCCGGCGATCCTCTACGACCTCAAATGCTCCGGCAGCCAGGCCTATCTGCAGCTTGCCTCCGAGGTGATCCGCCGCGAGCGCAAACTTCGCGCCGCTTAATGCAGTCGCCCAAAACTGGTAACTGGTATCGGGATAACGACATGCAGAAGCTGATTCGATACCGAAACGATCTGGACAGACGATGAGCGAAGACCTTTCAAGAAAAAGACTGGGGCGGGGGCTGGCGGCGCTGATCGGCGAAATCGATCGTCCGGCAGCGCCGGAAAAGCAGAGCATGAATGCCGACGGCAAGGTTCCGATCGAGTTCCTGAGCCCGAACCCAAAGAATCCGCGCCGGCATTTTGGCGACGCCGACCTGACCGATCTTGCCCAGTCGATCCGTGAACATGGCGTGGTGCAGCCGGTGGTGGCACGGCCGTCGCCGACCCAGCCCGGCCGCTACGAGATCATCGCCGGCGAGCGGCGCTGGCGCGCGGCGCAGCGCGCCGGGCTGACCGAGATCCCGATCATCGTGCGCGATGTCAACGATCGCACCGCGCTCGAACTGGCGATCATCGAAAACGTCCAGCGCACCGACCTCAACCCGGTCGAGGAGGCGATGGGCTACCAGCAGCTGATCGACGATCACGGCTACACCCAGGCCGATCTCGGCCAGGTGATCGGCAAGAGCCGCAGCCACGTCGCCAACACGCTCAGGCTGCTGAAGCTGCCGGACGTGATTCGCGACATGCTGGTCGATGGCGCGCTGTCGGCCGGCCACGCCCGCACATTGGTGACGGCGCAGGATCCGGCGGGCCTGGCCAAGCGGATCGTCGAGGACGGGCTTTCGGTGCGCCAGGCCGAAGCGCTGGCGCAGATGCCGACCGGCGCTCCAACGGCAAAGCGACAGACTGCAGCACCGGCACAGAAGGATGCCGATACGCTGGCGCTGGAAAAGCTGATGACCGGCACGATCGGCATGATCGTCACGATCGAGCACAAGGAACGCGGCGGCGTGATCAGCGTCGCTTACCGGACGCTGGAGCAGCTCGACGAGCTTTGCCGGCGGTTGAAGCAGGAGCGGTAGGTGCTTGAGGCACTCATGTTTTTAGCCGGCAAATGATCTTCTGGTTTAGGATTAAGCACGGCCTAGGCGGACATCCTCGTCCTGGAAACACAACGAAGCCTGGCGATTGCCAGCCCTTCCTTTTTTCAGCGCTGGTGATGGCGAAATCGCCGAGGCTGCTGATCTCCCCTTGAGCGGGAGATGGCCGGCAGGCCCAGAAAGGGTCGCCTAGCATCGAGCGCCGGCGCCTTGCGGAAGAAGAAGATGTCGGCGTTCCACGCGTTGCGACCCCCTCTGTCGCCTTCGGCGACATCTCCCCTCAGGGGAGATCAGGTGCGCTGCGCCAGTCGGGCGCTTTCCACAGCAATGCCTAGCAGGGCCTGCCGTGCCAGCGCGACCGAGAGGTCAGGCCGCCGGCGGGTCTGCAGGACCGCAGTCTGAAGTCTGGTCAAAGCGCGGCCAAGCGCCTCGTTGTTCCAGCGTTCGAGCGCCTTCTCGACCAGCTTTCGCCTGGCGAAAAACACCGGCGGGCGCGCCGTGGCGACGACCGAAGCGGCGTTGCGGCCGCCGGTGTCCATCAGGCCGCGCATCGCCTGGATCGCCTGCAGCTGCCGCATCGCCGACGAAAGCACCAGAAAAGCCTGGCCGCCGGATTGGCAATGGCGGGTGAAGGCCATGTCGAAGTCGCCGACCTTGCCTTCGAGCAAGGCGTCGACGGCGTCGTCGAAGGAGAGACCGGAAACGTCGCCCGATGTCGCCTTGACGTCGTCGAGGCCGATTTCGGTCTGGCCGTGGGCATAAAGCACCAGCTTTTCGATCTCGCCGCGGGAGGCCAGCCGGTCACCACCGAGGTTACGGCGCAGCGCCTGACGGGCCTCCAGCGTCATCGACATGCCGGCCTTGCGCAATTCGTCGTCGATGACCGTATCGATGTCCCGGGCCTCGTCGGCGTAGCACGGCAAGGCCATGGCAATGTCTGCCGCCTCGACGATGGAACGCAACCCGACGCCTTTCTTCAGGTCGCCGGCCTCGATCAGGATGATGGCGTCACGCGGCGGCTCTGATGTCAGCGCCTTGACGTCATCGGCAAGCGCCTTCTGGCCGGAGGCATTGCGCACCCAGAGCAGGCGCCGGTCCGAAAACATCGGCACGGTGCGCGCCTCGTCGAGCAGGCGGCCCTCGTCGCGGTCTACTTCCGAACCGTCCAGCCTGACCACCGAGAACGGATCGTCGAGCGGCAGGCCGGTTTTGCCGGCAAAGGCCCGTGCTCGCTCGGCGACGAGCCCGCGATCGGGACCGTAAAGCAGGACGATCGAGATGCGCGGGTCCGGCCGCGCCAACCACGCATCGACTTCGTAACCCTTCTTCTGTGCCATGGGTTCTGGTTAGCATGATGCGGGTGCGGGGTGAACGGTGCCGCTCCTCCTTCCTTCTCCCCTTGTGGGAGAAAGTGGATTGGCGCGCAGCGCCAAGATAGAAGAGGGGTGTTGGACGGAGTGCTGCCCTTGCCAAGCTGGAACACCCCTCATCCGTCGCCTTCGGCGACACCTTCTCCCACAAGGGGAGAAGGAAAGGGGCGCCGCGCGAGGCCTCAATGCGACGCATTGTCTTATCTGGCGGGAAACCCGGCGCAATCATGCGCCAAATTGCGCGTGGCGGCGGAAGATCGACAAGAAATTTCGCCGACATATCTTCATCTTGGCTAGTGCTGGCCGGCGCGTCGCCGGCCTGAAGCCCTGCCGGACGAATTGGCACTGGTCTGGCGGTGTGCAAATATCGCGCCGGGCTACATTGGAGGACGAAGGTCATGGCTGATGCAGGAATGTTGCGCTTCCATGTGCCGGAGCCGGAGGTGCGGCCGGGCGGGACGCCGGATTTCTCTGATGTGACCATTCCCAAGGCCGGCTCGGTGCCGCGCCCGGAGATCGACGTCGATCCGCGCACCATCCGCGACATGGCGTTCTCGATCATCCGCGTGCTGAACCGCGCCGGCGAAGCCGTCGGTCCGTGGGCCGGCCTGCTTTCCGACGACGAACTGCTGGAAGGGCTGCGCCATATGATGACGCTGCGCAGCTTCGACGCGCGCATGCAGATGGCGCAGCGCCAGGGCAAGACCTCTTTCTACATGCAGCATCTCGGTGAAGAGGCGGTGAGCTGCGCCTTCCGCAGGGCACTGGCGCCGGGCGACATGAACTTTCCGACCTATCGGCAGGCCGGGCTGCTCATCGCCGACGGCTACCCGATGGTCACCATGATGAACCAGATCTATTCGAATGAAGCCGATCCGCTAAAGGGCCGGCAGCTGCCGATCATGTATTCGTCGAAGGAGCATGGCTTCTTCTCGATCTCCGGCAATCTGGCGACGCAATACATCCAGGCGGTCGGCTGGGCGATGGCTTCGGCGATCAGCAATGATTCGAAGATCGCCGCCGCCTGGATCGGCGACGGCTCGACCGCCGAGTCCGACTTCCATTCGGCGCTGGTGTTCGCCTCGACCTACAAGGCGCCGGTCGTGCTCAACGTCGTCAACAACCAGTGGGCGATCTCGACCTTCCAGGGCATAGCCCGCGGCGGCTCCGGCACTTTCGCCGCCCGTGGTCTCGGCTTCGGCATTCCGTCGCTGCGGGTAGACGGCAACGACTATCTCGCCGTCCATGCGGTGGCGAAATGGGCCGCCGAGCGGGCGCGGAAAAACCTCGGGCCGACGCTGGTCGAATACGTCACCTACCGCGTCGGCGCGCATTCGAGCTCCGACGACCCGTCGGCCTACCGGCCGAAGGCAGAGTCTGACGCGTGGCCGCTCGGCGACCCGATCGTCAGGCTGAAAAACCATCTCATCCAGCGCGGCGTCTGGTCGGACGAGCGCCACACCCAGGCCGAGGCGGAGATCCTGGAAACGGTGATCGCGGCGCAAAGGGAGGCCGAGCGCCACGGCACGCTGCATGCCGGCGGCAAGCCCTCGGCGCGCGACATGTTCGAAGGCGTCTATGCCGAGATGCCGCCGCATCTCAGGCGCCAACGCCAGCAGGCAGGGGTCTGACCATGCCAAGGCGGACTATGATCGAAGCGATCCGCGAAGCCATGGACGTGTCGATGGCACGCGACGAACGCGTCATCGTGTTCGGCGAGGATGTCGGCTTTTTCGGCGGCGTTTTCCGCTGCACGCAAGGTCTACAGGCGAAGTACGGCAAAAGCCGCTGCTTCGATACGCCGATCAGCGAATCCGGTATCGTCGGCTCGGCTATCGGCATGGCCGCCTACGGCCTGAAACCTTGCGTCGAGGTGCAGTTTGCCGACTATGTCTATCCGGCCTATGACCAGATCGTCTCGGAGGCGGCGCGGCTGCGCTACCGCTCGAACGGCGATTTCACCTGTCCGATCGTGGTCAGGATGCCGACCGGCGGCGGCATTTTTGGCGGCCAGACCCACAGCCAGAGCCCGGAGGCTCTATTCACCCATGTCTCCGGCCTGAAGGTCGTCGTGCCGTCCAACCCGCATGACGCCAAGGGCCTTTTGATCGCGGCGATAGAGGATCCCGACCCGGTGATCTTCCTGGAGCCGAAGCGGCTCTACAACGGCCCGTTCGACGGCCATCACGAGCGCCCGGTGACGCCGTGGTCGAAGCATGAGCTCGGCGAGGTCGCGGACGGGCATTACACGGTCCCGCTCGGCAAGGCGGTGATCCGCCGGCCGGGTGCCGATGTCACCGTGCTTGCCTATGGCACGATGGTCTATGTCGCGCAGGCGGCGGCGGAGGAGACCGGCATCGACGCCGAGATCATCGATCTGAGAACGCTGCTGCCGCTCGATCTCGAGACGATCGTCGGCTCGGTGAAAAAGACGGGCCGCTGCGTGGTCGTGCACGAGGCGACGCTGACATCCGGGTTCGGTGCCGAACTTTCGGCGCTGGTACAGGAGAACTGCTTCTATCATCTGGAAGCGCCGGTGGCGCGGGTCGCCGGCTGGGACACGCCCTATCCGCACGCGCAGGAGTGGGACTATTTTCCCGGTCCGGCCAGGCTCGGCCGCGCGCTCGTCGAAACGATGGAGGCCTAACGATGGGCGAATATGTGATCAAGCTGCCCGATGTCGGCGAAGGCGTCGCCGAGGCCGAGCTCGTCGAATGGCAGGTCAAGGTCGGCGATCTCGTGCGCGAGGACGCGGTGCTGGCCGCAGTCATGACCGACAAGGCGACGGTCGAGATTCCTTCGCCGGTCGACGGCGAAATCGTCTGGCTGGGTGCGGAGATCGGCGACACGGTGGCGATCGGCTCGCCCATTGTACGCTTGAAAGTGGCCGGCGAGGGCAATGTGAAGGCAGGTGCGGAGTCGTCGGGAGGTGAGGCGAAAGCTACCGGCGCTACCCCCACCCCTAGCCCCTCCCCACAAGGGGGAGGGGGACGCGCTTCGGCTCCCAAGGCTGATGCCAAACCAGCGCCACCTTCGGGAAGCGCGTCCGTGCGTGGAAGTGAAATGGCGACGGAATCCCCCTCCCCTTTGTGGGGAGGGGTTAGGGGTGGGGGTACCCTTTCTCCCCGTTCGGCTTTATCCGCCGCTCCTCGTCCCGAAGGCGAAAAGCCGCTGGCGTCGCCGGCCATCCGCCTCAGGGCAAAAGAGGCTGGCGTCGACCTTCGGCAGGTAGCGGGCAGCGGCCCGGCCGGACGCATCCGACATGAGGACATCGACGCCTTCCTGGCTAGCGGACCACAACTTGCGAAGGTCTCCGGCCTCGCCCGCAACGAGGCCGTCGAAGACATTAAGATCATCGGGCTCAGGCGCAAGATCGCCGAGAAGATGGCGCTGGCCAAGTCGCGTATCCCGCACATCACCTATGTCGAGGAGATCGATGTCACTGCGCTCGAGGAATTGCGCGCGGCGCTCAACAAGGAGAAGCGCGCGGGTGCGGAGAGGTCGAAGCTGACGCTGCTGCCGTTCCTGATGCGGGCGATGGTCAAGGCGATTACCGACCAGCCCAATATCAACGCGCTGTTCGACGACGAGGCCGGCATCGTCCACCAGCATGGCGGCGTTCATATCGGCATCGCCGCGCAGACGCCTTCGGGGCTGGTTGTGCCGGTGGTCAAGCACGCCGAGGCGCGCGACATCTGGGACTGCGCCGCCGAGCTCAACCGGCTTGCTGAGGCGGCCAGATCAGGCACGGCGACGCGCGACGAGCTCTCGGGGTCGACCATCACCATCACCTCGCTCGGTGCCATGGGCGGTGTGGCGACGACGCCGGTGATCAACCATCCGGAAGTGGCAATCCTCGGCGTCAACAAGATGATGGTGCGGCCGGTATGGGACGGCACCCAGTTCATCCCGCGCAAGATGATGAACCTGTCCTCCAGCTTCGACCACCGCGTCATCGACGGCTGGGATGCCGCAGTGTTTATTCAACGGATCAAGATGCTGCTGGAGACCCCGGCGCTGATTTTTGTGGATTGAGGTAATGAGGTCAAAGCGCGCGCCCACCCGGATTGAGTCGAATTGCAGAGGGCAGTTAGGGGCGCCGGGACGCTGGCTCCCCCTTCTCCCCTTGTGGGAGAAGATGTCGCCGAATGCGACGGATGAGGGGTTCTCCAATTCGGCACCGACAGCACTCCGTCCAACACCCCTCATCCGTCTCGGCGCTACGCGCCGATCCACCTTCTCCCACAAGGGGAGAAGGAAAGGCGCGCAGTGGCCGGATCAGGAGGCAATCATCCCCGAAAGGATGCAGCTGACATGAAGGAAATATCCTGCAAGCTGCTCGTCATCGGCGCCGGTCCTGGCGGCTATGTCTGTGCCATCCGCGCCGGCCAGCTCGGCATCGACACGGTTATCGTCGAGTTCGGCAAGCCGGGCGGCACCTGCCTCAATGTCGGCTGCATTCCGTCCAAGGCGCTGATCCATGCGGCCGAGGAGTTCGAGAAAATCTCGCACATGGCCGGCGGCAAGAGCCCGCTTGGCATTTCAATCGCAATACCATCCATTGATCTCGAAACGACCATCGCATGGAAGGACGGCATTGTTAGCCGGCTGAACAGCGGCGTTGCCAGCCTGCTCAAGAAGGCCGGGGTCAAGACCGTGCATGGCTGGGCGAAATTCCGTGACGGCAAGACTGTCGAGGTCGAGACCGAGACCGGCACACAGGTCGTCCGCGCCGAGACGGTGGTGATCGCCACCGGCTCGGCGTCGGTCGAGCTGCCGTCACTGCCGTTCGGTGGGCCGGTGATCTCGTCCACCGAAGCGCTGGGGCTGAGCGAAGTGCCGGAAAGGCTTGCCGTCGTCGGTGGCGGCTATATCGGGCTGGAGCTCGGCATCGCCTTCGCCAAGATGGGCGCCAAGGTGACCGTGGTCGAGGCTTTGCCGCGCGTACTGGCGCAATATGATGCCGAACTGATCCGGCCGGTGGTGAAGCGGCTCACTGAGCTCGGTATCGAAGTGCTCGTGAATGCCAAGGCCAAGGGGCTGTCGACCAAGCGCGATGCGCTGCTGGTCGAGACGGCCACCGGCAAGAATGGCAAGATCGTTGCCGACAGGATTCTGATCACCGTCGGGCGCAAGCCGGTGATCGAAGACTGGGGGCTGGAGCAGATCGACCTCGACATGGCGGGAAAATTCATCCGCATCGACGACCAGTGCCGCACCTCGATGCGCGGCATCTTTGCCATTGGCGACGTCACCGGCGAGCCGATGCTGGCGCACCGGGCGATGGCGCAAGGCGAAATGGTCGCCGAGATCGTCGCCGGCCACAAGCGCAGCTGGGACAAGCGCTGCATTCCCGCCATCTGCTTCACCGATCCGGAGCTGGTCACTGCAGGCCTTTCGCCGGAGGAGGCAAAGGGGCTCGGTGGTGAGATCAAGGTCGGGCTGTTTCCGTTTGCCGCCAATGGCCGGGCAATGACCAAAATGGGTGAAGATGGATTTGTCCGGGTCGTTGCCCGCGCGGACAACCATCTGGTGCTCGGCATCCAGGCGGTCGGCCAGGGCGTGTCGGAACTGTCGACGGCGTTCGGCCTGGCGCTGGAGATGGGCGCGCGGCTGGAGGACATCGCCGGCACCATCCATGCACATCCGACACAAGGCGAGGGTTTTCAGGAAGCCGCGCTGAAGGCGCTTGGGCACGCGCTGCATGTTTGAGGGCTGCTAGCGCGATCTTCCTTCTCCCCTTGTGGGAGAAGGTGTCGCCGAAGGCGACGGATGAGGGGTGTTCCAGCTTGGCACCGCGCCGCTCCGGGCAGCACCCCTCAACCGTCTTGGCGCTTCGCGCCAATCCACCTTCTCCCACAAGGGGAGAAGGAAAGAGGCTCGATCACCCCGCCAGCCGGCTAACCATCTCGTGCTGCGCATAGGCGTGGCCGAAGCGGTTGGCGAGGAAGGCATCGAGCGCAATGTCCTCCTGCTTGATGAAGCCCTTCGCCGGCAAGGTGCCGTCGGCCAGCAT
This sequence comes from Mesorhizobium onobrychidis, assembly GCF_024707545.1. Classification (NCBI taxonomy): domain Bacteria; kingdom Pseudomonadati; phylum Pseudomonadota; class Alphaproteobacteria; order Hyphomicrobiales; family Phyllobacteriaceae; genus Mesorhizobium; species Mesorhizobium onobrychidis. The sequence goes on from NZ_CP062229.1 coordinate 845,084, forward strand.
GTCGAGCACCGCGCAGATGGCTGAGGCCGTGGTGATCTGGATGGCGCTGCGCACCGTATCGCCGACACGCTTGGCATAGATCTTGTTGGCGTAGGTCTCCTGCAGCAGGCGGCCGTTCTTGCGGCCGCTGACTGTGACGAAGACGATGACCACGTCCTGCAGCGTTGCCGGCAGGGCGCTCTCAAAAATGTCCTTCAGCACGTCGCGGCGGTGGCGCAGGCCGAGATCGTTGAGCAGCGCCTTCATGATCGCGGCGTGGCCGGGGTAGCGGATGGTGCGGTAGTTCAGCGTGCGCACCTTGCCCTTCAGCGTTTCGGCCAGCGTGCCGAGCCCTCCGGACGTGTTGAATGCCTCGTAGGTGACGCCGTCGAGCGAGAATTCCTCGCGCTCCTCCAACGGCGGCACTTCGATCAGTTCGCCTTCGACGATCGCCTCGCAGGGCTCGCAATATTCGTTGATGACGCCGTCCGTGCTCCAGGTCAGATTGTAGTTCAGCGCATTCGAGGGGTACTGCGGCAGCGCCCCGACCCGCATGCGCACGCTCTCCAGCGTGTCGAAGCGGCTGGCGAGATCGTTGGCGACGATCGAGATGAAGCCCGGCGCCAGCCCGCATTGCGGGATGAAGGCGCTGATGGCGGAGCGCGCCAGTTGCTTGACGCGTCGGGTCGCGACGACGTCCTCGGTCAGGTCGAGATAATGCACGCCGGCGCTGGCTGCCGCTTCGGCGATGCGCGTGGTCAGATGGAAGGGCGCTGCGCTGAGCACCGCGAACTTGCCGGCCAAGGCCGCTTCGAGCGTTCCGGCGGCTTCGATGTCGAGTTCCAGCGTCTCGACCGTATCAGGCAGTTCGGCCGCGCCGAGCTGTGCGGCCGAGCGGTCGACGAGGGTGACATGATAGTCGCCGGTGGAAGCCAGCATCTCGGCAATGGTCGAGCCGATCTTGCCGGCGCCGACAACGATGATTTTCTTCATGACAGTTCCCTCGCCCCTGAAGCGCGTTGCGCTGCAGGTCTTTGTTTTATGCATGTCGTTATCCCAAAACCGCTGCGCACTTTTGGGCGACATGCATTGCGTTGATCACGAAGCATAGAATCGCAGCTTGCCTGTCGAAAGGAAGCGTGGAATTGTTCGAAACGAAGTGTCCTTCTGATCAATCTGCCTATGAGGTTCGTCGAAAGTGCTTAGCAACGCCGAACAGGCCCTGCTCTCCCTGCTGCGCGCGAATGCGCGCGCCTCGACGGCCGAGCTGGCGCGTCGGCTCGGCGTGTCGCGGACGACGGTGCAGAGCCGGATCGAGCGGCTGGAGCAGCGCGGCATCATCACCGGCTATGGGGTCAGGCTTTCGCCCGATTACGAACAGGGACTGGTGCGGGCGCATGTGCTGCTCACCGTCACGCCCAAGCTCGCCGACAAGGTGGTGCGCAGCCTGCAGGCGCTGCCGCCGGTGCGGACGCTGCATTCGGTGAGCGGCAATTTCGACATGATCGTCATCGTCGACGCGCCGTCGATCAAGGATCTCGACACGCTCCTCGACCAGATCGGCGCGATGGACGGGGTCGAGCGGACGTCGTCCTCGATCATCCTGTCGACGCGGATCGACCGCTGAGCGGTTTGGCAGAGCATTGCTCGCCCTGCCAAGGTGGGGCAAAAATCTTGGGGTCATGTTCCTTCCAAATGCTGCTGTCGAGCGGAACCTTTCGGGGCGTCGGCGGGACAGCGCCCCCCTCTGTCCTGCCGGACATCTCCCCCACTTGGGGGGAGATCGGCAGTTTCGGCGCTCCGCTCACGCCTCCGATGCTCCTGTAATAAAGCAACATGAATTCTAAAAAATGTTGCTTTCCAACACGGCCTGTATGAGAATCGCCGGGAGGCATAGCCTTCCGCCGGGAAAAGGGCAAACCGGCGCAGCGAAGAGCCCGCGCGGAGCTTCGCGGCGATTGCCGGACAGCACGGCAACGCACCAATGCTTTTTGAAGGAGAACAGTCCTTGCCCAAGCAGTGTTTTGGAACATCGCATGTGCCGCTGTCGCCGGCAGTCCGGGCTGGCGATATGGTCTATGTCTCCGGCCAGGTGCCGGTTGGCAGCGACGGCGCGGTGGTCACGGGCGGTATCGTAGAACAGACCGAGCAGGTGCTTTCGAATGTGCAGGCAGCCCTGGCGCTGGCTGGCTGCACCATGGACGACGTGGTCAAGACGACAGTCTGGCTCGAGGACGCACGCGACTTCGGCGCCTTCAATGCCGTCTATGCCAGGCATTTTGCTAAGGATCCGCCGGCGCGGACAACGGTCGAGTCGCGGCTGATGATCGACATCAAGATCGAGGTCGAGGCTGTCGCCTACAGACCGGTTTGACGAGAAGACGGGAACGGAGCCGGACGCCGATGCAATTTGATCTTCTCCTGAAGGGCGGCCGCTTCATCGATCCGGCGTCCGGCCTCGATGCGCAACGCGATCTGGCCATCGCCGGTGGCCGCATCGCCGCGATCGATGCCGACATTCCCTTCGATCGCGCCGCGCGCGTCATCGATGCCACCGGGTCCATCGTCGCGCCTGGCCTCATCGATCTGCACAGCCACGTCTATTGGGGCGGCACCTCGCTCGGCGTCGATGCCGACCTCCTCGCCGCAAAGAGCGGCACCACCACGTTCATCGACGCAGGAAGTGCTGGCGCCGGCAACTTCCTCGGCTTTCGCCGCCATGTCATCGAGCGCTCGAAAGTCCGCATCCTGGCCTATGTCAACATTTCCTTTGCCGGGATTTTCGGCTTCTCGCAGACCGTTTCGGTTGGCGAGTGCAGCGATCTCCGGCTCTGCGAACCGCGCGAGACGGTGGCGGCGGTGCGCGAGCACGCAGACATGATTGTCGGCGTAAAAGTCCGCTCGGGTCGCCATGCCGGCGGCAGCAGCGGCATCGCGCCGGTCGATCTGGCGCTCGAGGCTGCCGACCAGGCCGGCCTGCCGCTGATGGCGCATATCGACGAGCCGCCGCCGGGCCGCTCGGAAGTGCTGCCGCGCCTGCGCAAGGGCGATATTCTCACCCATTGCTTCCGGCCGTTTCCCAACGCGCCGATCTTCGCATCCGGCGCGGTGCGGCCCGACATGCGGCTGGCGCGCGAACGCGGCGTCATCTTCGATATCGGCCACGGCATGGGTTCGTTCGATTTCGAGGTCGCCAAGGCGATGCTCAAGGAGGGGCTGGCACCTGACGTGATCAGCAGCGACGTGCATCTCTACTGCGTCGACGGACCGGCCTTCGACATTCTGGTGTGCATGTCGAAACTGCTGGCGCTCGGCATGCCGCTGGTCGAGGTTTTGCGCGCGGCAACACAGCGGCCGGCCGAGGCGATCGCAAGGCCCGATCTTGGCGCACTTGCGGTCGGTGCCGTCGGCGACATCGCGGTGCTGCGGCTGCGTTCGGGCAGTTTCACCTTTGTCGACGCGGTCGGCGCCTCGCTGGTCGCCGAGCAGAGGCTGGTCTCGGACGGTATCGTGATCGGCGGCACCTGGTGGCCGAACGAGGCGGCTAACGATTTTGGCGATACCGAACGCTTCGAAGCGCATGCGGATGAGACGCATGTCGATATTGTGGCCAGGCATTTCGGGCATCGGCACGGTTGAGGGCTGGGCGCTCTCCTTCTCCCCCAGGGGGAGAAGGTGGATTGGCGCGTAGCGCCAAGACGGTTGAGGGGTGCTGGACGGAGTGCTGTTGGTGCCAAGCTGGAACACCCCTCATCCGACCGAGCTTCGCTCGGCCACCTTCTCCCACAAGGGGAGAAGGGAGAGGTGCGCTGCTACCGCCCCGGCGCCCCATAAACCGGCGTCGCAACGCCTTCCATCCTCGCCTTGATCTGCAGCGCGACGAACTTCGAATAGAAGCGCGACAGCGCCAAATTGCCGCCGTGGAACCATAGCGCTTCCTGCGCCGTCGGCTTCCACATGTTGCGCAATTCGCCTTGCCATGGTCCCGGGTCGCCTTTCACGCCGGAGCCAATCCCCCAGCACGGCCCGACCTTGTCGGCGACCTCGCGCGAGACGATCGCCGCCACGGTCTCGTTCATCGACTGATAGCCGGTGCAGGAGATGATCGCGTCGGCCGCCAGTTCGGTGCCGTCATCGAACAGGATCCCTGTCGGCGTCAGCGACTTGATCTCGACACCGCTGCGGATGCCGATCTCGCCGCCGATGATCAGATCGGAGGCGCCGACGTCGATGTAGTAGCCCGAGCCGGTGCGGTAGGCCTTCATCAGCAGCCCGGTCTCGTCGTCGCCGAAATCGATGGCGAAGCCGGCGCCGCGCAAGCGGTCGTAGAATGCCGCGTCGCGTGCCTTGATGATGTCGTAGAGCGCCCGCTGGCTTTGCGGCAGCACAGCGAAGGGCGTCGAGGCGACGATCATGTCGGCCTTCTCGGTGGTGATGCCACGGGCCAGCGCATCTTCAGAAAAGATCTCGAAGCCGACCTCCATCAGCGTGTCGGATTTGACCACCGTCGTCGGCGAGCGCTGGATCATGGTCACCTCAGCGCCGCTCTCCCAGAGATCGACGGCGACATCGTGCCCCGAGCTTGCCGCGCCGATGACGGCGACCGCCTTGCCACGGAATTTTTCGCCGCTGGAATACTGGCTGGAATGCAGGATCTCGCCCTGGAACGCCGTGGCGCCCGGCAGGTCGATCTGCCTCGGCGGGCCATAGGCGCCGGTTGCGAAGACGATGTGCCTGGGTTTCAGCGTGATGCTCTCGCCGGCGCGATCGACCTCGACCGTCCAGATTTTTTCCGCCTCGTCATAGCTGGCGCTGACGCATCTCGTGGAGGTCCAGTAATTGAGCTCCATGACGCGCGTATACATTTCCAGCCAGTCGCCCATCTTGTCCTTGGGCGTGAACACCGGCCAGTTTTCCGGAAACGGGATGTAGGGCAAATGGTCGTACCAGACCGGGTCGTGCAGCACGAGCGAGCGATAGCGGTTGCGCCAGGAATCGCCGACTTGAGCGTTCTTCTCGATGACGATGGCCGGCACGCCGAGCTGCCGCAGCCGTGCCCCCAGCATGATGCCGCCCTGGCCGCCGCCGATGACCAGGCAGTAGGGCTGCTGGCCGGCGCCGAGATCACGCGCCTCACGCGCCCTCGCCTCCGACCAGGTCTCGCGGTCCGGGTCGGCCTTGTGGCGGACACCCAGCGGCCGCGCCGGCCCCTTGCGCTCCTCAAAACCCTTGAGATCGCTCATCGCCGTGAACAGCGTCCGGCATCGGCCGTCCTCCAGGCGCATGATGCCCCGGCCCCACGCCGATGACGTCTGGAAGGTGAACCAGGCCTCGACGATGCCTTCGTCCGAGCTTGCCTCGCCACTGAGCTGCCAGGCAGTCGGCTTGGTCGTAGCCAGTGTGGCTTCCAGCATGTCGCGGATCGCGGCACGGCCTTCCATCGTCTTGATGTTCCAGGTGAAGGTCAGCAGGTCGCGCCAGTAGCAATCCTCGACGAACAAGTTAGTCGCGGCCGCTGCGTCGCCCGTCTCGAGCGCGCGGGAGAGGGAGGAAAACCAAGTGGCCGCCTGTTTCGATGGTCCCATGTCGAGCATCTGTTGTCTCCTCTGCGTTTCAAGTCGGCGCCGCCCGGTCTTTCCTTTTCCCCCTCTGGGAGAAGGTGGATGGCGCGCAGCGCCAAGACGGTTGAGGGGTGTTGGACGGAATGCCATCGGTGCCAAGCTGGAGCACCCCTCATCCGACCGAGCTTCGCTCGGCCACCTTCTCCCACAAGGGGAGAAGGAGAAGCCGCGCCCCTCAGTCCCCCAGCGGCTCCATCTCTTTGCCCGTCCTGTGTATCTGGGCGTTGTATTTGATGCGGCGGACTGTTTCGCGGGCCGAGCCGTCGAGTTTGTAGGCGGCCGCCACTGCCATCAGGTCGATCGCGGCCAGAAAGGCAAACCGCGAGGCCGTCGGCTTCAGCGTGTCGGGATATTCGGGCACCGCGACCGTCAGCCTGACGTCGCAGGCGCGCGCCAGGTCGGTGTCGGGCGCGGTCACGCCGATCGCGTTGGCGCGGTAATGCTTGGCCAGTTCGACTGCCTCGATCACTTCGCGGGTGCGTCCGGTCGCCGAAATGGCGATCACCAGATCGCTGGGCTTCAAGGTCGAGGCGGTCATCCGCATCAGATACGGGTCGCACTGGGCGCTGACGGTGATGCCGTAGCGGAACAGCCGGTACTGGGTTTCCTGCGCCAGCGCCGACGAGCTGCCGCCGAGGCCGAACACCGTAACCTGGCGCGCCTTGGCGATGAGCTCGGCCGCCTTCACCAGCTGTGCCGGATCAAGCTGCCGTTCGGCCTCCTGCAGCGCCCGGCGTGCTTCGCCGAACACGGCATTCCAGAACGGCATGCCGTTGCCGCCGCTGGTGGGCGGCGGTTTGCTCAGATAGAGCGCGCCGACGACGAGGCTCTGCGCCAGCTTCAGCTTGAAATCGCGTACGCCCTCGCAGCCTATGGCGCGGCAGAACCGGGTCACGGTGGGTTCGCTGACCTGGGCGCGCTGCGCAAGTGCTGCGTTGGAAGCGTCGACCGCGAATCTGACGTCGTCGAGCACGACATCGGCGACGCGGCGTTCCGCCGGCCGCAATTCAGCGTAAGAGTCCTTGACCAGTGAGATGATGTCGGGGATGCGCCTGACATGATCGCGCCCATACGGATGGCTGTCCGATGTCGGCTGTGCTTGGCCGTCAGCTTCGGTCATGAGTCATCCCCTGCCGTTCGTGGAACTCGACCTCTACCATGTTCGCGCACCGCTTGCCTGCTCGCCTCACGCGGCCGGTTTCAGAAGTATGTAGGAAAGCAACAGGCTTTTCAAGAAACAGGAAAGGCAATGCAACCAACAAGGTAGGCGTGGTATATACGAACTCGCTGACTAGAGCCGCGGTCACCGCTTGGAAGCAAAGTAGGATAGTTACAGACTGATTTCTGCGGGAACCACCGCCGACTGATGGTGAGCGGAGAGGTAGGGCAGAGCGCGGCGTTGCGGCCTCGCGCGGCTCCCCCTTCTCCCCCTGTGGGAGAAGGTGTCGCCGAAGGCGACGGATGAGGGGTGTTCCAGCTTGGCACCGACCGCACTCCGTCCAACACCCCTCAACCGTCTTGGCGCTGCGCGCCAATCCACCGCCTGGGGCGAGTCACGGGCCTCGCCCGCCCTTCGGGCCCCACAAGGGGAGAAGGAAAGGTAAGTCAGCCCGTGCGTCGGGCGGGATGCTGGTCCGAACCGCCATCCAGCCACGCGATGTCGTCAGGCGAAAGCGCAATGTCGAGAGCCTGCAGGCTGTCCTCCAGTTCGTCGAGCGTGCGTGGGCCGATCAGGGGGACGGACGGGAACGGCTGGGCCAGGACATAGGCGAGCGCGACATGGATCGGGCTCTTGCCCAGCCTGTTGGCGAGTTCGATCGCCCGGTCGCGGCGGCCGAAATTCTTTTCCGAGTACCAGACCCGGACCAGCTCTTCATTGTCGCGCTGGTCGCGCCCGGCGCGGCCGGTGAAGAAACCCCGGCCCTGGCTCGACCAGGCGAAATTGGGCATCTGCCGGGCGGTCAGCCAGGCCTTCCATTCATCGCTCGACGATGTGACGCAACCCGGCCAGATCGGCACCAGCATTTCGGCCAGCGAAAAATTGTTCGAAAGCGCGCCAGGCTTTTGCTTGCCGGTCCGCTCGGCATAGGCAATAGCCTCGTCCATGCGTTCCCTCGTCCAGTTCGAGCCGCCGAACGGACCGCGAATGCGGCCAGCCCTGACCTCCCTGTCCATTGCGTCGACGAATTCGTCGACCGGCACGTCCGGATCGTCGCGGTGCATGAAATAGACATCGACATGATCGGTCTGCAGCCGGTCGAGCGACTGGGTGAGCTGCTTGCCGATCACATCGGGATAGCAGAGCGGGGTGTGCGCGCCCTTGCCGATGACTACCGATTGCTCACGCATGTCGCGGTTCTTCAACCACTGGCCGAGCAACGTTTCGGTGTAGCCGCTACCATAGATGAAGGCCGTGTCGAAGACGTTGCCGCCGGCTTCGAAATAGGCATCGAGCAGGATCATGCCCGAGGAGAACGTGCGAAAATCCTCGAAGCCGAGCGCCAGGCACGAGGCCGGCCGCGGCAGGCCTGGAATTTCGCGCTTCGGGATGGTGGTGCCGCCGGAGCGCAGCCGCCGGCCGGAGATGGTGTTGACGCGTTTTTCGGGCTTCTCGATCTCGTATTCGAGCCCGATGGCGGCACGCCATCTGTCGAGGACGCGCAGATTGCCGAGGCTGTCGGCCCAGCCCATACCCGGCCAGGCAAACTCCTGCTTTCCGGCCAGGATCGCCTCGCCGGCGGCGTCGACCTCGAAGGCGTAGAGCCAGCGGTCTTCCCTGACCTCTACCGCCTCTTCGCCGTCCGGACGGATAATGCGGATTTCGCTGGTGCCGCCTTCCCTACCGCTGGCATACCAGAAATCCGAGATCTCGATGCGGCCCTTGGTGCCGAGGATGCGCAGGACGTTGTCCTGCGCGAGCGAGATGCCGCAGGAGACTTCGGCGACGATGCCGCTGGGAAAATGCAGCAGCGCCGAAGCCCATTCGTCGACGCCGGACTGGCCGAGATGCGCCGCACCCGCCACCTTGTCCGGTTCTGCGAAGGGTTTTCCCAATGCTGCCCCGGCAATCAGCCGCGCCATCGAAACGGGATAGCCGCCGACATCCAGAATGCCGCCCCCGCCGAGATCGCTCGCGTAGAGCCGGTGTTCCGGCATGAAATCAGGCATGGCGAAGCCGAAGCTCGACTTCACCATGCGCACCTCGCCGATCGTGCCGGACCTGATCAGCTCGACCAGCTTTGCCGTCTGCGGATGCAGCCGGTACATGAAGGCTTCGCCGAGAAAGGTGCCGGCCTTGCGCGCAGCATGGACCATCGCGTCGGCCTCGAAGGCGGTCAGCCCCATCGGCTTTTCGCAAAGCACATGCTTTCCGGCCTCGGCCGCCCTGATCGCCCATTCGGCGTGGCTGGGGTGCGGCGTTGAAATGTAGATCGCGTCGACGTCCGGATCCGTGAGCAAAGCCTCGTAGCCGTCGAGGATGCGGGCACCGGGGAAGTTTTCAGCGAGGCCTGATTTGCCGGGATTACGTGCGCCGAGCGCAACCAGTGTGCCGGTATGCGAATGGGCGACGCCGCCGGCAAAGGCCTTGGCGATGGTGCCAGGCCCGAGAATGCCCCAGCGAATTTTTCGTGGTTCGGACGTCATCTCAAATCTCCTTGGGGTCGCCTCGGCGTCGCGAGTTGGTGAAAGAAAAATTGGCGTGTCTTAGTTTTGTGCATGCCGTTGTCCCAAAACCGCTGCGCACCTCGGTTCCCGCCCGAGGGCACGCTTTTGGGCGACATGCATTAGCGAATGCGTGCACCTGACTTGTCGAAGAGAAGCAACCGGCCAGCCTTGATCGACACCACCATGTGGTCGCCGTTCGCCCGCTGTCGCGATGCCTCGCGCTCGATGATCAGTTCCTCTGGTCCGGCATTGGCATTGGTCCCGGCACTGGCATAGACATAGCTCACCGAGCCGAGGTGCTCGGCGACATCGGCCTTGACGGCGATGTCGCAATCACCTTCGCCGGCCTCGAAGAAATGCTCCGGCCGGACGCCGAGCACGACCTCGCTGCCGACTGCAGGTGGGGCACCCGAAAGCGGCTTCCGTAGTTTGGCGTCACAATGGTTGGCGAGTTCGATGGTTACGGCGACGTCGTCGTTCCCGACCACTTTTGCCGCTATGAAATTCATCTTCGGCGAGCCGACAAAGCCGGCGACGAAGCGGTTGGCCGGGTTGTCATAGAGATCGAGCGGCGCGCCGATCTGCTCGATATTACCGGCGTTGAGCACGACGATCCTGTCGGCCAGCGTCATTGCTTCGGTCTGGTCGTGCGTCACATAGATCATGGTGACGCCGAGTTCCTTGTGCAGGCGCGAGATCTCGACCCGCATCTGCACCCTGAGCTCGGCGTCGAGATTGCTGAGCGGCTCGTCGAACAGGAACACTTGCGGTTCGCGCACGATGGCGCGGCCGATGGCGACGCGCTGGCGCTGGCCGCCCGACAATTGCCGCGGGCGCCGCTTCATCAGCTCGGCGATGCGCAGGATTTCGGAGGCCCGCTTCACCCGCCGCTCGGTGTCGGCTTTCGGGTTGCCGTTCATCCTCAGCCCGAAGCTCAGATTCTGCTCGACGCTCATATGCGGATAGAGCGCGTAGGACTGGAACACCATGGCGATGCCGCGGTCGGCCGGCTCGACATCGTTCACCAGTTTGCCGCCGATGGCGATCTCGCCGCCGCTGATATCCTCGAGCCCGGCGATCATCCTCAGCAGCGTGGACTTGCCGCAGCCGGAGGGGCCGACGAAGACGACGAATTCGCCATCGTCGACGTCGATGTTCGCGCCGTGAATGATCTCAAAGCCGCCGAAGCGCTTGACGACATTTTTAAGTGTGACCGCTGCCATGCTGATCCTATTTGATGGCGCCGGCGGCAATGCCGGCGACGAAATGGCGCTGCAAGAGCACGAACACGACGAGCATCGGCACGGTAAGCATCACGGCGCCCGCCATGATGCCGCCCCACGACACTTTGGTGAGGCCGATCAGCGTGCCGAGCGCCACCGGCGCCGTCATCGCGCCGGGCCTGGAATTGATCAGCAGCGGCCAGAGATAATTGTTCCAGGAGGCAAGGAACAGGATGATGGCGAGCGCCGCCAGCATCGGCCGCGCCAGCGGTAGTGCTACGAACAGGAAGATCCGCCATTCCTTGACCCCCTCGACCCGAGCGGCGTCGAACAGATCGCCCGGCATCATCGAGAAGCTCTGCCGCATGAACAGCACGCCGAGCGAATTGAAGAGCGGCGGCACGATCAGCGCCACCCAGGTATTGGCGAGCTTGAAGTCGCGCGCCACCATGATGAATTGCGGGATCAACACGACAGCATAGGGAAGCGTGATGGTGCCGAGGATGATCGCGACGACCACGCCCTTGCCGAAGAACTGGTAGCGCGCCAGCGCCCAGCCGGCCATCGAGGTGAGCAGCACCGACAGGAACGTATAGGTCACCGCCACCGACACGGAGATGCCGATGGCGCCGATGAAATTGGTGTCGCGCTGCAAATTGTTGACATTGTCGAGGAAATTGCCGTGCGGCAAAAGCTCGATGCTGGGACTAAAGATGCCTCTGTCGGGCATGGTCGAGAAGATCACCATCATCCACAGCGGAAACAGCCAGATCAGCGCCAGCGGCGTCAGGAACAGATGCAGCGCGATGCTGCGTCCCAATCTGGCGGAGGAACGGCGAGAAGAGGAACGCGAGCTCATTTCGGGTCCCTCGTCAGCCACAGTTGCATCAGCGAGATGGCGATCGCCAGCCCGGCCATGGTGTAGGCAATCGCCGAGGCGTAGCCGAAGTTGAGCGACTTGAAACCCTGGCGGTAAAGCAGCAGCCCGAGCGTTTCGGTGCCGCCGCCCGGTCCACCGCGCTCGGTGATCAGGAATGGCTCGGTGAACAGCTGCATGGTGCCGATGATCGACAGCACGGCGCAGAACACGATGATCGGCTTGAGCAGCGGCAGCGTGATGTAGAAGAACTGCTTGAGCTTGCTGACGCGGTCCAGCGTCGCCGCCTCGTAGACATCCTGGGGGATGGATTGCAGGCCGGCGAGCAGGACGATGGCGTTGTAGCCGGCCCAGCGCCAGGTCACCGCGATCATGATGACCGCCATCGCCGGGGTGACGTTGGAAAACCAGTCGATTCGCGGCAGGCCGACGCTGTTGAGCAGCTTGTTGATGATGCCGTAATCGAGGTTGAACATCAGCCGGAACACCGCCGAATAGGCGACTTCGCCGACCACGACAGGAGCGAAGAAGGCGAAGCGGAACAGGCCACGAGCCTTCAGCAGCGGCGAATTGAGCAGCACGGCCATCACGATCGCCAAGGTGATCATCACCGGCACCTGGATGACCAGAATGAGCAAAGTGTTTTTCAACGCGTTGAAGAAGGCCGGGTCGCCGATCAGCCGGCCCCAGTTGAAGGTCGGCGCGAACCGCCACGGCACGGTGCGCGTCGCCTGGAAGGAGATCAGGAATGAGCTGATGATCGGCCACAGCCAGAAGATCGAGAAGATCAGCAGATAGGGCGCGAGGAAGCGATACGCCGTGGCGTTCTGATAGCGCATCGTTGCCCTCCTTTGCCTCTCGTTTCTAGGTTTACCGGCCTGCTGTCGAGGTCGGCGCCGGCCTTGTCTTGCCTTCTCCCCTTGTGGGAGAAGGTGGATTGGCGCGCAGCGCCAAGACGGTTGAGGGGTGCTGGACGGAGTGCCGCTGGCGCCAAGCTGGAACACCCCTCATCCGTCGCCTTCGGCGACACCTTCTCCCACAAGGGGAGAAGGGAGAGCCGCGTGAAGCTCACTCTTCGATCGGCAGGCCGGTCGCCGAGGCGATCTGGTTCGCGGCATCGTCGAGCGCCGCCTTGGCGTCGGGGTAGCCACCGCCCAGATATTTGGTCTGCACCGCGCGGACGATGATTTCCGCGTCGCTCTGGAACGGCGTGCCGCGGCTGGGGACGACCTTGGGCAAGGTGCCGAGAATATCCTTCCACACCGCCTGGCCGCCCCAATAGGGCTGGCCTTCGGAGACATAGGGGTCATCGAGCGCCGAGATCAGCGACGGCACGAGGCCAAAACCCTTCAGCATCGCTATCTGGCCCTCGTTGGTCGCGAGGGAGTATTTCAGGTAGGCGTAGGCGGCCTCCTTGTTGTTGGACACCGAGGTGATGGCGAGCGAGGAGCCGCCGAGATTGGCGGCGCGCGGGCCGTCGGCGGTGAGGCTCGGCATCAGATAAACGCCCCATTTGCCACCGCCGTCGGGCGATTCGGTGCGTATGGTGCCCTCATACCAGCCGCCATACATCTGGCTGGCGACAGTATCGGCGGTGTTGTTGGTGATCTTGGTGCTCCAGTCGGCCGAGGTGATGATGCCGGCGTCATTCATCTCCTTGATCTTGGTCATCGACGCCACACAGGCGGGCTGATTGACGGTGATCGACTGCCCATCGGCGGCGAAATAGGCGCAGCCCTGCTCGTTGGCGATCATCCGGAAGAATTCGGAGTCGCCGTTGAAATCGGCATTGGTCATCTTCACACCAGGATTGGCCTCCTGGATCTTCTTGCCGGCGGCAATGAAATCGTCCCAGGTCTTGATCGAGGTTGGATCGACGCCGGCCTTCTCGTAGAAATCGCGGCGGTAGAACATCGCCACCGGGCCGGAATCCCATGGCATCGCATAGGCCTTGTCTTCCACTTCGAGTTCGGTGCGCTTGAAGTCGGGGAATTTCGCCTGGTCTTCGGCCGTATAGCCGAGCGTATGGAGGTCGACGAAGCAGTCCGGGAACTGGCTCCAGTAGTTCTCGGCTTCGCCGTTCTCGATCGTCACGATATCCGGCAGCCCCTCGCCGCCGGCGGCGCAGCCGGCGATCGACTTGTCGTAGGTCGGGTTGTTGCCGAGATCCTGGACCGTGACCTTGATATCGGGGAACTGCTTGTTGAAACCTTCTATGGTGGCCTTCAGCGACGAAGCGGCGACGTTCCAGCTCCAGATCGTGATTTCGCCGGATTGCGCAAAGGCCGGGGCAGAGCCCAAGGCAAGCGCGAGCGCGGCGCAGGTCAGTATGGTGCGCATTGAAATCCTCCCATTTCATTTGCTCTCTCATCGCGAGCGTGCCTAGACTAGGCACTGGGGAAGGCTTGTCCGCGACAAAAGGAATAAAAAATTGGCGGAAAGTAAGATGCCGGAAAGGCCGTTTTATCAGCCTGGCGCCAGCAGCGTGGAGGGCCTCCCGCTGCTGCTGCAGATGTTTCACACCCAGCCTCTGGTGATGCTGAAGCCGCATTGGCATGCCCAGGTCGAGGTGAATTTCATCGTGTGCGGCGCCGTGCACTACCGCATGGATGAGCACGAGATCTCGCTTTCGACCGGCGACATGTGCCTGTTCTGGGGCGGCCTGCCGCACCAGATGGACGATGCGTCGGACGACGCCGTCTATGCCGGCGCGCATCTGCCGCTGGTGCACTTCTTCCGGCTGCACCTGCCCGCGGACGTCCGCAACCGGCTGATGACGGGCGCGACATTGGTGACCAATGCCACCGACCGGTCCGACAGCGACAATTTCGAGCGCTGGAACCGCTACGTCCGGTCAGGCGATCCGGGCAAAGCCGAGCACGCCGTCAACGAACTGCTGCTGCGGCTGGAGCGGGTGCGCTTCGAACCTTACCGGCTGGTACCCGAAACTTCGATCGAGCAGGAAGCAGGCAGCCCCTTCGATCAGCAATCCCTGCGCAATGTCGGGCGCATGTGCGACTTCATCGCGGAGAATTTCCTCTACGACATCGACTGCGTGGACATCGCGGCGGCGGCCGACATCCATCCCAAATACGCCATGAGCATTTTTAAGAAATCGACCGGCATGACGCTCAACGAATATGTCAACCTGTTGCGGCTCAGCTACGCGCAGGCGCTGCTGATGCACCAGGACGCCAACGTGCTGCGCGTCGCCATGGACTCCGGCTTCGGCTCGCTCAGCGCCTTCAACAAGTCGTTCCGCAAACTGGCCGGCATGTCGCCGTCGGATTTTCGCAGGGGCGCAGGCGTCAGATAGTCGATGCACAGCGCATAGCCACACCGGTCGATGCCGGCGCGCTCGATCAGGAATGTCGCTTGTATTGTAATTTGCACTACGGTCAGCCATCTTTTCTGGCAGGAGATGCACATGGCCACCAACGCCAGTTGAGCGCCCACGCAAAAACGCACCACCGGCCGAAGCCGGTGGTGCTCTCCGGATCAGTCTGTAGGGGCAGGACCGTTCCAGGGATCCCTTCGGATCGGGCTCAAATGTCGGCTTTTCCTTGATCCGGGGCATCGGCCGAACAGATGAAGGAGCCCGCCAGCCGGGCAAGAATCTCGATCGTACAGTGCGCCGTCGCGCGCAGTGCACGATTTGCAATTCTATTCGGCAGCGTCGGGAATTTCGCCGGAGGTGTCGCCGGAAGTCGCTGCCGGGTCATCTCCGGCCGTTCTTGCCAGGAACTTGTCTAAGGCCGCCTGCAAGGACAGGGTGGCCTGCGGCGAGGCCGGCGTCGTCGAAATGACAGCCATTGCATGAGCAATTCCCCGAGTGGACTTATCCCTGGCCGCCGCAGACGTTGCGGCTCCGTGTCCCTGCGATCCAGCCGCGGCCGAGTTTCCGCCGCTGCCGTTGCTTGCGCCGTTACCCTTCCCGCCGCCATTGCCGCCGGGTCCGGCGAGGACCGGAGACGCGACAAGGGCGAGAGCGGCGACCGTTGCGAACAGACTGGTTCGAGTTTTCATAATTCCTCCTTCGAGCCGCTCTCCCGCCAGGATGGTTCCGGACCATGTATACGAGGACTCTCTAATATGATGGTCCACTACTTAGCCAGTTTGGTTTAAATGCACCTGCCCGCAAGGGACCTTGGTCCGAAATTGAAAGGCAAAGGTCCTAACTCTAATTGGGGGTATTCCGAGCAGCGAACAAAGCGGCTGCAGGCCACAGGCAGCCGGCAAGCGACAAGTTCGCTCCGTCTGTTGGGTGATGCCGTGCAGCCCAAAAACGAAAAAGCCGCGGCGAACCGCGGCTTTTCGATGCTTGATTCCCTTGGAGGAAACTGGAGCGGGTGAAGCGATTCGAACGCTCGACCCCAACCTTGGTTAGGCTATGTTTGGTCGGAAGCCGGAAATAGCGGCGCTGCTGCGATATAAAGAGGTTACAAGCGCTCGCCTTGCTTCTAACGAATTGGTCGCCGCCACTGCGGCGTGTGTCACGTCAGTCGCCGGCTGAACTCAAATCCGCGACAGACGTCCACCGGCACAAAATCGGCACAACCAGCGGCGACGGCATGCCGGCAGGATGATTCGGCTAGGTGCCGCCCGCGCACGATTGCGAGCCGGATTAATCTGAAAGCTCCCTCTTGGGCGCGGTTTGGCGAGAATGGAAGCGAAAGCCGCTAACCGCTCATCCAAGGCATGTCGATCGCCCCGAACGACACAACGATTCCGAGGGCTATTAGCGCAATGCCCAAAGCACCTTCGAAGCGACGGCTACGCTGCAGCAGCTTCTCGACGAAGACGACCAGCGTCAACAGCAGCATCCAGGCGACGCTCATGACGCCCGCGGCGACCAGCACGGCAAACAGCGCCCAGCAGCAACCAAAGCAATAGAGCCCGTGGCGCAGCCCCATCTCGAGCGCGCCAACCCGCCCGTCGCGCCAGTGCTGCGCAACGAAAGCGAGCGGCGAACGGCAATGGCTGAGGCAAATGTGCTTGAGGGTCGTGAATTGGTAGAGTCCGGCGACGCCAAGCGTGACACCGAGTGCGAGCGGCGCCCATTTCGAACGCTGAGGCGGATCGAGGCTCGTTGCAAACTCGCTGCCGAACTGGACCAGGACATACACGAGAAGGCCCGCCGCCGCCCAGACGAGCATGTAGCCCGCGACGAACATCCATGTCGGGATGGCCACGTGCTGTTCGCGCCTAGCCTGCGCCGCCGCGAACATAACGATCATGGGCGCCGCGGCCGGCAGCATCATAGCCGCCATCATCAAAGTCCATACAGCAAGAAAGGCGGCGGCGCCGGCGAGTGACCAGCCGTCGGCGGCAATTCCGGCCATCGCCATGCCGGCCATGCCTTCCATACCCTCCATCCCGCCGCGCACCGCAATGCCCATCGGCATATCCATGCTGAAGGTCTGGTAGAGCGTGAGCGCCCACGCCGCCGCTGTCAGCACGACGAGCGATGCGAGAAGGCCGAGCGGCATGCCACGCAAATTCCGGAGCCGCCACGATTTCCTGGGGAACGCGTCAGGCATCGGCACCCCTAGTTCGGGCCGGTCCAGTCGAACGGAATGTGCTTGCTCGAGCGGGCCGTGCCCGTCCAGTCGAGCCCGAAGCCTTTGGTGCTCACCTCGACAGAACGCCCCCAGGTGGCAACCTGGCCCGGGCCGACCTCCGAGCCCGGCGGGTTGATTGTCTGCACCCGCTTGCCGGGTGGTGTTGTGGGACCGGAAAGCGCTTCCGCATGCCCGACGACGAGGCCAGGAATCTCGACCCGCCAGGTGGCGAGGTCGCCCGCCACCTCGAAAGTGATCGGCACGAACTCCATGCCACGCATCTCGCCGATATTGGCGGCAAAGCCCGCCGGCCAGCCGCCGGCCTGGCCGCCGAAGATCGCCTGCAGGGCTTCGCGCTGCCGCTCGTTCGCCTTCTCGTCGAGGTACATGCCCATCACGACTTTTGCCTCGCCGGCCCATAGATTGCCTTCGAACTCGCCGAGCGCCACCAGCGTCAGGCCGTCGAGGTTCACGTCGCCATACTGACCCTCGCGCACATGCCAGGCGAGCACGCCCTGGCAGTGATTGCCGGTCGGCCGCTGGGCGAACTCACAAGGACAAGGGATGTCGCAGCTGCAGATGTCGAACCAGTCGCCTGCAAGCCGCCATTGAGGCACTGCATTCATGGCTCTTCCTCCCTGAAATTTAGAGCTAATTATACGTCGTAGGCTGGGCGCACTCCAGTAGTTCGTGCATCGCTCGCTGATTTCCCCTCCGCTGATTCCGGAAGCCCGGCCTTGCGATTGCGTGGCACGGTTCTTGCCTCCACTGCTTCAGACATGCCGGGCGCGAAGACCCTGTTCCACATCGATACCGGCGTGTGAGGTTGGGACAATGATGTCGCGTAAGCTTCTGTTCGGCCTTCCCGCAGTGTTCTTGGCCGCCGCCGTGGGGGTAGCCCTCTGGTCGTCCGTCACCTCATGGGGATTTCTGACTGCGACCCAATCCGATTCGGTCTTTTGTTCAAGCAGTCCATCGCCCGAGACCGAATCGACGTCGGCGTCGCGGACTTTGCCACCATGTCCGCCGGCCGTCACAAGGTCATAAGGAGCGCCTCGATGGCCGCGAGACTGTGGATATGGTCGCGCAGCGCATTCCTGAAAGATGTGGCCGCCGCCGGTACGTCCGCGGCCGGCGGAAAAGGCGTCGTAGCGCAGACAAAAATCGGAAACGAACATCCTCGTGCGGCCGCGGCTTGCGGTTACAGGAATCAGCTACGAGTGCGCCCAGGGAAAGATTCTGTCATGGATCGTTCGACTCAGTTGGCATCAGCCTTTCGCGAATTTGTTGCACCGCGCTACCGGCCGGAGCTCCACTATATGCGCGGCCCCGGGCCGGCCTCTGCGCGCCGCGAGAGCGCACTTAAGGCAGGCCCTCATCCCTCCTGATCTGATCTCTTGCTGTGTCACATGGGGAAGCAACTGGGCGCCTCGCTAAATGTGTCCCACGTCTTCCGGCTTGGCACCCAAGCCATCGGCTCAACCATTTCCGGTCCAGTCGGTCCGGTATGTCTCCAATTCTCCTACTGCCTGCGCCACTATCGGTCCTTGGTTGCCGTTCGCGCTTAGAATTAGAAAAAGATCGGACCGCTCGGACCGTTTCGAGTCCGAAATCACATTCCTCTGGCGCGAGCGCACCATGGAGTGCCTGATCTGTCTGGATGACCAAGGACCCGCGTGGAGTTAGCAAGAGACTGGGGTTGGTTCTTCCTCTAATTTTGGTCTGAACAACCTGACTGGAGGATCGTCGTCATGACTGCCCCACGCCCGTCCAAGACGCATATTGGAAATCATCGGCTGCATCCGGAAACTTTGATGCTGAGCTACGGCTTCGACCCTCAGCTGTCGGAGGGTGCGGTGAAGCCGCCAGTGTTCCTCACCTCGACCTTCGTGTTCCGATCTGCCGAAGAGGGGCGCGATTTCTTCGATTTCGTATCCGGACGCAAGGAACCGCCGAGCGGAACCGGAGCCGGCTTGGTTTATTCCCGCTTCAATCATCCCAACAGCGAAATCGTCGAGGATCGCCTGGCAATCTACGAAGGCGCCGAGGCCTGTATCCTGTTCTCGTCAGGCATGTCGGCCATCGCCACCACCCTGCTTGCCTTCGCCCGTCCGGGTGACGTCATCGTGCATTCGCAACCGCTTTATGGCGGCACCGAAACTTTGTTGGCTAAGACCCTGGCCAATTTTGGCGTTGACGCTGTGGGTTTCGCCGATGGTGTCGATGAATCAGCCATTCGCGCTGCGGCCGATGAAGGTTGCAGGAAAGGCCGCGTATCGGTCATCTTCATCGAAACGCCTTCCAACCCGACCAACTCGTTGGTCGATTTAATGGCTGTCGGCCGCATCGCCGACGAGATCGCCGCCAAGCAGGGACAGCGCCCGGTCGTCGTGTGCGACAATACTTTGCTCGGACCGGTATTTCAGCGTCCGCTTGACCACGGCGTTGACGTTTCCGTTTATTCCCTGACCAAATATGTCGGTGGTCATTCCGATCTGATCGCCGGCGCGGCACTTGGCAGCAAGGCCACCACCAAATCGATCAAGGCGCTCAGGGGGGCGATCGGCACGCAACTCGATCCGCACTCGTGCTGGATGCTCGGCCGCTCGCTGGAGACTCTGAGCATTCGCATGGAGAAAGCCAACACCAATGCCCGCATCGTCGCCGAATTCCTGGCCGACCATCCGAAGGTTGCAAGGGTCGCCTATCTGCCATTCCTCGGCGACGACACTCCGGCCGCGGGCGTATTCAGGACGCAATGTACGGGTGCCGGATCGACGTTCTCGTTCGACATCCGCGGTGGTCAGGCGGCGGCGTTCGCGTTCCTCAACGCCCTTCAGATTTTGAAACTTGCCGTCAGCCTTGGCGGCACGGAATCACTGGCTAGCCATCCTGCCGCCATGACCCATTCGGGTGTGCCCAAAGACGTTCGGGAACGAATCGGCGTTCTTGAGTCGACAATAAGGCTGTCGATCGGCGTCGAACACCCCGACGACCTTGTCGCCGATATCACCCAGGCGCTCGCCCTCGCCTGAAAAATGCCATGACATCCGATGGGCGGACTGGCATCCATCTCGTCGCGATTGCCGCGTCCAGGGGGTCACCCTGACCCCACCCCGGTTTTTTTGACCGGGAGGGGGCATGGCCGCTGAAAAAAGCGCGGCCGCTCCCCCGACGCTCCCCGCGACCGGTTCAGCGCTGGCAAGACGCCAGGATCAAAAGGCTTTGCGGCCCGGCACCCTAACCTGTGATGGAGTATGCCGAATATAAAGCTCCGATAGTGCCCCAGTGGAGGTCTGATCAGTCCGGCCTTTTTTCCAAGTCCGACCGCTCGGCGCCAAGCGCCATTTGAACCTGTAGTCGTCTTGTGCCAGTGTCCGCGTAGGGTATGAGGAGAGTTGGTGGAGGGGAAAAGTATGGTCCTGTACCTTGAGCACAAGGATGCGATAGCCAGGATGCTGCGCGACCGCGCACAGCAGCGCCGCACGATCTATTACAGCGAGTTGGGTGCGGCGCTCGGCATTCCAGCCCAAGGCCCGTGGAAACCAATTCTTGACGAGATCTCTCGGGAAGAAACATCAGCTGGTCGGCCGGACATCACATATCTCGTTGTCTCAAAGACTACGAACCTGCCAGGCCAAATAGGCTTTACGTCTGCGAAGCCGCCGTCGGCCGAACAAACAAAGAGGGCACTCGAAACGATCGAAGCCGTCTTCGATCACTACCACGAGTGATTCGCTACTACTTCACGCAATGCGTTGATCGCGCCCATTTCAGACGCCAGCTAGATCGGACGAGGTTTGTCGTCTCGACAACACGCGCGCTGGATGGAAGATTAGTCTGGAATGGACGTCCATTCTACTTCCCCTGTCGTGAAAGCGGCCATCCGCTGTTCACGTCTTACCCCGCGGCCATAGCATCATAAGCAACTTGATAGACACTCTTGCGGCCGTGACATCTAACCGGCGACCAACCGCCGTCGATCGGTCCTTGATAAAAGGCTAAGCCTGAGAATAGGCACTCACTCACCTCTAGACCGCCATCCGGCGCACGGCTGAGGAGACACTGCCAAAGGCCTCCGCCGCTAGTACCTCCGATTCTATCCGGCAAGGGGGAGCCTTTCCCGTGCGGTATCGGAAAAGTGAAGTAGTCATGCATTCCGATAGGCGGAGCCACTTCCACGCCGCCGACGGGGCAAAACCCGCGAAAACGCTTTAACCGCGTGAAGCCAAAGGCGGGTTTGGAATCTTCAGTCAGTGCGCTCTGAAGGCCACAGAGGCACCACAAACCGTCATCTGCAGCTGGCGGCTCGTTCAACATTCGCTCCCGACGCACAGTCAGATTTAAGAATGATTTCTTTGCTGCGAGACTGGATGGCACGATTGGAGGGAGAATTATGGCACCTAAATCTGGACCAAGCTCGTCACCTAGCCCGCGATCAATTCGCAAGTACTTCAGAGCTTCCACCGAGACGGTAGGCGCACCTGCGTTTGATGAAAGGATGAGACCCAATTCCCCTGATCTGGGCAGTACCTCTAAGACATGATGGGCTGTCAAAATTGCTCTTTTGCCTAGAACTTGCACAAGTGTGCCCGACCCTAGAAGATCTGCATCCGGCCGATCCCTGTCGAGGCGGGCGAGGCCAATCGAAAACGCAGCTACGTTCTGCTTAATATCCGAAATAAGCGAAGCCGAGATATCGGTCGGTGACAGACTTTCCATCGCTCAGGCTCGTGCCGGAGTTTGTTGGTCCTGCGCATGCAGCGGTCGATTGTGGCTACGAGCCATCATAACTGCGATCCATCAGAGGTCTTGCCTTCTCGAATGTCGCCGTATCAGTCACAATGCAACCGGTGGTGCGAATTCGGGCCACATTTACCCCTGACACTCCCCGGCGCCAGACAGCAAAAAGGCCCGGATACCCGGGCCCCTTAAGCTTTTCAAATCTAAAGAAGATCTGGAGCGGGTGAAGCGATTCGAACGCTCGACCCCAACCTTGGCAAGGTTGTGCTCTACCCCTGAGCTACACCCGCTCGCGCGGCTTTTGGGCCGCAAGCCGCGCCTATATGGCTGAAGGGCGCGGCGATTGCAACAGGGAAATCGCAGGTTTTTTGGCCGCACCTTGCGACGTATACAAGCCTTCCGCAGCGTCGATCGTGCACGGAA
The DNA here is from genome assembly GCF_024707545.1 of Mesorhizobium onobrychidis. Taxonomy (NCBI): domain Bacteria; kingdom Pseudomonadati; phylum Pseudomonadota; class Alphaproteobacteria; order Hyphomicrobiales; family Phyllobacteriaceae; genus Mesorhizobium; species Mesorhizobium onobrychidis. Next base: position 867,177 of record NZ_CP062229.1, read on the forward strand.
TCAGCGCGTCGCTGCGCAACGGTCTTGTCTCGGCCGCGTCATTGGCCGTAAACGGCATGATCGAAACCGCGACAACAACAAGTCCCACAAGAAACAACATGCCGAAAACCGAAGCCGAGCTTTTCGCCTTTCTCACCGATCTCGGGATCGAGGTCTCGACCTTGCGTCATCCGCCGCTGTTCACGGTCGCCGATTCGCAGGCGCTGCGTGGAGAAATTGCCGGCGGGCACACCAAGAACCTTTTCCTCAAGGACAAGAAGGACAATTTCTTCCTGGTCAGCGTCGGCGAGGAGGCGGTGGTCGATCTCAAGCAGATTCATAATGTCATCGGCGCCGCCGGGCGCGTGTCCTTCGGCAAGCCGGAGATGCTGATGGAGCTTCTCGGCGTCGTTCCGGGGGCGGTCACGGTGTTCGGCTTGATCAACGATACGGAGTTGCGGGTCAAGGTCGTTCTCGACCAGGAGTTGATGGACCATGCGGTCATCAACGCCCATCCGCTGACCAACGAGGCAACGACGTCGATCGCCGCCGCCGACCTCGTCAAATTCGTCGAGGCAACCGGGCATGATGCTGTTATCTTGAAAGTCACGGCATGATCGCCACATGGATGACGATAAACCGACTTCTGGGTGAGAATTAAGGACGTTGCGCCGGGCCGGTGGCCGGCGGCGCGACCGAAAGGGCGACGAGATGAGCGACAACAATCAATTTGGCGGCCCATTTGGCAGCAATGGCGGACAGTATGCCACCACTGTGCAGTATGGCGGCACTGAGGCCGCCCCCGCGAAAGTCGCGCCTGGCGAGCCGTCTGTCGCCGTCGACGTCATCAAGGATACGACGACCGCCACATTTGCCGCCGACGTCATCCAGGAATCGCGGCGTCAGCCGGTCCTGGTCGATTTCTGGGCGCCATGGTGCGGGCCCTGCAAGCAACTGACGCCGCTGCTGGAAAAGGCGGTCACCGCCGCCGGCGGCAAGGTCAAGCTGGTCAAGATGAACATCGACGACCATCCTTCGATCGCCGGACAGCTCGGCATCCAGTCGATACCGGCGGTCATCGCCTTCAAGGACGGCCAGCCGGTCGACGGCTTCATGGGCGCCATTCCCGAGAGCCAGATCGCCGAGTTCATCCAGAAGGTCGGCGGCAAGAAAAATGGTGCGCCGCAGGTGGCCGAGGCGCTCGCCGCCGCCGCGGAGGCGCGCGACGCCGGCGATGTGCAGACCGCGGCGGACATCTACGACGCGATCCTGGAACAGGCGCCGGAGACGATCGAGGCGATTGCCGGGCTGGGCGATCTGCTGTTCGAGGCCGGCGATGCCGACGGCGCGGAAGCCGTGCTGGCGCGGGCGCCGGAAGCAAAGAAGGATGCGCCGCCGCTCGCCGCGGTGCGCGCCAAGATGGCGCTTGCCGCGCAGGCACAAGCACTTGGCAATCCGGCCGAGCTTGAGCGGCGCCTGGCTGAGAACCCCGGGGACCACCAGGCACGGTTCGATCTTGCCATGATCCAGAACGCCAACGGCGAGCGCATGGCCGCGGCCGACAATTTGCTGGCGATTGTCAAAGCCGATCGCTCGTGGAACGACGACGGCGCCAGGACGCAATTGCTGCAGTTCTTCGAGGCATGGGGCATGACCGACGACGCAACGCTGGCGGCGCGGCGCAAATTGTCGTCGCTGCTGTTTTCCTGAGCGCGCATCAAGCTGTTTTTGCCTGATGGCCTTGCGGTCGACGACGGCTGCGCCAGATTAGAAGGCCTGACCGATCCGTTCTTCGTTTCGTGACGATTTACGCGTCAGGTTGCGATGGGGTGTGCTGGCTTGATGCGCTTCTTGAGGAAGCGAGCGGAGGTTTGAAGTGCAGGCGGGAAACGCGCATTACCGGCTCGATACGGATTTGCCGTCGACGGTGCCGATCTTCCCGCTTGAAGGCGCATTGCTGCTGCCGGGCGGCCGCATGCCGCTCAACATTTTTGAGCCGCGCTATCTGGAGATGGTGGATGAGGCGATCGCCGGATCGCGGCTGATCGGTGTCATACAGCCCAGCCTCGACGGTGCGCGGCGTGCCGATGGCGAGCCGGAACTCTGCAATGTCGGCTGCGCCGGACGCATCATCGCGCTTTCCGAGAGCGGCGACGGCCGTTACCTGATTTCGCTGCAAGGTGTGTGCCGGTTCCGCATCGTGCAGGAACTCGCGGTCAAGACGCCCTTTCGCCAGTGCCGGTTTGCGCCCTTTCTCACCGACCTCGATGAAGATCAGGCAGAGGCCGGGATCGACCGGCCGGCGCTGCTCAAGGCATTTCGCGCCTATCTGCAGGCCAACGATCTTGAAGCCGACTGGGAAAGCGTCAGCCGCGCCGAAAATGCCATGCTGGTCAATGCGCTATCGATGATGGCTCCCTATGGGCCGGCCGAGAAACAGGCGCTACTCGAAGCGGCGGACCTGAAGACACGCGCCGAAACGCTGATCGCCATCACCGAAATGGCGCTGGCACGCGAAAACGAGGATTTCGGGTCGAGCCTGCAATAGGCGGCTCTTCCTTCTCCCCTTGTGGGAGAAGGTGGATTGGCGCGCAGCGCCAAGACGGTTGAGGGGTGTTGGACGGAGCGCTGTCGGTGCCAAGCTGGAACACCCCTCATCCGACCGAGCGGAGCCTGTCCTCGGGCTTGCCGAAGGCAAGACCCGTGGGCTCGGCCACCTTCTCCCACAAGGGGAGAAGGCAAGGCCATGCGAACCGGCGGCGATTGTCCCAGAGGATAGACAAAAATGGTGGATTGGCGTGACGGAAAGAAGGCCAATGTCGATCCCAAGCTGCTGGAATTGCTGGCCTGCCCGCTGACCAAGGGCCCGCTTACCTGGGATCCGGAGCGCGGCGAGCTCATCTCGCGGGTCGCAAGGCTTGCCTATCCTGTGCGTGACGGCATCCCGATCATGCTGCCTTCGGAAGCGCGCGCGATCCCCTTCGAGGAAGGATTGCCCCCGCGCCTGGGCGGACCGTCCTGAACGTATTGGGTGTCGGCGCTCTGCGCCGCCCCCCTCTGGCCTGCCGGCCATCTCCCCCTCAAGAGGGAGATTGTCTGTCGCGGCCGGCCTCGGCAATCTCCAACGTTGCAGGAAAGGCGCTGCAGGCGAAGCTGCCGATCTCCCCCCTTGAGGGGGAGATGCCCGGCAGGGCAGAGGGGGGCCGCTGTCCCGCGGCCTCGTTACGATCAGGCGGTTGGCTTTCGTCCGCCGCACAGTGCCTATTGAAAATTGCGCCCCTTGGGCATGACCTTCTCCGCCTTTCCCGACAGTGTCGCGAGATCCCGTTGGACAGGCGCGGCTTGTGGGGCATTTGCATCTGCAGCGCCCCTTTTACGGTTGCCATTCTCCATGCGCCCACTGGCTGAACGCTCATTGACAGGCTGGCCGGTACCGGCCTCCTCCAAAAGCACGGACAGCCAGGGCGTCAGATCCTCGACCTTCTCGGCGACGATATGGATGACGTCCGATTCCGACTGCAGTTTGCCGGTGACGCGGACCAGCCGCGCGCCCATGACAATGGGCCGGTAGCGGTTGAAGGTTCTTTCCCAGAAAATGACGTTGGCGACTGAATTCTCGTCTTCCAGCGTCAGGAAGATCGCTTTGCCAGTGCCCGGGCGCTGTCGCACGAGCACCAGGCCGGCGACGGAGACCCGCCTGCCATCCGGTACGCAGGGGAGGCGCGCATTGGGCGTGACGCCGGAACGGTCCAGCCGCTGGCGCAGAAAGGCCAACGGATGCGCCTTCAGCGACAGGCCGAGCGAACGGTAGTCGTGGACGACGTGCTCGCCGAGCGGCATTGTCGGCAGCCTGGTCGCGGGCTCGAGATCGCGCAAGCGGATCGCCGGCTGGTCGAACAGCGGCAGGGTCTCGGCGGCACTCCTGCCGTCGAGCGCGCGGACCGCCCACAAGGCGTCGCGGCGGTCGAGGCCGAGCGAACGGAAGGCGTCGGCTTGCGCCAGCTTCTCGATCTCATCGACGTAGAGGCCCGAGCGCAGCCAGACATCGCGAACGGATGCATAACCGTCGCCGCGTCTGGCGACAAACACCTCCATGCGCTCCTTCGACAGGCCCTTGACCTGGCGAAAACCCAGCCGGACGGCATGATTGGTCCGGATGACGCCGCGCATCTGGGCATGGCGGTCGAGGATGCGGGCCGGGTCGAAGGGCGCTTCCTCCAATGCGCAGTCCCAACCGGAAAAATTGACGTCGACCTCGCGGATTTCGACGCCATGGTCGCACGCGTCGCGGACAAGCTGAGCCGGCTGGTAAAACCCCATCGGCTGGGAATTCAGGATCGCGGCGCAGAACACGTCGGGATAGAAGGTCTTGAACCAGCAGGAGGCATAGACCAGCAGGGCGAAGGAGGCGGCATGGCTTTCGGGAAAGCCGTATTCGCCAAAACCCTCGATCTGCTTGAAGCAGCGCTCGGCGAAGTCCTTTTCGTAACCCCGCAAAACCATGCCGTCGACCATCCGCTTGCGATAATTGCCGATCGTGCCGGTGCGCTTGAAGGTGGCCATGGCGCGGCGCAGTTCATCGGCCTCGCCCGGCCTGAAGCCGCCGGCGACGATGGCGATCTTCATCGCCTGTTCCTGGAACAGCGGCACGCCCAGCGTCCTGCCGAGTATTTCTTCCAGTTCCGGCTTGGGGTATTCGGGCTTTTCCTTGCCCTGCCGGCGGCGCAGATAGGGGTGGACCATGTCGCCCTGGATCGGGCCCGGCCGCACGATCGCCACCTCGATGACGAGGTCATAGAATGTTTTCGGCTTGAGCCGCGGCAGCATCGACATCTGGGCGCGGGATTCGATCTGGAAGACGCCAATCGTGTCGGCACGGCAGATCATGTCGTAGACATGTTTGTCCTCGGCAGGGAGGGTGGCCAGCACATAGGGCTGGCCATAGTCATCCCGCTCATCAGGATAATGATCCTGGAGCAGGGTGAAGGCGCGCTGCAGGCAGGTCAGCATGCCGAGCGCCAACACGTCGACTTTGAGGATTTTCACCGCGTCGAGATCGTCCTTGTCCCACTCGACCATCTTGCGCTCGTCCATCGCCGTCTTGATGATGGGCACGATCTCGTCGAGCCGGTCCCTGGTGATGACGAAGCCGCCGACATGCTGCGACAGATGACGGGGAAAGCCCATGATCTCGTTGGCGCATTCGATCACCTGCCTTGTCGCTGGATCGGTCTGATCGAGGCCGCCGGCCCTGGTCTCCTTTTCGCCGAGCTCCGAGGTCGACCAGCCCCAGATCGAGCTGGACAGCGCGCTCCTGACGTCGTCCGACAGGCCCATCGCCTTGGCCACTTCGCGCATCGCCGACCGGCCCCGGTAGCTGACGACGGCCGCGGCAAGCGCGGTACGCTTGGCGCTGTATTTGGAATAGATATACTGGATGACCTCTTCGCGCTTTTCATGTTCGAAATCGACATCGATATCTGGTGGCTCGTTTCTTTCCTCGGAAATGAAGCGCTCGAAAAGCGAGTCGATCCGCTCGGGGCCCACTTCGGTGATGCCGATGCAATAGCAGACCACCGAGTTGGCTGCGGAGCCACGCCCCTGGCAGAGTATGTCCTGGCTGCGGGCGAATTTGACGATGTCGTAGACAGTCAGGAAATAGCGCGCGTAATTCAGGCGCTCGATCAAAGCGAGCTCTTCCCGGATGCGCTTCGTCACATCGGCGGGAACGCCTGAGGGATACCGTATCGCGGCTCCCTCTCGAGCCAGCCGTTCCAGTTCGGCCTGTGGCCCGAGGCCGGATTCCGTCGGTTCGTCGGGATAGTTGTATTGGAGGTCACCGAGAGAGAAGCTCAATTCGCCGGCAAAGCGCAGCGTTTCCGCCAATGCCTGCGGATGCCTGCGGAAAAGCCGCGCCATCTCCATTGGCGGCTTCAAATGGCGCTCGGCATTGGCTGCCAGTTCCAGTCCCGCTTCAGCAATAGGCACGTTGAGGCGGATCGCCGTCAGCACGTCCTGCAACCGGCGCCGTTCGGACGTATGGTAAAGAACGTCGTTGGTCGCCATCAGCGGAATGCCTGATACCTCAGCCATGGCAGCTGCCTGCTCGAAACGGAAGCGGTCGTTGCCGTGATAATCCGGTGAAACGGCAAGCCGCAAAGCCTTGCCGAAGCGATCTTTAAGCCGGCTAAGCAAAGTGAGGTCATCATTGGCGCCCGCCGATAGATCCGGCAGGACTGCCAGAGACATTAGATTGCCCCATTCGAAAAAGTCGTCGCGATAGAGAAGCGGTGCGCCCTTTTCGCTTTCGTCGCGCATATTGGCTTGCGTCAGCATGCGGCACAGATGGCCCCAGCCCTTGCGGTCCTGCGGATAGGCGAGAACGTCGGGCGTGCCATCGCAAAAAACCAGGCGGCAGCCGGGATGATAGGAAAGACCTTCCACCTTGGCCTGCTGCCAGGCGCGCACGACACCGGCCACCGTGTTGCGGTCGGCAAGCCCGATCGACGAAAAGCCCAGAAACTTTGCCGCGACCACCAGCTCCTCCGGCTTCGAGGCGCCGCGCAGGAACGAGAAATTCGACTGGATGCCGAATTCGGCATAGGGAACGACCGTCAGCGCGTTCATGCGAAGACCCCATGCATGAACCAGCGCGGCGCGGCGTGCGAGGCCCCGTAGAGACCCTGGCGGTAGAGCCAGTAACGGCGGCCGTCGCTATCCTCGATGCGGAAATAATCCCGGGTCGCCTCCTGCCCCGACGCCTCCCGCCACCATTCCGGGGCGACGCGCTCCGGCCCTTCGGCGCGCGCGACCCGGTAGAGAGCCCGCCGCCAACGGAAGTTCATCGGCGGTCCCTCAGGCATTTCGGTGGCCGGCACCTCGATCGGTTCGGGCGAACGGAACAGCCGGATCGGCCGTTCCGGCCGAAAGACAGGCTTGGAGGAAGTGTCTTGTATCTTGCCCGGCTTCTTCGGCGGAGAGACCCTTTGCGGCGCCTCCGCATAGGGAAGCGTGGCGACGGCGCGCTCCGGCAGATGACTCTCGACGGCAACCGGTTTCAAAACCGCGCTGTCGCCGAGTCGGGCGCGGATGCGGTCGGCGAAAAGGGCGATATCGGCGCCGTCATCGCGCGTCTCGCCGGCGAGATCCGCCTGCTGCATGTCGAAGGCCGCGGCCGACAGGACCGAGAGGCGCACGAGATCGAAGCCATAGCCGGCATCGATGTCCTGTTCGAGCGCGGCAAGCCTTTCGTGGAACAATTTCTGGATCAGCAACGGCTCGCGCAACGGCCGCGACGTGCCGACGGCGATGCGGCTGACGGCGCCGTCGACGCGGAAAAGCAGCAGCGCCAGCCTTCTTGCGCCCTCGCCGCGGCGCTCGAGGTCCGCCTTCAATGTCGTCGCCAGCATTTTCACCAGCCGCTCTATTTCGTCGGTCAGCATGACGGGTTCTGCGAGATGGCGTTCGACCGAAAGCGGCGCGACCGGCAGGCGCGGCGACACCGCCTCGTCGAGGCGGCCGAGCGCCTGGTCGAGGCGCAAAAGCAGCGATGTGCCGAAGCGGCGGGCGAGCGGCGCGCGCGGTGCTGCCATGACGGCGCCCGCCGTGCGCAGGCCGACGCTTTCCAGGCTGGCGCGGATATCAGGCTCGATGCGCAGCGCCGCCAGCGGCAAGGGTGCGAGAAGCGCTTCCTCTTCGCCGCAGGGGACGATGCGGTCACTGGCAAACCGTGCCGCCGCCCAGGCAGCACCTGGTGTGGCGGCAAGGCCGGCGCGGACATCGAAACCCTGATGGAAAAAGCGCGACAGGATGTCGTCCAGCATCGATCGTTCGCCGCCGAAAAGATGGGTGCAGCCGGTGACGTCGAGAAACAGGCCGTCGGCCGCGTCGATCGCCACCAGCGGAGTGTAGCGGTCGCACCAGTCGGCGAGGCTTTCGAGCAGGCGGCGATCGGCCTCGGGATCGGCTTCCACCACGTCGATCGACGGATGCATGGCGCGCGCGTCGGCTATGCCCATGCCGCGCTTCAGGTGAAGCGCCTCAGCCCGCTCGTCGAGGGCGGCGATGCGCTGCGCGTTCCCCTGGCGATGGCTGATCACCAGGGGCAGGTGATCCGATCGCCGGGAACGCCAGGACCGCCCCAGACGCTGCCGCAGGATCCTTTCCGCGGCGAGATGCGGAAACCACAGGGACAGGATTCGCTGCCCGTTCTTCCCCGGGCCTTCTTTCCTCGAAACTGCGTTCATCGGGGTTCCACTCCAGTGTGAATTGTCCTGGCAAGGCCGTGCGGCTCTTGCCGATGCTGACGGTGAAGGCGGGGCGGCCGATCGAGCCGGCGAGCGGCCCGGCGATCGTCTCGCGTGGTGCCGACGGCGCCGCCGACAGGACGAGGCGGACGGGTGCCGCCGTCGGCTCGGGTTCGCCGGCCTGGCGCAGCAGGAACACCGGCCGGCCGGCATTCTGTGCCCGGGCGTGCAGCCGCCGCGTCGCCGTGAGGTCCAGCCGCTGCGGACTGCCGCGGATTTCGAGGATGACGGCGGCGAGCGCCGTCATCCGGGCGGCCTCCTCGGCGGTCCACAGCGCGTCGAGGAGCCTTGGCGCCTCGGAAAACAGCAATTGCTCCGGCTCGATGCCGAAAATGGCGTGAAGCCCTCTGGCATAGGGAAAGCCGGCTTCGCGGAAGATCTCCGCGGTGCCGATCCACAGGACCGGCAGTCGCGGCCCCTGTTTGAGGATCAGGCTGACGAGCGACAGCGTGAAGCCGGCGACGGCCCCGGCATCGCGGGTGGCGGCGCCATAGATCTCGCTCAGCGCCGCCTTCGGCAGGCCGCCGCTGAGCGCAGTATCGAGACCTTCGGCGCCGGTGCGCAGAAACGCATCGGGCGGCGCCACGGCGAGGCCGCGGCGGACGATTGTTAGATCCCGGGGCGTGACATCCGCATCAACGGGAGCTGCGCCGGCCGGCGCCTCCAGGCGCTCGGGCAGCGTTCCCTCGATCTTCGCGATCTGGCGGCGCAGGGCAAAAACAGTCTCCCGCGCCACGGCGCTTGTCGCCATGACGGTCAGCTTCCACTCACAATTGTTCCTGTTATGTTCTCTAGGATTCCAGAGGGCGCCCGAAGAGTCAAGCGGAGTCATGGGGAATTTATTCCTGCCCGCGCCGGGACGGCAAACCGGCCATTTGCCGAGTCCGGCTCGAAAGCCTATATGCCGGGATCAGAAGGACAAAGCATGGCCCGCATCTACAAGACCCGTACCTGGCACGACGAGCTTTCGCCGTCGATGGAGGAAATGGAGTTCCTGGCCTTAGAGGCTTACGCCCATCTGCCGGAGGAATTTCGCAAGCTGACCGGCGAGATTATCATCCAGATCGCCGAATTTCCGACCGACGAGATCATGGACGACCTGTCGCTGGAAACGCCTTTCGACCTGCTCGGCCTGTTCGAGGGGCGCGGCATCGCCGAGCGCTGGAATCCGCAGACCGGCGAGGGGCCGAACCGCGTCACGCTCTACCGCCGCGCCATCCTCGACTACTGGGCCGAGAACGAGGAGACGCTTGGCGATATCGTCACTCATGTGCTGATCCACGAGATCGGCCACCATTTCGGCCTGTCGGACGATGATATGGAGCGGATCGAAGAGGCGGCGGAGTAGGCTGTATTGATATTCAGGTGATGCCGGCCTGCGAACGGCAGTTCCCTGCGCTTCCGGTGCTCACGTACCCAAAGTACGCTCCGCTCCGGTTCTCGGGAAACCACCATTCTCGGCGCGGCCTGACCTGAATCTCAACACACCCTGCGTCGGAGCCTTGCAAAATCTACCAATCGCTGAGCTTGGTGTTGGGTCCGTATTCCTGACCCTCGATATCCTTTACCACGGCCTGGCCGCAGCGCATGGCCTTGGCCTCCATGTCGTAGGAATAGGTCGGCGAGCCGAACAGGTGCCAGCCCTTGTTCAGCGCTGCCGTCACCTTGTGGCAGAAGCTGGAATCGTCCGGACCGGACAGAAAGCGGTAGAGTTTCATTTTTCATTCCTGTCGTGAGTTGCCAATCATGCCCCGATGGCGGCCGCCTTCGCCAGCAGTTTTTCGGCCTGCGCCAGATGCAGCCGTTCGACCATTTTTCCATTCAGCGCAATGACTTGCCTGCCGGCATTTTCGGCAAGCGCGAAGGCATCCTTCACCGAGCGTGCCTCGGCCACCGCTTCGGCAGATGGCGCAAAGGCCCGGTTCGCGGCATCGATCTGGGCCGGGTGGATCAGCGACTTGCCGTCAAATCCCATGGCGGCCGCTTCCCCGCATTCGCGCGCAAAAGCGTCCAGATCGCGAAAATCGTTGAAGACACCATCGAGCAGGTCGAGGCCGCCGGCGCGCGCGGCGAGCACCATCTGCATCAGCCACGGTGAGAGATAGCGCCGGTCGGGCGTGGCGAGAATGCCGGTCTCCTTGACCAGATCGTTCGTTCCGGCAACGAAACAGACCAGCCGCGAGGCCGGATCGCGGCCAAGCTCGGCAATCGGTCCGATGTTGAGCAGAGCCTTGGGCGTTTCGATCATCGCCCATAGTTTCACCTCGTCGGGTGAAAAATTGTCGTCGAGCACGTCGCCGGCTTCCAGAACATCGCGCGGCGTGTCGACCTTGGGCAGCAGGATGGCGTCGGGCTCGCAGCGTGCCGCAGCCAGCAAATCGTCGGCGCCCCATTCGCTGGAGAGCGGGTTGATGCGAACGGCCATCTCGCAGCGCCGGCCGGGGCGATTGGCGAAGATGCCGGCCAGTTTTTCCCGCGCGGAAACCTTGTCGGCTGGGGCGACGGCATCTTCGAGATCGACGATGACGGCATCGCAGGCCAGCGATGAGGTCTTGGCCAGCGCCTTGTCGTTCGAGGCCGGGACGTAAAGCACCGAGCGGCGCGGGCGGTAGGTTTCAGTCATCTCAGATCTATGCCGCCTGCGGCCGGTCGAGGCAAGCGGTCTTGGCCTGCACGAAAACTGCATAAAACTCCCGAAAATCTCCTCCGACGCGCCTCGCTGCCCTCATTTCGGCCGGCGATACAGGCGGTATGCAAGAGCGAGAAAAGCCCCGTTGGTCCCTGCCGTACCGCCTCCGCAATGACGGTTGGTGGCTCGTCGATCCACCCCGGCCGCACGGTTCGGCGACCCTCTTCCCCTTCATCCGCAAATCTCCGCCCCGGTATGCCGGCCGGATCAAAGCCGCCGAGAAAATCCGATCATGACATCGTTCCTTACGGCCGCGCCGAGCTATTGCGCGCGATTCGGCGTTGCCGTCCTGCTTGCCGCGCTGGCGGATTTCTTCTTCTATGGGCAGTCCGTCGGCATCACGTTTTTCCTGTTCGGCATCACGCTTGCCGCCGCAGCCGCGGCGATCCAGCCGTCGGCGCTCAGCGCCCGCGGTCTGTGGCTCGGATTCGCCGCCTTGCTTGTCGGGCTGCTGCCGCTTATCGAAAATGTCAGTGCGCTGTCCGTCGCGATCGGGCTGGCGGCGATGGCCGGCTTTGCGCTTTCGCTGGTCGGCCGGCTGCGGCGCGGCGCTGCCCGCATTGCCGGCCAGGTCGCGCTCTTCCTGCTCGCAGCACCCTTCCGGTTCGTGCACGATTTCTTCCGCTGGCGCAAGGCAGCGCGGCGGTTGGGTCGGCGGCGCATCCGCCTTGCGGCGATCGCGGTCTGGATCATGCCGCTGACCCTGGGCGCAGTGTTTCTCGCGCTGTTCGGCGCCGCCAATCCGGTCATCGAATACTGGCTGTCGCTGATCGATCTCCTCGCACTGCTCGACCTCATCCAGCTGCCGCGGCTGGCCTTCTGGCTCCTGGTGCTTGCCGGCGTCTGGGTCTTTTTGCGCCCGCGCCTGCCGTGCTTTTTGCGCCGCATTGCGCGTCGGGTGTCACCTGTCCCTGTCAGCGGGGTGACGACGCCGACAAAACCCGCCAAGGCGATCGAGGACATCATCTTCGGCAAGGCCGCCATTCTTCGCGCGCTGGTCGTCTTCAACATCCTGATCGCGGTGCAGACCGTGCTCGACGCCACCTATCTGTGGGGCGGCATCGCGCTTCCCGACGGGCTGACCTACGCCGCCTACGCGCATCGCGGCGCCTATCCATTGATCGTCACCGCGCTGCTGGCCGCAGCTTTCGTCCTGGCGGCGTTGCGGCCGGGCAGCACGACCTCCGGCGATCCGTTCATCCGCCGGCTGGTCTATGTCTGGGTGGCGCAGAACATCGTTCTGGTCATCTCGTCGATCCTGCGGCTCGAACTCTATATCGGCATCTATGCGCTGACCTACTGGCGAGTCGCCGCCTTTGTCTGGATGGGGCTGGTGGCGGCGGGCCTTGCCCTGATCATCGCCCGCATCGCGCTCGGAAAATCCAATGAATGGCTGCTTTCCGCCAATCTTCTGACGCTTTCGATGACGCTCTATGCCTGCTCCTTCATCAATTTCGCGGCGCTGATCGCCAATTACAATGTCGAGCACTCTTTCGAAATGACCGGTCAGGGCACCGAGCTCGATTTCTGGTATCTGCGTTCGCTCGGTCCCAGCGCCTGGCCGGCGCTCGACCGCTTCCTCGAGCATCAGGGCAGGACGAATGCGGCCAGCGTTCCCTCCTACCGCGAACTCGCCCGTTTGCTTGGGCAGGACAAGGCCCGCTACCGCGCCGGCCGAGAAAACTGGCGCGCCTGGAGCTTTCGCGACTGGCGGCTCTTTCGTACTCTCGACACACGTATCCCATTCGTGGTTCCTCAGGGCTCCGAAACCTTCGCGCCGGGTCCCTGATCCATGCCGCATAACATCCTAGTCGCCGACGACGATCCGCACATCCGCGAAATCATCTGCTTCGCGCTCGAAAAGGCCGGCATGAAAACGGTTGCCGTAGCCGACGGCGCCGCCGCATTGCAGGCGATCGAACGCCGCGCGCCCGATCTTGTCGTGCTCGACATCGGCATGCCGGAGATGGACGGGCTGGAGGTCTGCCGGCGGCTCAGGCACACATCCGATGTGCCGGTGCTGTTCCTGTCCGCGCGCGATGAAGAGATCGACCGCATCCTCGGGCTCGAAATGGGTGGCGACGACTATGTCACCAAGCCGTTCAGCCCGCGTGAACTGGTCGCACGCGTCAATGTCATCCTACGGCGCGCTCGCCCGGCAAAGGCCGAACAGGCCGACGACAGGCAATTCTCGCACGGCAGACTGGCTTTGCTGCCGGCCAGCCATGCCGCCAGCTTCGACGGCAGGCCGCTGGTGCTGACCTCGATCGAATTCGCCATCCTGAAAGGGTTTCTGGCACGCCCGGCGCATGTGCTCGGGCGCGACATGGTGATGGCCAATGCCTATGCCGGCAACATCCATGTCGCCGACCGCACCGTCGACAGCCATATCCGCAACATCCGCGCCAAGCTGGCGGCGGCCGGCTGCACGGATGCGATCGAGACCGTGCATGGCGTCGGCTTCCGGCTGGGCAGGTGCGGCGCGTGACGGCGCAGAAATGGCGGCCGCGCCTCGCCACGGTCGTTGTTGCCATCCTGATCATGGTGATGGCGCTGCCGCTGGTCGGCCTGTTCTTCTTCCGGCTCTACGAGAACCAGCTGATCCGCCAGACCGAGGCCGAGCTGATCGCGCAGGGAGCCGTCCTTGCCGCCATCTATGCACAGGACGTCCGCGCCGCGGGCATCCCGGCCGAGAGGCTCGGCGCGGCCGTGCCTGCCGACAGAGACAATCCGGACTCTCCCTACCGGCCGATCGAGCCAAGCCTCGATCTCGCCTCCGACAGGGTTCTGGCGACACGGCCTGCGGCGACGGCCGCCACCGTCGATCACGCCTTCACGGCGATCGGCGCTCGCCTGTCGGGCATTCTTGCCGAGACGCAGAAAACCACGCTTGCCGGCTTCCGGCTGCTCGACGCGAAAGGCGTCGTCATCGCTGGACGCGAAGAGGTCGGCCTGTCGCTCGGCGCTGTCGAGGAGGTTCGCCAGGCGCTGGCCGGCCGCTACGCCAGCGCGCTCCGGCAGAGGGTTCCGAACCAGCCTTCACCATCGCTCTATTCGGTCAGCCGCGGCACGAGAGTCCGCGTCTTCGTCGCCATGCCGGTCGCCGTCGACGGCAAGGTCGCCGGCGTGGTCTATCTGTCGCGAACGCCGAACAACATCGTCAAGCATCTCTATGGCGAGCGCGGCAAGGTGGTGCTGGCGGCGATCGCCATCCTCGGCGGCACGCTGCTCATCGGCCTGATCTTCCTGCGCACCGTCAGCCGGCCGATCTACGCGCTGATGGACCGGACAAAGCGCATCGCTGCGGGTGATCGAGAAGCCATCATCCCGCTCGATCATCACGGCACGCGCGAGATGGCAGCGCTTTCCGACGCCTTCCTCGACATGGCCGAAAAGCTGCATGCGCGGTCGGACAGCATCCAGACCTTCGCCACCCATGTCTCGCACGAGCTCAAATCGCCGCTGACGGCGATCCAGGGTGCGGCCGAATTGCTGCGCGATTCCGGTAGCGCAATGGATGAGGCCGAGCGGCGGCGGTTTTCGAACAACATCGTCACCGACGCGGGGCGGCTCAATCTGCTGGTGCGCCGTCTGCTCGACCTGGCGCGCGCCGAAAATCTTGCGCCCAGCGGCGAAAGCACGTCGGTTGGCGCCGCGCTGGCGCTGCTGCCGGCCGAGGCCAAGCTGGCGGTTCGTGTCGAGGCCGGCGGCGATATCCGCCTGCGCATCTCGGCCGAGAACGCGGCGATCGTGCTCGCCAATCTCATCGACAATTCGGCGCGGCATGGAGCGACGCTCGTTTTCATTACGGCGGCGAGTACGGACGGCAAGGCGATTGTCCAGCTGAGCGACGACGGCGCCGGCATTTCGCCCAGCAACCGGGCCCGCATCTTTGAGCCATTCTTCACAACGCGCCGCGATTCAGGCGGCACCGGCATGGGCCTCGGCATCGTGCTGGCCCTCCTGAAAGCGCATGATGGCACGATCCGGCTGGTTGACTCCGAGCGCGGCACGCGCTTCGAGATCATCCTGCCGGCTGTGTGAATTGGAGCCTGATCCGAAAACCGGCTTTCGGGATCATGCTCTGGAACTGGAGAATCGAGAAAGTGCGCCACGACGTCGTCATCATCGGTGGAGCCATCGTCGGCTCCTCGATCGCCTATTATCTGCGCGAGGAAGGCTTTTCGGGCTCGATCGCGCTGGTCGAGCGCGACCCGCAATTCGCCCATGCGGCAACGACGCTGTCCTGCGCTTCAATCCGCCAGCAGTTTTCGATTCCCGAAAACATCCGCCTGTCGCAGTTCACGCTGAAACTGTTCCGGCGGCTCGGCGAAGAATTCGGGGCCGATGCCGATATCGGCTTTCGCGAAGGCGGCTACCTCATCCTTGCCGGCGAGAACGGATTGCCGATCCTCAAGGCCAACCACGAGACGCAGTTGGCCGAGGGCGCCGACATCGTGCTTGAGGATGCGGAGGCGCTCGTCCGCCGGTTTCCGTGGCTGTCGGCGGAGGGCATCACCGCCGGTGCCTATGGCTGCACGGGCGAGGGCTGGTTCGACGCGCATGCCATGCTGATGCTGTTCCGCAAGGCGCTGCGGGACAAAAACATCGATTTCATCACCGCTGATGTGACCGGCATCGAACGGCAGGGCGACCGCGTCACCGGGGTAAACCTCGACAACGGCGAGCGGCTCGACGCCGGCATCGTCGTCAACGCCGCCGGGCCGAATGCCGGCAAAGTTTCCGCAATGGCCGGGCTGGCGCTGCCGGTAGAGCCGCGCAAGCGCAACGTCTTCATCTTCGAGGCGCGCGAGAAATATGCCGACATGCCGCTGCTGGTCGATCCCTCAGGCATCTATGTCAGGCCGGAAGGCTCGGTCTACATCACCGGCGGCGGCGAGCCGGAAGAGGGCGACGGCCCTGCCGATCCTGCCGATTTCGAGCCCGACTGGCCGCTGTTCGAAGAGGTGATCTGGCCGGTGCTGGCCACCCGCATTCCCGCCTTCGAGGCGATCAAGCCGACGCGCGCCTGGGCCGGCCATTACGACTACAACACGCTCGACCAGAACGCGGTGATCGGCCCGCATCCGCAGGTCAGGAATTTTCTCTTCGCCAACGGTTTTTCCGGCCACGGCCTGCAGCAGGCGCCGGCGGTCGGCAAGGCGCTGGCCGAGCTGATCGTGCATGGCGGCTACCGCACGGTGGACTGCTCGGCGTTTGGGTATGAGCGCGTTGCCGAGGGGCGGGCTTTTAGGGAATTGAATGTGATCTAGCCAAGAAGGGCTGGCGCCGCGACGGTCCTTTTCGATGCTGGAGGGACAGCGCCCCCCTCTGTCCTGCCGGACATCTCCCCCACATGGGGGGAGATTAGCAGTTTCAGCGCCCCGCTCGCCCCTGCGACGAAGGAGGTTGGCGAAAGCGGTGGGGACGGCCAATCTCCCCACTCGTGGGGGAGATGTCCGGCAGGACAGAGGGGGGCGCGAAGGATCGACAGGGCGAAGCCCTCAGCGCTCGCGGCCGAACCAGAACGCGTCGGGCATGCGCGCCATGCCGATCCGTTCGTAGAAGCCGACGGCGTCGGGCACGGAAATCAGTGAGATGGCGACGGACGGCCCGAGCTGCCGCCGCACTTCGTCGAGCAGGCCCTTGCCGATGCCGAGCCCTTGCGCCGATTTGCAAACGGCGAGCTCGGAAATGTAGCACACCCACGAGAAGTCGGTGATGCCGCGGGCGAGGCCAATCAGCGGCTTGCCAGGCGCATCGAGGCGCGCCGTCAACACCAGATCTGCATTGGCAAGCATCGCCTTCAGACGGACGTCGTCATCGATGGGCCGAGTGACGCCGAGGCCGGATTCCACCAGCACGCGGCGGAACTCGGCTGCGTCGAGGGTCGGTTCGATGGCGTAGAGGACTTTGGGACGTGTTGTCATTCCGACCAAGGTGCACCATAGGGCGGCAACTTTGAAGCGGTCTGTGCTCCAGGACCAGGGCCAGCTGAAAACAGCCGCCTTTTATTTGCCCGCAGCTTTGTATAAACCGGGCGCCAACACATCCCCCGCAGCGAAAAGAAGACGGGCAAAGACCATGGAAAAATTCACCAAGCTCACCGGCGTTGCCGCGCCGATGCCGATCGTCAATGTCGACACCGACATGATTATTCCCAAGGATTATCTCAAGACGATCAAGCGCACCGGGCTCGGCAGCGGACTGTTTGCCGAAATGCGCTACAAGGACGACGGTTCGGAAAACCCCGACTTCGTGCTCAACAAGCCGGCCTATCGCAAGGCGCAGATCCTGGTCGCCGGCGACAATTTCGGCTGCGGCTCGTCGCGCGAACATGCGCCATGGGCGCTGCTCGATTTCGGCATACGCTGCGTCATCTCGACCTCGTTCGCCGACATTTTCTACAACAACTGCTTCAAGAACGGCATTCTGCCGATCACCGTCAGCCCCGAGGATCTGGAGAAGCTGATGGATGACGCCTCGCGCGGTTCCAACGCAACGGTATCGGTCGACCTCGAAGCCAAGGAAATCCGCGGCCCCGACGGCGGCGTGGTCAAGTTCGACCTCGACGACTTCAAGCGGCACTGCCTGCTCAACGGGCTCGACGATATCGGCCTGACCATGGAGAAGACCGACGCTATCGCCTCGTTCGAGAAGAAGAACGCCGCTGAGCGCCCCTGGGCCTGAGCGTACGATGACCCCGGCCGCGACAGGCCGGGTTTCGTGGCGGCTGAACGGAGGGACAGTCATGACACGTTCGCTTCTTGCCGGCGCCTGCGCGCTGGCGTGGATTCTGATGCCGGTGGCTGGCGCGCATGCACAGACCGACATGGTGCTCGTGCCGGCTGACGATCCGTCCGGCGGGGCCGCCGACCTGGGCGCGTCGAGCAATGCGGCCCTAGCCGACGATGACAGCCAAGCACCGGTCCCGTTCGAGAGTGGGCAGCTGACCATCACCCAGCAGGAAGAGTATGGCGAGAAGGTGCTGGCCTATGACGGCAAGCAGCTGGCCAGCAATTACGAGGTGTCCTTCGACAAGATCGTCAAGGTCGGCGGGGTCAACGTCGCGCTGGTCGATGTCGGCGATGGCGGCAACCAGTGCGGCCCGGCCACGGTGATCGTCTGGAAGCCAGAAGGCGGCGCCATCCAGAGCATCACGGTCGAGCAGGATGAATGCGGCGCACCGCCGGCTGCGATCTCCGACAGCGCCATCTATTTCGTGCCCTATCTGCTGCCGGGCGTTTCCAAGCCGGCGCTGCAATGGTCGTCGACGGACGGGCTGACGACTTCCGGCAATCTCACCTATATGCCGGAGCCAGGCACTGACTGGAAAGACGTCGATGCGTCGAAATACGACAACATCGTCGACGCCTTCCACAACGAGGCCATCTACAGGCTGGCCGAGACGCTGCTCGGCAAGGAGATGCCCGAGATGGCGACCAGCCTGCTGGTCGGCGGCGGCACCGAGAAAACCGCCTCGGGCGCCTTCTATGCCAGCGGCTGCGTGCCGCACGATTGCGGTGGCAATGACGGCTTCATGGGGGTCGACCCGGCCAACCACAAGCTCTATTTCGCCCGCCGGGGCGACAAGCCCGAGCCGGACGCGTGGCCAACTGTGAACACGTGGCCCGCCGACGTCAGGGAAGCGATGGACAAGGCGCTCGGCTCGCCGAATTAGCTTCTCTGCTTCGTGCCGTTCCCGAGGCCGGGCCGAGCGGCGGCAGTCGTAACCTTAGAGCATCAACAAAAAAGCCCGGCCATGGCCGGGCTTTCCGTCGAATGGAGATTTCCATCAGTCGCCATCGATCGCCGTGGCCATGCGGGCGATGGCCTGTTGATAGACGCTCGCGGAATTCCAGCCAGCAATTGCGCCCATATTCGCCTGCGCGCTCCCGCCGGCCCGCCAACCATGACCCTTGAGGAAGTTGGCGGTGGAAGCCAACGCAGTGCTCTTGTCGCGCAGATTTTTGTTGCCGACTCCATACTTCAAAACATTTCCGGGCAGGAACTGCGTGTGGCCAATCTCGCCATGCGCGGCACCGACCGACGAGGCGCTCAACGCTCCGCGATCAACCAGCTTCAGGGCTGCAATGGCATGCGGATAAAAGAACTCCGGGCGGCGGCAATCATAGGCAAGCGTTAAAATGGCAGAGACGGTATTCTGCTTGCCCATGGAGGAACCGAAGCCGGTCTCCATGCCCCAGATGGCGAGCAACACACCCGGCGACACGCCGTAGGTTCCCTCGATCCTGGCGAACAGCGCCGCGTTCGACTTCTTCAGCGAACGGCCCTTGGAAATGATGGTGGACGCGCCACGGCGCTTCATGAAAGCTTCCACCGAGCCGCCGAAAGCCTTGTGGATTGCGCGGTCGGCGGCGATCGTCCTTGTTGCGTAGGTCGCGCGAGCCAGAGCGGCCAGACCCTTCGAGCCTACACCGTTGGCCCTAGCCTCGGCGGCGAACTCAGCCTTCCACGCTTCGAAGCCGGCGCCTGTGTTGCCGCACTGGGCGGCCTGTGCAGCTGTTGCCGCAGCAAGCATCATCAATGCCGCCGCTGCGAAAATCTTTCCCTTGGCAAAAAATGCCATGTTGCTCTCCTGGTTGCCTGGATCTTGTCCCAAATACGAATTTGCCAGCGAAACGCCCGCTTGTCACTGTTGGCGCACGTACGCCCACTTGGACGCAGTACGCTCCAACACTTTACAATCAGCGCATCGTGCTTTCCGAGAATCGAAACCGATTTTCGAGCCGCCCGCTAAGAAGTCGTTTACGCATCGCCGGCGCAGCGCTGGCGAATGCCGGAGAACTTGCTTACGATCAAGTAATTATTGTGGCGGGGGCTAGAATATTCATGGAAGACGTTGACGTCGTGGTCATCGGGGCCGGCTCGGCGGGACTTTCCGCCGCCAAGACCCTGGGTGCGGCCGGCCTTTCCTTCAAGCTGTTCGAGGCGATGAACCGTATCGGCGGCCGCGCCTGGACCAGCGATCAGCATTTCGGCGTCCCTTTCGACATCGGCTGCGCCTGGCTGCACGCGGCCGACCGCAATCCCTACTTTGCCGAGGCGCAAGCTGCCCGCTGGACGCTTCACCATCACGACATGAATGTCGATCATCTCTATTATCGCAATCGAAAGGCGAGCGAGGACGAGGAGGCCGCGATGAAAGCGGCCGATAGCAGGCTGTTCGAGCTGCTGGCGGCGCATGAGATCAAGCCTGGCGACGACGACCGTCTTTCGACGTTGCTTGCCAGGGGCCATGCGCCGCGCGCCGCCGCCACCTTCGCCGGGCCGATGGACTTTGGCGCCGACGAGGACGAGATATCGATCCGCGACTTTCAGGCCGCCGCCGATCTCGATCCGAACTATTTCACCAAAGAGGGGTTCGGCGCGTTGGTCGCCGGTTTCGGCGCCGACGTGCCGGTCGAGCTGTCGACGCCGGTGCGGAAAATCCTCTGGGACGTGCCTGGCGTCGCCTGCGTCACCGATCGCGGCACCATCCGCGCCAAGGCGGCCATTGTCACCGCCTCGCCGGCGGTGCTCGCCTTCGAGGAGATCGAATTCGCGCCGACGCTGCCCGACACGCATTTCGCTGCCTTCTTCGACCTGCCGATGGGCATGCTGACCAAGCTGCCGGTCGAGATCAGGGGTACAAGGCTCGGGCTGGCGCCCTTCGACGATCTGCTGATCGAGCGGCTGGCCAGGCATGATATCTACTTCCTTTGCTTTCCTTTCGACCTCGACCTGATGGTCGGCTTCGTCGGCGGCGATTTCGCCTGGGAGATGTCGGCGGCGGGCGAGGCGGCAGGCGTCGACTTTGTCGTCGACCGGCTGTGCGCCATCTTCGGCGGCGACGTCCGAAAACATGTCGGGCGCGCCATGATGACCAATTGGGGCGGCGAGCGGTTCGTGCGCGGTGCCTATGCGGCGGCGCGGCCCGGCCGTTCGCAGGCGCGCGCCACGCTGATGCAGCCGGTGGCGGAAAAAATCTTCTTCGCCGGCGAGCATCTGGCCGGTCCGCTGATGCAGACCTGCGGCGGCGCCAGGCTATCGGGCGAGGCGGTGGCGAGGACGGTCGCTGCCCAGCTTGCGGCAAAATAGCAACGGCAGGAACGCCGGCCGCCGACAGGCGTTTGGGCGATATGCCGCTCCGCACTATATCCGGGCTGATGATTTCGAGACCTGACGATTTGAGATTGGGATGAAGCTCTTCGATTGCCCGCATTGCGGCCACCGCCTCTATTTCGAGAACGCCCAGTGCCTGAGCTGCGCCAGTTCCGTGCTCTACGATCCAGGGCATGCGTGCTTCGTGTTGTCCGGCGCCGGCGGCGTTTTCCAGTGCACCAATGCCGACGAGTGCGCCTGTAACTGGATGGCGGAACCGGGCCATGCCTTCTGCCGCGCCTGCGAGTTGAATCAGCTGATCCCGGACCTTTCGGTCGATGGCAACCGCCGTCGCTGGATCCGCGTCGAAGCGGCGAAGAAGCGGGCAATCTATTCGCTGCTCGCCGCCGGACTGCCGGTCGCACCCAAGCAGAACGCCGGCGACGAGGCCGGCCTCGCTTTCGACTTCCTCGCCGATCCGATCGGCGGCGGTCCGGGTGGCGAGCGTATCCTGACCGGCCATGACAACGGCCTGATCACACTCAATGTCGCCGAGGCGGACTCGGCTGAGCGCGAAAGACGGCGTGTCGAAATGGGCGAGAACTACCGCACATTGCTCGGCCATTTCCGCCACGAACTCGGCCACTATTATTGGGACCGCCTGATCCGCTATGACCCGCAACGGCTTGTCGCCTTCCGCACATTATTCGGCGACGACCGCACCGATTACGAACAGGCGCTGAAGGCCTACCATGCCAATGGCGCGCCGCCCGACTGGCAGCAGGGCCACATTTCGGCCTACGCCACGTCCCATCCCTGGGAGGACTGGGCCGAGACATGGGCGCACCATCTGCACATCACCGATACACTGGAGATGGTGCATGCGCTGAATTTCCCACTCGGCCGACTGGAAACCGTGGAGGCCAACGACCTGTCGCGGGGCGACACCGGCGGCGAGCTGCAACCGGCGCCGTCCGAACCTGCCCCCGTTCCCGAACCGTTCGAAAAAATAATAGCCCGCTGGCTGGTGCTGTCGGAAGCGTCCAACTCGATCAACCGCTGCATGGGCCTGCCCGACCTCTATCCCTTCGTCATCTCGGAGGTAACGGCACAGAAGCTGGCCTTCGTCCATGAGCTCCTGACTGTAGTGAAAGAAACCGGAACAAAACGTGAGCCGGCTGAGGCGTTTTAGCCGGAACGCATAGGGCCTTGTTTCGTTTTCGTTCGCGAGGGACCATCAAAACGGAGCGAAACCATGAAGCGCATACTGTTTCCTGCTGTCGCCGGAGCGCTTGTCGCCATGTCGGGCACAGCCTTGGCCGATACCGCCGTCTCGGCTGTCGCCGATCTCAACATTCGCGCCGGCCCCGGCCCGCAATACCCGGTCATCGGCGTGCTCGCCGCCGGCCAGTCGGCGACGCTTGATGGCTGCATCCAAAACAGCAAATGGTGCACCATAGCCGAGGCCAATGGCCAGGGCTGGATCTATTCCGACTATGTGACCGCCGATTTCGGCGGCAACGAGGTCGTCCTGACCCGGCGCCCGGCCGCCGCAGACATTGCCATCGTCGAAGCGCCCGCCGATGTCGACTATCCCAACACCTATACCGGAGCGATCGTCGCTGGCGAGCCGATCGAGCCGATCAGACGGCCGCCGGCCGAAGTCCGCACCTATATCGACACCAACCGGCTCGACCCGGTCTATCTCGAGGGCGAAGTGGTTACGGGCGCGACCTTGCCCGATACCGTCGAGTTGCGCGAGATTCCGGACTATGACTACCGCTATGTCTATGTGAACGGTCAGCCGGCACTGGTCGATCCGGGCACCCGACGCATCATGTACGTCGAGCGCTGACGTCATCAAGCAACCAGGCGGCCGCCGGGCAAGAGCCAATGGCGGCCGCCGCTGTCCGACATCGTTAACCCGAGCTTCGTGCTGGAGCGGCGTGCCCGCCGCTCCAGCTTTGTCCGAGCATCGGATTTTCCCAAAACCGGTTCCACTTTCAGGTTCGATGCTCTAGATCGTGCGACCCGATGCATCAGGCAAGGAACCCGCGTGATATCAGACCCTGCCGCCTTCGAGCGCTACCGGCATACTCCCAACGCCAAGACGACCCTGCCGCGCCTCCTGCTCGGAACGGTGATCGTCATCCTGTTCTGGGTCGCGACAACCATCGCCGTGCTGTTCGGCGGCGCCTATCTTTTTGTTATCTGGCAGGCATCGTCTGGCGCCCCGATAGAAGGAGGGGCGGTGCAGAATTTCATGGCCTCGCCCGCCGGAATCCTCGCCGCGCTCGCCTCCTTTGCCGGAATCTGGCTCGGCCTGTGGGCTGCCATGCGCTGGGTCCATCGCGAGCCGCTGATGGCGCTGATCGGCACCAGCCGCCGCGTTTCGCGCTCGGGATTCTTTAGGGGATTGGCCGCGGTGCTGCTCACATCGCTGCTCTCCGAAATCCTGCTCTATCTCTTGCAGCCCGACATTGCGCGCGGTGCGATCGGCCTGTCGTCCTGGCTGCTGTTCCTGATCCCGATCGCTGTGCTGACCCTGCTGCAGACCTCGTCCGAAGAAGTGCTGTTCCGCGGCTATCTCCTCAGGGGCCTGGCCAACCGGTTTCAAAACCCCTTCATCTGGGCATTGCTGCCAGCGCTTCTGTTCACTTCGATGCATTGGAGCCCAAGCTCGACGGCCGCCATCAACGCCTGCGTGCTGGCCTCGATCGCCGCTTTTGCGCTGCTCCTGACGCTTGTGGTCTATGCCACGGGCAATCTCGGCGCAGCCTTTGGCGCCCATCTCGGCAACAATCTGACCGGCTTCCTGCTGATTTCGCACCAGCAGAGCTACAATTCCTTCGCCCTGTTCAACGCCAAGCCGCTCGAAGGCCCCGGCTGGACGACGCTTGATGCCGTCCTCATCGCGGCGATCGGCACCATCTGCAGCCTGTTGACCGTTCTGCTGCTGCTGCATCCGCGCTCGCCGCTGAAGGTCGAGCCGGATATTTCGCACCCCGGCGGCCCAAGCTGATGCGCATCACGCTGGTGGTGCTGCCATAAACCGAACCGGCCCGGTTCAGCGTATTCGGCCCCGCACCTTGACTCCGCGGCCGATTTCCTGTCTACACGCCGCGAATTCCGCGACGAGTATTCCTCCGAGCAAGCCGACCGGGACGCCGAAGCCTCTTTGAGGTGACGTGCTGTAAATCGATCCTGGAGGCTAACATCCGGCAGCGCTGTGCGCCCCCGGGTGCTTTTTGGCTTTGGGCTTTTGCCTGGACCGGCTTTGGGTTGGATACTGGGCGCGAACGCATTACCTCTCGGGTCGAACGACCCGAGATTGAAGGACGCAAGATGTTTGAATCGCTTCAGGAGCGCCTTGGCTCCATCCTGAACGGCCTCACCGGTCGCGGTGCCCTGTCCGAGGCCGATGTCTCGGCGGCGCTGCGCGAGGTGCGCCGTGCGCTGCTCGAGGCCGACGTGGCGCTGGAAGTGGTGCGTTCCTTCACCGACAAGGTTCGCGAGAGGGCCGTCGGCGCCGCCGTGGTGAAGTCGATCAAGCCCGGCCAGATGGTCGTCAAGATCGTCCATGACGAGCTGGTCGAGATGCTCGGCGCCGAGGGCGTTGCCATCGACCTCAACGCACCGGCCCCGGTCGTCGTCATGATGGTCGGCCTGCAGGGTTCCGGCAAGACCACGACATCGGCCAAGATCGCCAAGCGCCTCACCGAGCGTCAGAACAAGAAGGTCCTTATGGCCTCGCTCGACACGCGGCGTCCTGCCGCGCAGGAGCAGCTCCGTCAGCTCGGCGAGCAGGTCAAGGTCGCCACGCTGCCGATCGTCGCCGGCCAGAATCCCGTCGACATCGCCCGCCGCGCCGTGCAGGCGGCAAAGCTCGGCGGCCATGACGTCGTCATCCTCGACACCGCCGGCCGTACCCATATCGACGAGCCGCTGATGGTCGAGATGGCCGACATCAAGAAGGTGTCGTCGCCGCACGAGATCCTTTTGGTTGCCGATTCGCTGACCGGCCAGGACGCCGTCAATCTGGCGAAAAGCTTCGATGAGCGCGTCGGCATCACCGGGCTGGTGCTGACCCGCATGGATGGTGATGGGCGTGGTGGTGCAGCACTTTCCATGCGCGCCGTCACCGGCAAGCCGATCAAGCTGATCGGCACCGGCGAGAAAATGGACGGGCTGGAGGAATTCCATCCCAAGCGCATCGCCGACCGCATCCTCGGCATGGGCGACATCATCAGCCTCGTCGAAAAGGCTGCCGAAAACATCGACGCCGAGCAGGCGGCGGCGATGGCCAAGAAGATGCAGTCGGGCAAGTTCGACCTGAACGACCTTGCCGGCCAGCTTCAGCAGATGTCGAAGATGGGCGGCATGGGCGGCATCATGGGCATGATGCCGGGCATGGGCAAGATGAAGGATCAGATGGCTGCCGCCGGTCTCGACGACAAGATGTTTGGCCGCCAGCTCGCCATCATCTCGTCGATGACCAAGGCCGAGCGCGCCAACCCCGATATTCTGAAGCACTCGCGCAAGAAGCGCATCGCCGCCGGCTCCGGCACCGACGCGGCCGAGATCAACAAGCTCCTGAAGATGCATCGCGGCATGGCCGACATGATGAAGGCGATGGGCGGCAAGGGCAAAGGCGGTGGCCTGATGCGCGGCATGATGGGCGGCCTGGCCCAGAAGATGGGCCTCGGCGGCATGATGCCAGGGGGTATGGGAGGCATGGGTGGCCCGGGCGGCATGATGGGCGGCGGCATGCCGGACCTGTCCAAGATGGACCCCAAGCAACTCGAAGCCTTGCAGAAGCAGGCGCAGGCAGCCGGTCTCGGCGGCATGAAGGGCCTGCCCGGTGGCCTTCCAGGTGGCGGTGGCCTGCCTGGGCTGCCCGGCGGCATGAAGCTTCCTGGTCTGCCGGGATCTGGCGGCGGCCTGCCAATGCTCGGCAAGAACGGCCCCGGCAAGAAGAAGTGAGGGCGCCATGAACGAAGAGAAGGACATGGCCGACGCCCGTGCGGCGCTGGTCGACTACCGCGCCTCGATCGACAACATCGACGCAGCGCTCATCCACATGCTGGCCGAGCGTTTCCGCTGCACCAAGGCGGTCGGCAAGCTGAAGGCGTCGCATGGCCTGCCGCCGGCCGATCCGGCACGCGAGCAGCAGCAGATCGCCCGCCTTCGCCAACTGGCGAAGGACGCCCATCTCGACCCGGATTTCGCGGAGAAATTCCTGAACTTCGTCGTCCGTGAAGTGATCCGGCATCACGAGCATATCGCCGCATCCAACGGCGTAACGAAAACCGGCTGAGGACCAGTGCAGCCGGACAACGACATGCATAAAGACAACAGCCACAACCCCGATCAACGAAAATCAGAGTTTTTAGGAGAAAAGAAATGCCACTGAAAATCCGACTGGCCCGTGCGGGCTCGAAGAAGCGTCCCTATTACCACGTCGTCGTCGCCGACGCCCGTTCGCCGCGCGACGGCCGATTCATCGAGTCGCTCGGCTCGTGGAACCCGCTGCTGCCCAAGGACGGCGAGCGGGTCAAGGTCGACGCCGACCGCGTCAAGCATTGGCTTTCGCACGGCGCCCAGCCGACCGACCGCGTGCTGCGCTTCCTCGATGAGGCCGGCATCGCCAAGCGTGAGACCCGCTCCAACCCGAAGAAGGCCGAGCCCGGCAAGAAGGCGCAGGAACGCGCCGCACTTCTGAAGAAGGCGCAGGACGATGCAGCCGCCGCTGTTGCCGCCGCGGCCGCCGCGCCGGCCGAGGCGGAAGCCGCGACCGCCGAATAATCGACCTTTATCGGTCATGAAGACGGCGGGCCATTGCCCGCCGTTCTCTTTTCAGGGCATGCCCGTGAGGGAGGCCGCGCCTGTTCAATAGCCCTGCGGGCAACGGGCGATGTATACGCGGCCATAGCGATCCCGGTAGCGGCAGCGGTCCGGTTCGTTGGCCCGGCCGATCAGCGCACCGGCGACGGCGCCGACGGCACCACCAACGACAGCTCCCTCCACCGGATCGTTTGCGACGGCAGCGCCGACAGCAGCGCCACCGAGGCCACCGACCGCCGCGCCCTGTTCTGTCCGGGAACAGGCTGCGAGCGAGGTTGCCAATACCATCAGGACCACCAGCTTCTTCATTGTCGTTCCTCTCAAACGGGGTTTCCCGTCCTCGCCGCCATATCTCCTAACTCGCAATCGGGCGATTTGATCCAAAGTCAAAGAAGAAGGGTGGCGGCAGACCGCGCCTTCTCTGGCGGCGCGACCGCCCATCGAACGGCTTTTGAAGTCGCCGCTATCGGTTGAACTGGATCAGCGCGCGCACCCTGGGGTTGCGCAGAAAAAGGCCACCCCACAAGATGAAGCCGAGATAGACGCCGAACAGCGTGTGCGAAAACAGCGGGCTGCCGATACGTATATGCGTCGCGATGGCGCCACCGAGGTAGGCGGTGAGCAGGATGGCGCCAAGCACCGAGGTGCGCGGCACCGCATACAGCGCAGTCGAGACCAGTCCGATGAGGCCGAGCATGCGCGAGACATTGGGATCGGCCGGCCAGCCGAGCTGCACCATGGTCTGGGTGACGACATCGAGCGGCGGCAGCTTGATGACGCTGTCGAAGATCATGAACAGCACGATGAGGGCGCTGAGCCCTCGGCCGGTCCACAGCGCGCCCGGCGTGACGGATGCTGTTTGAGACATGGTCATTGGTCCTCCGGTTGTTTCGAGCCCTCTTGGCGAGGGTCGAACCAAGGACGCGGCGTGAGGCGGCGATCCAACACGCCTACGATCTTTTGAGCGCACGGCGCTGCCATGAGCGTGGGAACAAACCCTAGGAGAAATAGTATTTTTCGGCGGGGATCATTTTTGGCGGCGCCTCGCCGAGCGCCTCGAACACCGAGATTTCACAGACGCGGCACAGGCCGTCGAGGGCGAGGTCGTTGGCCTCGGTGCCGAACGGGTCCTCGAGTTCCTCCGAGAGCGCGTCGAGGCCGAAGAAGGTGTAGGCGATCAGCGCCGTGAACAGCGGCGTCGCCCAGCCGGCAGTCGAGGCGAGCCCAAACGGCAGCAGCAGGCAGAAGATATAGGCGGTGCGCTGCAAGAGCAGCGTGTAGGCAAACGGAAGCGGTGTTCCCATGATGCGCTCGCAGCCGGCCTGCGCTGCGGCGATTTGCGACAGGCGCTCGTCGAGGATGCGGTAGCCCATGACGTCGATCGCGCCGGCCCTGTACAGCGCGGCGGCTCGCTCGCCCATCCGCCGCACCAGGGCGTCGGGCGGGTTGGCCAGCTTGGCGGCACTTTCGGCTTCGTCGCCGATGAACGCGCGTGCGTCCGACGTTGCGTCCACCCGCCGAAGCAGGCCGCGCAGGAAGTGGCAGAAGGCGATCGCCTCCATCAGCAGGCCGCGCAGTTCCGCCCGGTTTTCGATCAGCCCGGTGCTGGCGCGCGCCAGATTGCGAATGTCGAAGACAAGCTGACCCCACAGCTTGCGCGCTTCCCACCAGCGGTCATAGGCGGCGTTGTTGCGGAAGCCGAGATAGATCGACAGCGCCACACCGAGCAGGGCGAACGGCGCGGGGCCGGCATTGCCGAAGTCAAGCTTCAGTGCCCTGACCGCCAGCACCACCAGCGCGCCGTAGACGCCGAAGCCGAAGATCTGCGGCAGGATGCGCGGCACCACCGAGCCGCGCATGATGAAGAACAGATGCAAGAATCCCGGGCGCGGGCGAACGATCATAAAAACCCCTTTCACGGACCGGCAATGGCCCTGATCGGTTCCATTGTGCAATGCAGTATACGCACAAGCTCAGCCGCCAGCGACATGGCGATGTCGCCTTGCCGGCCTGGGGCCGAGCACGCTATCGAAAATCCGCAAGACATTCGGGAGCAAATCGATGGCCGGCGAGACCGATCTGAAGAAACTGCTGGCAACGATGACGCCGGAATTGCGTCCCCGCATCCACGTCTTCGCCACACTGCCGCGCGATGCGCCCGTACCGGACAGCCTCGAGCCGGTGATGCTGTTTCGCGAGCGCGAGGGCACGACGCTGATCGCGCTAGAGGAGGAAGCCGAGGCCGCTGGCCTGGAGATCGTGTTTCGCTGCCGCATGGTGACGCTGAACATCCATTCGTCGCTGGAGGCGGTAGGCTTCCTCGCCGCCATCACCACGCGTCTTGCCGCCGCCGGCATGGGCGTCAATCCGGTCTCGGCCTTCTATCATGACCATCTGTTTGTCCCGGCCGATCGGGCGGAAGAGGCGGTGGCGATACTGACGAAGCTGGCGGAAGAGAATCGTGGGTGAGGCGGGCGCCTTGTGTCTGGAAATGTGGGCGCTGCCCCTCATCCCCTGCCGGGACCTTCTCCCCGTAAAACGGAGAGAACGGAGCTAACGGCCGAAGGCCGAGCCCGCGACTGCGGGCCGCCGGTTGTCCGGCGCCCCCGCGGAGGGCCGCCGCGGCAGCGGCGATACGGCCCGTGAGCGAAAATTAAATCGGCCGAAGGCCGAGCCGTGAGCGAGAATCAAGCCGCCTTCTTCTTCGGCTGGATCAGCCCGCGCTCGATCAGCAATTCGGCGATCTGCACCGCGTTGAGTGCCGCGCCCTTGCGCAGATTGTCGGAGACGATCCACATCGACAGGCCGTTGTCGATGGTCGAATCCTCGCGGATGCGCGAGATGAAGGTGGCGTCCTCGCCGGCCGAGTCCAGCGGCGTGATGTAGCCGCCGTCCTCGCGCTTGTCGAGAACCTGGCAGCCCGGCGCTTCGCGCAGAATCTCGCGTGCCTCGTCGGCGGTGATCGGTTTTTCGAACTCGATGTTGACCGCTTCCGAATGGCCGATGAACACCGGCACGCGCACGCAGGTCGCCGTCAGCTTGATCTTGGGGTCGAGCATCTTCTTGGTCTCGGCGACCATCTTCCACTCTTCCTTGGTGAAGCCGTCGTCGAGGAAGACGTCGATATGCGGGATGACGTTGAAGGCGATGCGCTTGGTGAACTTCTTGACGTCGACCTGGTCAGCGACGAACACGGCCCGCGTCTGCGTGAACAATTCGTCCATGCCTTCCTTGCCGGCGCCGGAGACCGACTGGTAGGTGGCGACGACGACGCGCTTGATGGTGGCGAAGTCGTGCAACGGCTTCAGTGCCACGACCAGCTGCGCCGTCGAGCAGTTCGGGTTGGCGATGATGTTCTTGCGCGTGAACAGCGAAATCGCGTCCGGGTTCACCTCCGGCACGATCAGCGGCACGTCCTGGTCGTAGCGGAAGGCCGACGAGTTATCGATGACGACGCAGCCCTGCTTGCCGATCTTCGGCGACCATTCCTTCGAGACGTTGCCGCCGGCCGACATGATGCAGATGTCGGTGTCGGAAAAATCATATTGGTCGAGCGTCCTGACCTTCAGCGTGCGGTCGCCGAACGACACTTCCGTGCCCTGGCTGCGCCGCGAGGCCAGCGCCACCACCTCGCTTACCGGAAAGCCGCGCTCTTCCAGTATGTTGAGCATTTCTCGGCCCACATTGCCCGTGGCGCCGACGATTGCAACCTTGAAACTCATCGAAATCTCCTGTCCTCTCCGCTCGGTTTTTTTGGAGAAAACCCGCCGGCCGATGCGGGTTTCAACCCCCGGGCCGGACCCGGGAGAGGGTGGTTAGGCCAAGGGAATCAGACCGTTTTAGTGGTCGTTTTAGCCGTAGTTTTGCTGGAACGAGGAGACGCGCCGACGCGCCCGGCCCAATGGTTCGCATTGCGGCCGGGGAAGTCGAATGCAAGAAGCGCCATTAAAAGGCCGCGCATCGAAACTATCCCGTTCGGTGCCGGCTTTTACGCGGTTTAGGCGAAGAGTCAATCGCGACGCAGCGAGGCGGCTTGCCCTGTACAATGGCGGCGGCGCGAAGTACGAACGATTGGATCGTTTGGCTCGTGGCGCTCCTGGTGCTCGCCGACGGATGACCCATTGCCGGGCATAAAAGAATCCGAATTCCGAAAGAAGCATATGTCCAATTTCGAAGCACTTGTCCCCGCGCTGGCAAAGGCGCTGGAAAAACGCGGTTATGTCGAGCTGACACCGGTGCAGAAGGCGGTTCTCGAGCTCGGGCAGGCCGATGCGCTGGTTTCGGCGCAGACCGGCTCCGGCAAGACCGTCGCCTTCGGCCTCGCCCTGGCGCCGACCCTTCTCGATGGGGCCGAGCGCTTTTCCCACGCCGCCTTAC
Organism: Mesorhizobium onobrychidis; assembly: GCF_024707545.1. NCBI lineage: Bacteria > Pseudomonadati > Pseudomonadota > Alphaproteobacteria > Hyphomicrobiales > Phyllobacteriaceae > Mesorhizobium > Mesorhizobium onobrychidis. The sequence continues at coordinate 898,476 of NZ_CP062229.1, forward strand.
CGCTGGCGCTGGCCGTCGCGCCGACGCGCGAGCTCGCTTTGCAGGTAACGCGCGAGCTGGAATGGCTTTACGAACTGACCGGCGCAGCGATAGCGTCCTGCGTCGGCGGCATGGATATGCGCACCGAGCGACGCGCGCTGGAACGCGGCGCCCATATCGTCGTCGGCACGCCTGGCCGGCTGCGCGACCACATCACCCGCAACTCGCTCGACATGTCTGAACTGAAGGCAGTCGTGCTCGACGAAGCCGACGAGATGCTCGATCTCGGCTTTCGCGAGGATCTGGAATTCATCCTCGACGCTGCCCCTGCCGAGCGTCGCACGCTGATGTTTTCGGCCACCGTACCGCGCTCCATCGCCACGCTGGCCAAGGGTTACCAGCGCGATGCGGTACGCATCTCGGCCTCGGGCGAGGAAAAGCAGCATCTCGACATCGAATACCGGGCGCTGAGCGTGGCCCAGCCCGACCGGGAAAACGCCATCATCAACGTGCTGCGCTATTACGAGGCGAAGAATGCACTGGTGTTCTGCAACACGCGCGCCGCCGTCAATCACCTGACCGCGCGCTTCAACAACCGCAACTTTTCCGTGGTGGCGCTTTCGGGCGAGCTGAGCCAGAACGAGCGCAGTCACGCGCTGCAGGCAATGCGCGACGGCCGCGCCAAGGTCTGCATCGCCACCGACGTTGCGGCGCGCGGCATCGACCTGCCCAACCTCGAACTGGTGATCCACGCCGACCTGCCGACCAATCCGGAGACGCTGCTGCACCGGAGCGGGCGGACGGGGCGGGCGGGACGCAAAGGCGTCAGCGCGCTGATCGTGCCCAACAATGCCCGAAGGCGCACCGAACGGCTGCTGCAAAGTGCCGGCCTTGCGGCGACATGGGCAAGTCCGCCTTCGGTCGACGACGTCCTGCGCCGCGACGACGAGCGCATCCTCGCTGATCCGGTTTTCGCCGAGCCTGTGACGGACGATGAGCGCGGCTTCGTCAGCACGCTTCTCGACCAACGTGGCGCCGAGCTGGTGGCGGCGGCCTTCGTGCGTCTCTGCCGCTCCAGCCGCTCGGCGCCCGAGGATCTACTCGACATCGCTCCGTTCACGCCGTCGGGAGACAAGTTTGCGCGCAGGGACGAGGCACCCAGCCGCCGCGATGATTTCGGCGACAGCGTCTGGTTCTCGCTGTCGGTGGGACGCAGGCAGAATGCCGAGCCGCGCTGGCTGATCCCGATGCTGTGCCGGACCGGCGGCATCAGCAAGCGCGAGATCGGCGCCATCAAGATGCAGCCGGAGGAAACCTTCGTGCAGATCGCGGCCGATTGGGCCGACCGGTTTCTCCAAGCGATCGGGCCCGACCGCAAGCTGCAGAACAACATCGCGGTGAAGCGGCTGGACGGCACGCCCGACCTGTCGCGGGCCGGCTATCAGGAACCACGCCCGGACAAGAAGCCGCACCGTGGCAAGCGGACATTCGACCAAAACGCGCCCAAATTCGAGAAGCGCGCACCGTCAGCCGATCAGCGCCCCGCCGCGTTCGAGGCAAAGCCCTGGGCCGGGAAGGCAAGCAAGCCGAAATTCGACAAGACCGGCCCCACCAAGAACAAGAAGCCGAAGAAGCGGCCGGCCTGAATTAAGCGATCTTGACAGGTGGCCAAAGAACGCCGCGGAAAACGAAAGCTGTAGCGATCCTTCCCACCCCCCTCTGGCCTGCCGGCCATCTCCCCCGCAAGGGGCCACTTGGGGGGAGATCAGCAGCTTCAATGGCAGCTCCAGCCTTCCATTGATCAAGATTGGCGAAGGCCGGGATGACGGCCAATCTCCCCCCTTGCGGGGGAGATGTCCGGCAGGACAGAGGGGGGTGCTGTCCCTCCGGCATCAAGGTTCTGCACCGGCTCGATGCTCTGATGTCATGGCATGGAATCCCAGGGCCTCCGCGACACCGCTTCGCTCCTGCTCCGCCGCGGGATGCCGAAAGCGCGGTGGCCTGCTCGTAGCCGACGCACTGCATTTCGCGCACACCCCTTGCGATCCGCCCTGACTTTGAACAGTCTGAGCAGCGGGACCAGAGGTGGGACATGCGCGGCGAAGTGCTTCACTATGACGAGGACCAAGGCTTCGGTTTCATCACCGGAGCCGACGGCAACCGCTACACTTTCGCGCGCGAGGATCTGCGCCGAGAGGCGTCGATGGCCAGGGGCACGGTTATCGAGTTCCAGCCGGCCGGCGGGCGGGCACGCGACGTTTTTTCGATCCGCGCCCGGACTGCCGGTCCGCCCGCCAGTCCGCCTGCCGCAACCGCCGCCCCGACTCAAACCGCCAATGTGCCCGGGGCGCCGCAACATTTCGGCCGGTCCGCTGAAAGTCGTCCCGCCGCGGCTACCGGATTGTGGGATTATTTCTGGCGGGGCCTGACTGAAAATTACTTCAACTTCGCCGGCCGTGCCCGCCGCAAGGAATATTGGGGCTTTTGCCTGTTCTGGACGATCGCGCTGATTGCGGTCGTCGGCATCGGCCTCTTCCTCGACGACGCCATGGGCAATTTCGACGAAGTGCCGGCAGTGACGGTCGGTCTTTGCGGCACGTTTGTGCTGGCGACAATCCCGCCATGGATCGGACTGAACGTGCGTCGCTTGCACGACATCGGCCTGACCGGCTGGCTTTTTCTGGCGGTGCTCATCCCAACCATCGGCTGGCTGATCATCCTGGTCTTCGCGCTGATCCCCACGCAGGCCCGTGAAAACCAGTGGGGTCCGGTGCCGGCAGGCGTCGGGGCCTATTAGCGTCCCCGGGCGTCGCCCTGCAGACGTCGACCGCCACAGACTCAGCCCAGGAACTTGGCAATGATCGCGTCGCCCATCTGAGTGGTGCCGACCTCAGTCATGCCCTCGGAAAGAATATCCCTTGTACGCAAGCCCTGGTCGAGCACGGCGGCGATGGCGCTTTCCAGGCGGTCGGCCTCTGTCACCATGCCGAAGGAATAGCGCATGCACATGGCGAAGGAGGCGATCATGGCGATCGGGTTGGCGATGCCCTTGCCTGATATGTCGGGGGCCGAGCCATGCACCGGCTCGTAGAGCGCCTTGCGCTTCTTCGTCTTGGCATCCGGCGCGCCGAGCGATGCCGACGGCAGCATGCCGATCGAGCCGGTCAGCATGGCGGCAATGTCGGACAGCATGTCGCCGAACAGATTGTCGGTGACGATGACGTCGAATTGTTTCGGCCAGCGCACCAGCTGCATGCCGCCGGCATCGGCCAGCATGTGGTCGAGCTTGACGTCGGCATAGCGCGCCTTGTGGGTCTGCGTGACGACCTCGTTCCACAGCACCCCCGACTTCATCACATTGCGCTTTTCCATTGAGGTCACATGGTTGCGGCGTGTCCGTGCCAACTCGAAGGCAACGCCCGAAATGCGCTCGATCTCGAACGTGTCGTAGACCTGCGTGTCGATGCCGCGCTTCTGGCCGTTGCCGAGGTCGATGATCTGCTTGGGCTCGCCGAAATAGACGCCGCCGGTGAGCTCGCGCACGATCAATATATCGAGCCCTTCGACCACCTCCTGCTTGAGCGAGGAGGACGCCGCCAGCGCCGGATAGCAAATGGCGGGCCTGAGATTGGCGAACAGCTCCATGTCTTTGCGCAGCCGCAGCAGTCCGGCTTCCGGGCGAACCTCATACGGCACCGCATCCCATTTCGGGCCGCCGACGGCGCCAAACAGCACCGCGTCGGCAGCCATCGCCTTGGCCATGTCGGCATCGGAAATCGCCGCGCCATGTGCGTCGTAGGCGCAGCCGCCGACCAGCCCCTCATCGGTGACGAAACCACTGCCGAGCCTGTCATTCATGGCGGCGATCAGCTTCTTCACCTCGGCCATCGCCTCGGGGCCGATGCCGTCGCCGGCGAGCAGGAGGAGATTTTTCGAAGCCATCGGAACCGTCCTAACTGTGTCGCATGACCCCGAAATCGGAATCGATTTCGGGGTCATGCGCAGAACCAAAATTCTACAGCGTCCTTTGCGCGTCCAAAAGGACGCGCGGCGCTGGCGTGAGCCGCGGCCTTGCTAAACGCCAAGCGGGCTGTGCGCAAGCTTTTGGTTCAGAGCATCTTTGGCGATCCTTGGCGCCCCGCCGACATCCACGCAAGCTTCTGCACCGCCGCCGCGCTCAGGCCGTGCGCTTGAGCGCCGTCACTTCGATCTCGATCTTCATTTCCGGCTTATTGAGCTGACAGACGATCATCGTCGCCGCCGGCCTGATGTCGCCAAAGGCCTCGCCGAGGATCGGAAAGACGATGTCGACGAAAGCCGCGTCGGTGATGTAGTAATGCGCCCGCACCACATCACCTATCTCGAAGCCGCCATCCTGCAACGCCTTGGCGATGGTCGCAAGGCAATTGCGCGTCTGCGCCTCGACCGTCTCCGGCATCGACATGGTCGCATAGTCGTAGCCGGTCGTCCCGGAAACGAAACACCAGTCGCCCTGTACCAAGGCACGCGAATAACCGGCGGCCTTCTCGAAGGGCGAGCCGGTGGAGATCAGTTTTCGCATGGGCCTTCCCTCGCATATTCCTAAGGCGATATTGAGCTGAAGAAGTGCCTTCCGGCCATGGGCCAGGCGGGACGAAATCGACAGTGCAAACCCGCTATAGGCCGGCACTTCGGCATCGAACTCCTCCGCAAGGCCACCAGAAGGCCAGCGGAACAGGCATCAGCCAACGCAGTGTGGTCTCCGTCCCAAGTCCATAACAGCACTAGTTCCTAACACGTTGACTCAAACAGATTGGAAGCCGACCGGCAGCGAACGTCGATAGTTTTCGCGGCGAATTTCAGTGGCAGGTCGCAAACTTTCGAGATTGGCTGAAACATCCCTCCCTTCGTCAATCCCTGGGCGGAGCAAGGAGCGAAGCGGAGCGCAGACCCTGGGATCCATGATATCAGAGCGTCACGACGGTGCAGAACCTTTGATGGCCACTACAGATCGGCATTTATCCTGAGTCGCCTGCATTCTTCGGCCGATGTCACGGGAATGGATCCCAGGGTCTGCGCCGCGTCGCTTCGCTCCTTGCTCCGCCCTGGGGTGACGAAGGCATGGTGGCCTGTAGCCAATCGCAGATGTAGGAGATCGGCGGCTGGCTGCAGGGCCGGCAACGACCGTCCGCAGTCCCTTTCGGACTCAGTCAAAGAGCCAAATCCCTCCGCGCAGAGAAACTGGCTAGCTTTTTCGACTACGTGCCGCCAGCGTCCGCAACCTTAGCGCGTTGAGGCGGATGAAGCCTTCGGCGTCCTTCTGGTCGTAGGCGCCACGGTCGTCCTCGAAGGTGACCAGCGCGTCGGAATAGAGCGTCTTCTTCGACTTGCGGCCGGTGACGATGACGTTGCCCTTGTAGAGCTTCAGCCGCACCGTGCCTTCGACATCTTCCTGGCTCTTGTCGATCATTGCCTGCAGCATCAGCCGCTCGGGCGCGAACCAGAAGCCGTTGTAGATCAGCTCGGCATAGCGCGGCATGAACTCGTCCTTGAGGTGGGCGGCGCCACGGTCGAGTGTGATCGATTCGATCGCCCGGTGGGCTGATATCAGTATGGTGCCGCCGGGGGTCTCGTAGACGCCGCGCGATTTCATGCCGACGAAACGGTTCTCGACAAGGTCGAGCCGGCCGATGCCGTTGTCGCGGCCGAGATCGTTGAGCGCCGCCAGCATCGTCGCCGGCGACAGTTTTTTGCCGTCGAGCGCGATCGGATCGCCCTTCAGGAATTCGATTTCGATCTCGGTGACCTTGTCCGGCGCGTCCATCGGCGAGATGGTGCGCTGGTGGACGAATTCCGGCGGCTCGCTCCACGGGTCTTCCAGCACTTTGCCCTCGGAAGACGAATGCAGCAGGTTGGCGTCGACTGAAAACGGCGCGTCGCCCCTCTTGTCCTTCGGCACCGGGATCTGGTGCTGCTCGGCGAAGTTGATCAGGTCGGTGCGCGACTTGAACGACCAGTCGCGCCATGGCGCGATAACCTTGATGTCGGGGTTGAGCGCATAGGCCGAGAGCTCGAAGCGGACCTGGTCGTTGCCCTTGCCGGTGGCGCCGTGGGCGATGGCATCGGCGCCGGTCTCCCTGGCGATCTCGACCAGGTGCTTGGAGATCAGCGGGCGGGCAATCGAGGTGCCGAGCAGATAGGTGCCTTCATAGACGGCATTGGCGCGAAACATCGGAAATACGAAATCGGAAACGAATTCCTCGCGGACATCCATGATGCGGATGTCCTTGATGCCCATCATCTCGGCCTTGCGCCGCGCCGGCTCCAGCTCGCCGCCCTGCCCGAGATCGGCGGTGAAGGTGACCACCTCGGCGCCAAGCTCGGTCTGCAGCCACTTCAGGATGATGGAAGTGTCGAGGCCGCCGGAATAGGCGAGCACGACCTTCTTGACGGCTTTTGCTTTTGACATGCTGGGGGACATATTGGCGGTTCCGCGACAAGGGTTCTCGCCGGGCGAGGTATCACGGGCTTTCCGGACTGCGCAAGAGACGAACGGTCCCCCGGTCGCTGCTGGCATACTGGATCAGCCCTTGTGCCGGCCAGTCGCTGGTGCCGAGAAGACGCTTGCGGTATAGGCTGCGCCTTCTTTATCCAGGGTCCGCCGATGTCCTTCATTCCCGACACCACCACGCTGATCCAGTTCGCCATCGCCACCGTGATCCTGGCGATCACGCCGGGGCCAGACATGACGCTGTTCGTGTCGCGCACGCTGAGCCATGGCCGCGCCACCGGCTTTGCCTCGATGGCCGGCGCGCTGTGCGGCACGGTGATCCACACCACGCTGGTAGTGGTCGGTGTCTCGGCGCTGATCGTTGCCTCGCCGATGTCCTTCCTGGCCCTGAAGATCTTCGGCGCCGGCTATCTCGTCTTCCTGGCCTGGCAGGCGATCACCAAGGGGTCGGCGTTTTCGCCGGAGAAGAAGAGCGGGCCTGAGATTTCGCTGTTTCGCGCCTGGGCGGCAGGGCTCGGTGTCAATCTGCTCAACCCGAAGATCATCCTGTTCTTCATGACCTTCCTGCCGCAGTTCGTCTCGGCGCATGATCCGAACGCGCCCGGAAAACTGTTCTTCCTCGGCGCGATGTTCGTCGTTTTGTCGATCCCGGTAACAGCGCCGATGGTCTTTGCAGCAGAAAAATTCTCGGCGGCGATGAAGACCAGCCCGCGGGTGACGCGCGCCGTCGACTATCTGTTCGCAGGGGTGTTTTCCGCCTTCGCGCTCAAGATCCTGACCGCCCAGGCGAAGTAGGGCGTTCAATCTGACGCCAGCTTCCAGCTGAGCGCCCGGCGCTCAGCCAGTAAAAAATGCCGCCGACCATGCCGCAGCCGATCACGGCAGCGGCGACGCGCGGGTCGGTGATCTCGAAATTGGCATCGGCGGTCTGGTAGGCGAAGCCGAGGAAGACCGCCGCGACCACCGCGCCCGCCAGCGCATAGAACAGCCAGTCGCGCCGCCCCAGGATTTCGGAGACGAGGATGGCGATGGCTGCCGGCATGAAGGCGAAATAGGCGACGAACAGCGCAACGAAGGGGATAGAAAAATACAGCGAAGCAGTCGCCGTAGGGTGCGCGTGCTCCGGCGTGTAGCCGAGCGACGCCAGAAACATGATGTTGAGGAAGGCGCTGGCCGCCAGCGCGGCGACGACATAGCCGATCAGGATGACGGCGAAGCGAATGAGATAGGCGATAAGGCGGGTCACGCCTCGCCGTGCCCCGCGATCATCATCGCTTCCAGCGCCAGCCGATCGACCTTGCGCATGCGCTCCGATTCCGACTTGAGCTGGCCGCAGGCGGCGAGGATATCGCGGCCGCGCGGCGTGCGGATCGGCGAGGCATAGCCGGCATTGTTGATGTAGTCGGCGAATTTCTCGATCGTCTCCCAGTCAGAGCACTGGTAGTTGGTGCCCGGCCACGGGTTGAACGGGATCAGATTGATCTTGGCCGGAATGCCCTTGAGCAGCTTGATAAGCCCCTTGGCGTCCTCGATCGAATCGTTGACGTCCTTCAGCATCACATATTCGAAGGTGATGCGCCGGGCATTCGACAGGCCGGGATAGGCGCGGCAGGCGGCGATCAGCTCTTTCAACGGATATTTTTTGTTGATCGGCACCAAAAGGTCGCGCAAATCGTCATTGGTGGCGTGCAGCGAGATCGCCAGCATGACGCCGATCTCGTCGCCGGTGCGGAAGATTTCCGGCACGACGCCGGAGGTCGACAGCGTGATGCGTCTTTTCGACAGGGAAAGCCCGTCGCCGTCGGACGCGATCAGCAGCGCCTTCTTCACCGCCTCGAAGTTGTAGAGCGGCTCGCCCATGCCCATCATGACGACGTTGGACACTTTCCGGCCCTCGGCCGGCACGATGGCGCCATCGGGCGTGTCGCGGTCGGGGAAATCGCCGAGCCGGTCGCGGGCGGTCAAAAGCTGGGCGAGGATTTCCTCTGATGTCAGGTTGCGCACCAGCTTCTGCGTGCCGGTGTGGCAGAAGGAGCAGGTCAGCGTGCAGCCGACCTGCGACGAGATGCAGAGCGTGCCGCGGCCTTCTTCGGGAATGTAGACGGTCTCGATCTCGACCGGCCGGCCGGCGCCGCGCGGCGGAAAGCGAAACAGCCATTTGCGCGTGCCGTCGGAGGAAATCTGCTCCTCGACGATCTCGGGTCTGGCGACGGTGAAATGCTTGTCGAGCTCGGCGCGCAAATCCTTGGAGATGTTGAACATGCCGGCAAAGTCGGAGACGCCGCGCACATACATCCAGTGCCAGAGCTGCTGGGCGCGCATCTTGGCCTGGCGCTCCGGCACGATGCCTGATGCAACCAGGGCAGCGCCAAGCTCGGCCCGGGTCAGGCCGATCAGCGACGGTTTTTCGGCCGGCGTGGCGCGGGCGCGCAACGCGTCACGGGCGGCCTCAGTGGTGAGGTCGAATGAAAGGGTCATTGTTGCGCCAATATAAGCGATTTGCGGCCGATTACAGCATCGTGCTGGAAATGAAGCGCGGCGCATAGCACAGGTTGACGGCGGAGTCATGGGTGGCGGCGGTGCAAGGCTCGCCGCAATGTGCCGGCCGGCGGCGTTTTAAAAAGCAAAAAGCCGGGCTTGCGGCCCGGCCCTTACTCAAACTCCGCTTCGCCTATGGCTATTTGCACTTGGCGATGGACGACAGCGCCGCCGAAATGCCTTTCAGCGAAAAGACATAGGTGGTGGTGTTGCCGCGGCCGGACTTCGCCTGCACCTTCATGTCGCTGCCGGTTTTCATCGCGGCGATCAGCACCGGCTCCTCGGCGGCGTTCTCGACCCAGGCCGACTTGCCGCGGGTGAACATCGAAAAGCTCTTGCCGTCGATGGTGACGGTGGCCTTGGAGTTTTCCTGGAAATTGTAGCCGGCGATGAATTGCGGCTCGTAGGAGACCTGCTGTCCCGGCCGCTGGCTGACGAAGAAGAACATGTCGCCATGGTCAAGCGTCGGCGGCTGCTTGTCGGTCGGCACGGTCAACACATAGCAAACCTTGCCGCCCGACGCCTTGTAGCTGTAGGTGCCCCAGGCATTGTGCTGGCCGATCTTGGTCGCCGACTGCGCCAGAGCCGGCGCTGTCATGGCCACCAGTGCCAGGCTCGAAATTGTAGCAATCAATCCGCGCATCGCTTTTCCCATATATGGTGCGGAGGCAGGCCGGCTCAGCGTCCTGCCCGTCGCTTCATTTTGATTTAATCTGGGTTACCAAACGGTGAATTTCCCTTGGGAAAAGGACATCCACCCCAGGAAACCGCCGCCATCCTTGCGCCCGTCGCTCGAAAAGCGGCAGTTGCAACGTCCCTTTCGCGACTTGGAGGCCACGAAAGCGGCAAGAGTTTGACTTTTCTGCCTTGTCGTCGGCTCAGCTGTTGTCGGCAATCGCCTGCTTGGCGGCGAGCCGATGCGCGGGCGTGATGTGGGCTTTGACGGTGGTGATCGCGGCGGTCAGCACCGCGATGTCGTCGGTAAAGCCCAGTCCGAAGACGAAGTCGGGGATGACGTCCGTCGGCAGCACGAAATAGCCGAGCGCCGCCACCAGGATGCCCTTGGCGCGCAGAGGCGTGTTCTTGTCCATGGCGCAGTAGTAGGCGGCGACCAGCTCTTCCATGAACGGGATCTGCCGGGCAGCCCTCTTGGCCGTGCGCCAGAATTTCTCGCGCACTTCGCTCTCCTCGCCGGGCTTGCCGCTAAAGCCGAAGAAATCAAAACCTGATTTTTGCGCCATCAGTCTCTCCTAACGAGGCTAGCATGTCGTTCCACGCGCGCCTGCCAGCGGAAAATGTGGTGAAAGCAGTGCCCCACTACAAGATGCCGATGTCTCGACGCAGCGATTCTGACAGCTTGGAAAGGACCGGCAGCGAACGTCGAAGGGAACCAGCGAGTTCAACCGCCGAAATAGCGGTCCATCGTCTTGGCCAGTTCGAAATCGAGCGCCGTCAGGCCGCCGGCATCATGGGTGTTCAGCGTCACGTTCACGGTCTTGTAGACATTCGACCAGTCGGGGTGATGGTCCATCTTCTCCGCCGCCAGGGCGACACGGGTCATGAAGGCAAAGGCTTCGGAAAAATTCCTGAAGGTGAAGGTGCGAGCGATCGAGCCGCCGTCCCTGGCCAGCGACCAGCCGTCGAGCCCGGCCAGCGCCTCGACGACCGCCTCCTTGCTCAGTTTCTCTCTCGTCATAGTCGTTTCCCGTGCTATCTGGGTTCGCAGTCTTCAGCATAGTGCCGGATCGATGAGCGCAAAGCCGATAAAATCCATTCTTTTCGTCTGTCTCGGCAATATCTGCCGCTCACCGTTGGCGGAGGGCGTGTTGCGCGCCGTCCTGGCGGAGCGCGGTCTCGATCGGGATATCCTGCTTGATTCGGCCGGAACCAGCGACTGGGAAGCCGGTTCGGCGCCGGACCCGCGCTCGATGTCGATCGCAGAGCGGCACGGCATCGATATTTCCAGACAGCGGGCGCGCAAGCTGACGCCGGACGATTTTTCGCGTTTCGACCTCATTCTCGCCATGGACGGATCGAATCTTCGGGATCTGAAAGCGCTGGTGCCTGCCGCCATGCGCGACCGTGTCCATCTGTTCCTGGAGTTCGCGGAGGGAAAGGTGAGCGACGTGCCGGACCCCTATCACGAGGGGCCGGAGGCGTTTGCCTCGGTCTACCGCATGATCCGCGAAGCGTCGGAGGCGCTGGCGACGCGGCTCGAGGCACGGCTGTCGGCGCCCGACAGCGGCCAGGCCTCCTCGACGATGTAGGGTCCGCCGCCGACCGAATGGCGCGACGACATCAGGACGAAGCGGCTGACACGGAAGGGCAGCGTCGAAAAATTGCCGCGTGCCGAAAGATACTGGGCGACGTCGAGCGGGCTCGAATTGCGTAAGCGGGCCAAGGTCACATGCGGCATGAACTTGCGCGGATCAGCGGGGATGCCGAGCCGCTGGCAGATGCGCTCGATCTCGGCTTGCAGTGCTGAAAGGTCGGGCGAGGCGGAGACGCCGGCCCACACCGCATGCGGTTTCTTCTGGCCGAAGGCGCCGACTCCGGACAGCGTCAGCGGGAAGGATGGGCGGTGGACACGGTCGAGCGCGTTGGCGATCTCGTCGGCGACATGGCCCTCGACATCGCCGATGAAGCGCAGCGTCAAATGGTAGTTCTCGACGTCGATCCAGCGGGCCCCGGGCAGGCCGCCCCGGAGCAGGGACAGCGAAAGGGCGGCGTCTCGCGGTATTTCGAGGGCGGTGAAAAGACGCGGCATGGTAAGCCTCCTGTCCCCGAATCGAACTCTTGTCCCTAGCGAATCATCGAAAATCGAGCGGGGCAAGCGGTTTGTTGGTCGCAGGCTTGTCTAAAATCAAATCGTCCATGGAGAACACGTAGCCAGTCCTTCAAGAGTTGCCCTTAGCCACGGCAATGGCCTTTTCGACGGCCGGCAGAATGCGCTCGACCATAAGGTCGACACCTTGCGCATTCGGGTGTAGCCCGTCCTCGAGCTGGAAGGCGGCGTCGCCGGCGACGCCGTCGAGAAAGAACGGATAGAGCGGGACGCCGTATTTTGCCGCCAGTTCCGGAAAGATTGCGTCAAAGCCGTTCTGGTAGTCGGCGCCGAGATTGGGTGCGGCGCGCATGCCGGCCAGCAGCACCGCGATCTTGCGCTGCTTCAGCTTCGCCAGCATGGCGTCCAGATTCTTTTGCGTGATGGCGGGAGAAACGCCGCGCAGCATGTCGTTGGCGCCGAGCTCGAGGATGACGAGCTGAGTGCCGTCCGGCACCGACCAGTCGAGCCGCGACAGGCCGCCACTCGACGTATCGCCGGAGACACCGGCATTGGCGACGGTCACATCGTGGCCCTTGGCGCGAAGTGCTGCCTCAAGCTTTTGGGTGAAGCCCTCATCCGGTCCGAGGCCAAAGCCCGCCATCAGGCTGTCGCCGAAACCGACGATCTTGAACGGCTCGGCGCGCGCCGACGAAATGGCGCCGCAAAATCCGAGGAAAAGGATCAAGGCTGCGGCAAGTGTGTGTTTGAAAGCCATGCGGCAGGCCCCATATGACCAAGGACATTTGTTGGCGGCAGGCAGAATTCCAGGCCTCCCCTCTCCCATATAGGACGATTTTATTTTGACAGAAGCCGTCATCGCGCTGAAAGACGTATCGCTGACGCTGGGCGAAGGAGCGTCTTCCGTCCATGTGCTGAAAGGTGTCAGCCTCGATGTGGCTGATGGCGAGGCGACCGGCATTGTCGGGCCGTCGGGCTCGGGAAAGTCGACGCTGCTCATGGTGTTGGCCGGCTTGGAAAGGGTCGATTCGGGTACGGTACGAATTGCCGGCGAATTGCTGAACGGCAAGACCGAAGACCAGATCGCATCGTTTCGGGGGCGAAACATCGGCATCGTCTTCCAGTCCTTCCACCTCATTCCCAATATGACGGCGCTCGAAAATGTCGCAGTGCCGCTGGAACTTGCCGGCCATGCCGATCCGTTCGGGGTGGCGGCGCGGGAGCTGGAGGCGGTGGGCTTGAGCGACCGCATCACCCACTATCCCGGCGAATTGTCCGGCGGCGAACAGCAGCGTGTGGCGATCGCCCGGGCGCTGGCGCCGTCGCCGCGCATCCTGATCGCCGACGAGCCGACCGGCAATCTCGACCAGACCACGGGACGGCAGGTCGCCGATCTTCTGTTCGCCAAGGCGGCCGAGCGCGGCATGACGCTGGTGCTGGTCACCCACGATCCGGCGCTTGCCTCACGCTGCTCCCGGCAGGTATCGATGCGGTCGGGCCGGATCGAGGACGCGCCATTGCTTAAAGTGACGGCGTAGCGCAATGGCTGACAAGACCCCCTCATCCGGTCCTTCGGGCCACCTTCTCCCCGGCGGGGAGAAGAGGCTGGCGCAGGCGTTGGCGACCTCTTCTCCGCTCGGGGAGAAGGTGGACGCCCCCGGGTCTTGCCTTCGGCAAGCCCGAGGACAGGCTCCGCGGCCGGATGAGGGGGTCCCTTGGGCGCGCACCTTTTCACTCGCCTTCCGCTTTTCGCTGCGCGAGATGCGCGGCGGGCTGTCCGGCTTCCTGATCTTCCTTGCCTGCATCGCGCTTGGCGTCGCGGCGATCGGTGGCGTCAATTCGGTGGCCCGGGCGATTACCGCCGGTGTCGCCAACGAAGGCCAGTCGCTGCTCGGCGGCGATCTTCGTTTCCAGCTCAATCAGCGCGCCGCGACGCAAGCCGAGCACGTTTTTCTTGACGGGCTGGGCACGGTCTCGCACAGCGCCAGCATGCGTTCGATGGCGCGGCTCGAGGACGGTTCAGATCAGGCGCTGGTCGAGGCCAAGGCGGTCGATGGAGCCTATCCGCTCTATGGCGCGCTGGAGACCGAGCCGGCGCTGTCGAAGCAGGAATTGTTCGGCGAAAAATCCGGTGTTTTCGGCGCCGCCGCACCCGACCTTTTGTTCGAGCGGCTAAACCTTGGGGTCGGCGACCGGCTGAAGCTGGGCAGCGCCACCTTCGAACTGCGCGCCAGGCTCGTCAACGAGCCGGACGCGGTATCCGACGGCTTCGGCTTTGCGCCGCGGCTGATGATCTCGACGGACGGGCTTGCCGCTTCCGGTTTGATCCAGCCCGGCAGCCTGGTCGAGAACGCCTACAAGGTCCGCCTGCCCGGCGGCACCGGCGAGGCGCGCATAAAGGCCATTCAGTATCAGGCGGCGGAGGATTTTCCCGAGTCCGGCTGGTCGATCCGCACGCGCAGCAACGCAGCACCGGCGTTGTCCTCCAACATCGAACGGTTTTCGCAGTTCCTGACGCTGGTCGGGCTGACGGCGCTGGTGGTCGGCGGCGTCGGCGTCGCCAATGCGGTGCGCGCCTATCTCGACGGCAAGCGCGGCGTCATCGCCACCTTCAAGAGCCTGGGGGCTTCGGGCGGTTTCGTCTTTACCGTCTATCTGGTGCAGATCCTGATGATCGCCGCGCTCGGCATCACGGTCGGCATTGTGCTTGGCGCGCTGATGCCGTTTGCGGCGAGCGCGGTACTCCAGTCGGTCATTCCGGTGCCGGCAGAAGGTGGGTTCTATCCCGGCGCACTCGGCATGGCGGCGCTGTTCGGGCTGCTGGTGACGCTGGCTTTCGCCTTGCTGCCGCTCGGCCGTGCGCGCGACGTGCCGGCGACGGCGCTGTTTCGCGAGATGGGTTTTGAGGGCCGCGGTTTTCCGCGCCCGCTCTACACGGCGGCGGCGCTCGGCATCGCGCTGCTCCTGGCGGCGCTGGCCATTCTGTTTTCCGGCGACCGCTATATCGCCTCGATCTTCGTCGGCGCCACCATTTTTGCTTTCCTGGTGCTACGCATCGTCGGCGCGCTGGTGCAGTGGGCCGCCAAAAAGAGCCCGCGCGTTGGCTCGACGGTGCTCAGGCTCGCCATCGGCAACATCCATCGGCCAGGTGCCTTGACGCCGTCGGTGGTGCTGTCGCTGGGGCTGGGATTGACGCTTCTGGTGACGCTGGCGCTGATCGACGGCAATCTCAGGCGGCAGATTTCCGGCAGCCTGCCGGAACGGGCGCCGAACTTCTTCTTCGTCGACATCCAGAGCAGCGACGTCGACGCGTTCTCTGCGCTGGTCAGCAGGCAAGCGCCGAAGGGCACGCTGGTCAAGGTGCCGATGCTGCGCGGCCGGGTGATGGCGCTGAACGGCGTCGACGTCGACAAGGCTAGGGTTGCGCCGGAAGGGGCCTGGGTGCTGCGCGGCGATCGCGGGCTGACCTACGAGGCCAGTATTCCCGCGAATGCGACGCTGACCGAAGGCACCTGGTGGCCGGACAACTATGCCGGCGAGCCGCTGGTGTCGTTTTCGGCCGAGGAAGGCGCAGAGATCGGGCTGAAGCTCGGCGACACCATCACTGTCAACGTGCTTGGCCGCAACGTGACGGCGAAGATCGCCAATTTCCGCCAGGTCGAATGGGAGACGATGGGCATCAATTTCGTCATGGTGTTCTCGCCCAGCACGTTTGCCGGCGCGCCGCATAGCTGGCTGGCGACGCTGACCGACAAGGGCGCGTCGCCGGCCGACGATGCCCGTCTTCTCAACGCCGTCACCCGTGCCTTTCCGGCGGTTACGACAGTCAGGGTCAAGGACGCGCTCGACATCGTCAACCGGCTGGTGGCGCAACTCGGCACCGCGATCAGGGCCGCGGCCGGCGTCGCGCTGATCGCCTCGGTGCTGGTGCTGGCCGGCGCGCTGGCCGCCGGAAACCGCGCCCGCATCCACGATGCAGTGGTGCTGAAGACGCTGGGCGCTACCAGGAAGACGCTGATCGCGGCCTTTTCGCTGGAATACATGCTGATCGGCCTCGCCACCGCGATCTTCGCGCTGGCGGCAGGCGGGATTGCGGCGTGGTTCGTTGTCGCGCGCGTCATGACGCTGCCGTCGCATTTCATGCCCGATGTGGCGGTGGCAACCATCGTCTTTGCGCTGGTGGTCACGGTCGGCATTGGCCTCGCCGGCACCTGGCGGGTGCTGGGCCACAAGGCGGCGCCGGTGCTGCGCAATCTCTGATCTGCAGGCATCTGCAGGCTCAACGCGACCAGGATTCGGTTAAATCTTGTTAATGTTGGGCTTCGGAAGGCCGATAAATCCGGATTTTCGTGTCTTCACGAAGCATTACGCTCGGTTACGGTCTTGTTCTTGGCGCCAATAACCATCATATTTCGCCGCAGGCATGCTGGAGCCCCGCCAGCGGCGCCGCGGTCCAAATGGGCCGGACACCGGACGGGGCAGAAGCAATATGAGGATTTCCATGGCTGAACCCGTTCGCAATTATCAGACGCGTGCCGTGCCCGGCGCCGGCGTCGATGCTGCTATCGACCAGGGCCTGCGCGCCTATATGATCAAGGTCTACAATCTGATGGGGCTTGGCCTCCTCATCACCGGCCTCGCCGCGGTCGGAACGATCATGCTGGCCACCACCACCGATCCGGCTTCGGCGGTCGCCACGCTGCCGAATGGCGACATGCTGACCTCCTTCGGCTACGCGATCTTCGGCTCGCCGCTGAAATGGCTGGTGATCTTTGCCCCGTTGGCAGCGGTGATGTTCCTGTCGTTCCGTGTCCAGTCGATGAGCGTTTCGGCCGCGCAGACGACGTTCTGGGTCTATGCCGGCCTCGTCGGCCTGTCGCTGTCGTCGATCTTCCTGGTCTACACCACCGCCAGTATCTCGCAGACCTTCTTCGCCACCGCCGCCGCCTTTGGCGGGCTGTCGCTCTACGGCTACACGACCAAGCGCGACCTATCCGCGTTCGGTTCGTTCCTGGTCATGGGCCTGGTCGGTTTGATCATCGCGATGGTGATCAACATCTTCCTGCAGTCGTCGGCGCTTTCCTTCGCCGTTTCGGCGATCGGCGTGCTGATCTTTTCGGGTCTCACCGCCTACGACACGCAGAACATCAAGGAGATGTATTTCGAGGGCGACGAGACTGATGTCGCCGGCCGCAAGGCGATCATGGGCGCTCTGAGGCTCTATCTCGACTTCATCAACCTGTTCATGTTCCTGCTGCAGTTCATGGGCGACCGCCGCTAGAGCCTGATCCATCCCGATAAAATCGGGATGGGGGTCTATCTTTTTGTTTGGACCATGATCTTTTCCGAAAACCGGTTCCCACTTTTCGGGATCATGGTTTAAGGCAAGTCCCTGGACCAGCGATTTTGGAAGGGCGGCCCAACAGCCGCCCTTTTCTTCTGCCCCGGTCTTTGATGAATGGCCGGCAGATGATTGACGTGCATAAATTATGAGCAGCATCACGATACGGGCCGCGACTTCGGCCGATCTCGATCGGATCACGGATATCTATGCCGATGCGGTGACCCATGGCTCGGCGAGCTACGAACTGGAGCCGCCTGATCGCGCCGAGATGGGTGCGCGCTTCGATAGTTTGATGGTGGGCGGCTTTCCCTATCTGGTGGCGGAAAAAGACGGCATTGTGCTCGGCTATGCCTATGCCGGCCCCTTCCGGGCGCGGCCTGCGTACCGCTTTGTCGTCGAGGATTCCGTCTATGTCGCGCCCGAGGCCAAGGGCCGAGGCGTCGGGCTCAAGCTGATGCAGGGGCTGATCGAGGCGGCCGAGGCGGCGGGCTTCCGCCAGATCATCGCGGTAATCGGCGACGGTCGGCCGGACAGTGCCTCAGTGCTGCTGCATGAAAAGCTCGGCTTTCGCCATTCGGGCCGCCTGGAAGGCTCCGGCTACAAGCACGGACGCTGGCTCGATACGGTGTTCATGCAACTGCCGATCAATGGCGGGGCTCTGCTTCCGCCAGATCCAAACTCGTTGCCGGAACGGAGATTCCGCCAGCAGGAATAAGCAGTTAGGCCTCGACCAGTTTCAGCCTGCGCTCGAAGACGCCAAGCACGCGTCCAAGTTCCTGGCCGCGCTTGAGGATGCGGCCGCCGGCGGCAATGACGGCGAATGCGCCTTGCCGGCGCGCCAGCTTCGGATCCTTGACGATCTGGAACAGCGGCACCTCGCTGGTGCGGCGGAAGACGGAAAAGACGGCGCGGTCGGTGAGATGGTCGATGGCGTAGTCGCGCCATTCATTGGCGGCAACCATGCGTCCGTAGAGTCTCAGGATCTGGTCCAGTTCGCGCCGGTCGAACCGCACCGGCTGGTCGAGGCGTTCGCGTCTTGCCTCATGCAGCGGGATCAGAATTGCGGATGCGTCCCCATCCTCCGTCCCGCTGCCGTGATCAGTCATGCCTCGATTCCTTCGAATGAATCTTACGACCAAAGTTGACGCTTTCGCCGTGGAATTGCAAGCCCAGCCCCGGGGCAAAGAGGCAAAGGCTGGCGCCGCACCGTTTCCGCAGTGTCCAGTCACGTTTATAAAACGTTCGTTGGAATTGGTGATGCCTCGCCACAATCCTGCCATCTTTTATCCGCGCTAATGCCCCAATGTCCGACGAATTTACGGGTGTTGCCTGAGACGGTTCGGTCCGGCACTGGCTCGTAAACCCCAAGCCCCCCGCCCACGGGTCTGCGTCGGATCGAACCAACCTCGGTTTTTCCATGGGAAAAATCGAGTGCGACGATCCCAAAACCTAAATGACCGGCGTCAGAAGCAAGCTGACGTCGGTTTTTTATTGGCCGAGTGATGCGCGCGGCCTTCCCTTCTCCCCTTGTGGGAGAAGGTGGCCTCGCGAAGCGAGGTCGGATGAGGGGTGTTCCAGCTTGGCAATTTACTTGAAATCGCCGCCGCCTCATTCCTTCCAGAACCCCTCATCCGTCTCGACGCTGCGCGCCGATCCACCTTCTCCCACAAGGGGGGAAGGAGAGGTCCCCGTTCAAGGCTTGTGGATCAAGGCGGCGCCCAGAATGGGACCCGGCAGGCCGTCCTTGCCCACCGATTGCAGCAGCACGGCGCAGCCGCCTTTCTTGGAAATCACGCTCATCGGCAATTCGTAGCGCTGCGCCTTGCCGTGCCACATGCCGGCGGTCTGGATTCCGGAGACGGCGTTCCAGTAGGTCATGCTGCGGCCGGTGTTTTCGCCCTTGCCGATCTTGATCGTCTGCGGCGGATCGAAATAGACGATGACGACATGGGCATCGCTGGGGCCGGTCCCGGCATCGCCGGTGTCGATGGTGACGCGGTCGCTGCTCCGGCTGACCTTGATGCTGACCCGCATGCCTTGGCCTGAACTCTCCATGCGGGCGAGCGCGCCGTCGACTTCCTTGCGGCTGGCGCCTTTGACATGGCTGCGGCCATTGATGACGGCCTGCGGCGTATAGACCGAGCGGCTGCCGAAGGCGCGCATATACTCATATTGCCGCTCGGTGTTCTCCTTGCGGCTCAGCGTGTCCTTCCAGCCGAGATAATCCCAGTAGTCGACATGATAGGCGAGCGCGACGATATTCTCCTTGGCGGCAAGCTCGGCGAAGAACTCATCGGCCGGCAGGCAGGAACTGCAACCTTGGCTGGTGAAGAGTTCGACCACGCCCAAGGGCTGGTCAGTCGAGGCTTTGTCAGCCTGGGGCTTGTCGGCCTCGCCGGCAATCGCATTGCCGGCAAGCGCATTGCCGGCAGACACCGAGAGGGCCAGCGCAAATGCCGCAAGCCGCCATGGTCTTTGAGGTGTCATAGCCGTTTCGACTCCCGCCGGTGATGGGCCGGCTTTGTTCTGATTGGCTAAATATGTGGCAGAAGCGGCAGTCAACGGGAAGTCACGTTGCGGTGAAATTTCCGTTGCAACCAACTGCAACGGCGCAATTGCACGGGCTACACTTCACGGTAGAAACCGATTCGGGCAACAATCAGCATGTGGCAAACTCTCCTGACGCCGGTCGACCTGTACTGCGAGCGGGTCGGGCCGGAGCTCTGGGCCGAGCCGGTCAACGCACTGACCAATCTGGCTTTTCTTGTCGCCGGGCTGTGGGGTGTCCGGGAGGTGCGCCGGCGCGGCACCGGCATCTTCGCCGAAGTGCTGGCCTGGTGGGTGGTGGCGATCGGCATCGGCTCGGCGCTGTTCCACACCTTTGCCAACCATGGCACGGTCTGGGCCGACGTGCTGCCGATCGCCGGGTTCACTCTGGCCTACACGCTGTTCAACCTGCGCCGTTTCCTCGGCATGAAATGGGGCAAGGCGGTCGCCATCTTCGTCGCCTTCTATGCCGTCGCCGGGCTTTTGACCTGGGCCGTGCCGGACTGGCTGCGCCAGGTATCGAACGGCACGACCGGCTATCTGCCGCCCTTCCTGGCGCTCGCCTTCTTCGGCGCCTGGGTGGCGGCGAGCGGCAACCGCGCCGGCTGGTACAATCTGGCGGGCTCGGCGATCTTCGTCGTGTCGGTCATCTTCAGGATGATCGATCCGCTGGTCTGCGGCAGCTTCCCGCTCGGCACGCATTTCCTGTGGCACATCCTCAACGGGCTGATGCTCGGTGTGCTGCTGGCGGCGGCGGCGCGTTTCGGGGCGCCGAAATTAGGGCAGTAAGGGGGTAGGGCAGTAAGGCAGTAGGGAATAGGACGAGGCAGTGGAGGCGATTTTCCCCTACTGCCTTACTGCCCTACTCCCGTACTCCCCTCTCTCTCTATGCGGCTAGATCGCGCAGCACATATTGCAGGATGCCGCCGTTCTTGAAGTAGTCGAGCTCGTCCAGCGTATCGATGCGGCAGATGATCGGAATGTTCTTCACCGTGCCGTCGCCATAGGTGATTTTCGCGACCATCTTCTGGCGCGGCTTGATGGCGCTCAGTCCGTCGATCTCGACCAGTTCGTCGCCCTTGAGGTTGAGCGAGGCCCATGAGGTGCCCTGCTCGAAGACGAAGGGGATGACCCCCATGCCGACCAGGTTCGAGCGGTGGATGCGCTCGAACGACTGAGCAATGACGGCGCGAACACCCAACAGGTTGGTGCCCTTGGCCGCCCAGTCGCGCGACGAGCCGTTGCCGTATTCGACACCGGCGAAGATGACCAGCGGCACACCTTCCTTCTTGTACTCCATGGCGGCGTCGTAGATCGATCTCTCTTCCTTCGACGGATAGTGGATGGTGTAGCCGCCCTCGCGGCCGTTCTCGCCCAGCATGTGGTTGCGGATGCGGATGTTGGCGAAAGTGCCGCGCATCATCACCTCATGATTGCCGCGCCGCGTGCCGTACTGGTTGAAGTCGGCGACGCCGACGCCATGGTCGGTAAGATACTTGCCGGCCGGCGAGGCCGCCTTGATCGAGCCGGCCGGCGAGATATGGTCGGTGGTGATCTTGTCGCCGAACAGGCCGAGCACGCGGGCGCCCTTGATGTCGCCGATTGTGCCGAAGCCTGATGTCATGCCGGCGAAGTAGGGCGGGTTCTGCACATAGGTCGAATGGTCGTCCCAGGCGTAGGTCTGGCCTTCCGGCGCCTTGACGTTCTGCCAGTATTCGTCGCCCTTGAAGACGTCGGCATATTTGCGGGCGAACAGTTCGCGCGTCACGTTCTTCTCGATGAACTCCTGGATCTCAACCGAGCTCGGCCAGATGTCCCGGAGGTAGACCGGATTGCCGTCACGGTCCTCGCCGAGCGGCTCGGTGGTCAGATCCTTGGTCACGGTCCCGGCCAGCGCGTGGGCGACGACCAGCGGCGGCGAAGCGAGGTAGTTCGCCTGCACGTCCGGCGAGACGCGGCCTTCGAAATTGCGGTTGCCGGAAAGCACCGCGGCAGCGATCAAGCCCTTGTCGTTGATGGTCTTGGAGATCGGCGCCGGCAACGGGCCGGAATTGCCGATGCAGGTGGTGCAGCCGAAGCCGACCAAGTTGAAGCCGATCTGGTCGAGTTCCTTCTGCAGGCCGGACTTCTCCAGATATTCGGCGACGACCTGGCTGCCCGGCGCCAGCGATGTCTTGACCCACGGCTTCTGCTTGAGCCCGAGCCGGTTGGCGTTGCGCGCCAGCAGCCCGGCGCCGATCAGCACGCTCGGGTTCGAGGTGTTGGTGCAGGAGGTGATGGCGGCGATCACGACATCGCCATGGCCGAGATCATAGTTGGTGCCTTCGACGGCGTAGCGCTTGTCGATTTCGGCGGCCTTCCGGTATTCGGTCTCCATCGCCTTGGCAAAGCCGTCCGGAATGCCTTCAAGTGCTACGCGGCCTTCCGGACGCTTGGGGCCGGCCATCGACGGCACGACGTCGCCGAGATCGAGCTCGAGTAGGTCGGTGAAGACCGGGTCGGCCGAGCCGGTATCGCGCCACATGCCTTGCGCCTTGGCGTATGCCTCGACCAGCGCGATACGGTTTTCCTCGCGGCCGGACATGGTGAGGTAGCGGATGGTTTCGCCGTCGACGGGGAAGAAGCCGCAGGTGGCGCCATATTCGGGCGCCATGTTGCCGATGGTGGCGCGGTCGGCCAGCGTCATGTTGGACAGACCCGGACCGAAGAACTCGACGAACTTGCCGACGACGCCCTTCTTGCGCAGCATCTGGGTGACGGTGAGCACGAGATCGGTGGCGGTGACGCCTTCCCTGAGTCTGCCGGTGAGGCGGAAGCCGATGACTTCGGGCAACAGCATGGAGACGGGCTGGCCGAGCATCGCGGCCTCGGCCTCGATGCCGCCGACGCCCCAGCCGAGCACGCCAAGGCCGTTGATCATGGTGGTGTGCGAATCGGTGCCGACGCAGGTGTCGGGATAGGCTGTGGTTTCGCCGCCTTCAGTGTTGGTCCACACGACCTGGCCGAGATATTCGAGATTGACCTGGTGGCAGATGCCGGTGCCGGGCGGCACGACGCGGAAATTGCGGAAGGCCTGCTGGCCCCATTTCAGGAATTTGTAGCGCTCCTCGTTGCGCTCGTACTCAAGCTCGACATTCCTGGCGAAAGCCAGCGGCGTGCCGAATTCATCGACGATGACCGAGTGGTCGATGACCAGGTCGACCGGCACCAGCGGATTGATCTTTTGCGGGTCGCCGCCGAGCGAAGCCATGGCGTCGCGCATGGCGGCCAGGTCGACCACGGCCGGAACCCCGGTAAAATCCTGCATCAGCACACGGGCCGGGCGATAGGCAATCTCGACGCCGGCAGTGCCCCGGTCGGTCAGCCAGCCGGCGACCGCCTGGATGCTCTCCTTGGTGACGGAACGGCCGTCCTCGTTGCGCAGCAGGTTCTCCAGCAGCACCTTCATCGAATAGGGCAACTGGGCGATGCCGGTGAGGCCGTTCTTCTCGGCCTCGATGAGATTGTAATAGACATACTCGGCGCCACCAGCGGTCAGCGTGCGGCGGCAATTGAAACTATCGAGGGATTTTGACACGTGCGATCCGTCCTTGTCTGTTCAGCCTGAAAGGGAACGGACGCCGATGGCATGCAAGCGCAAAGGTGCGGGTACGGCCATTTCCGCTGTCCGTTCCCAGCCAACCCGAGCCGTTCAAGGCGGCGCGTGCGCTGGTTCGGCGCTAATTCGCTTCCCGTGCCGACCGCTGGCACGGATGACCCGGATATAGAGAATTTCCTGGAATAGTTCTAGACAGTCGAAAGGCTATTTTGTGCGATGCGGCAGCTGCCGTGGCGCGATGTTTTCGGGACAGGCATGGAATGCGGCTGATCGCCGAAAATCTGGGCGGCGAACGCGGCGGCGAGACGATTTTTTCCGGCATCGGTTTTGCCCTGGAAAAAGGCCAGGCGCTGATCGTCACCGGGCCGAACGGCGCGGGGAAATCGACGCTGCTCAGGGTAGTTGCCGGGCTGCTGCCGGTGGCGGCAGGCCGTTTGCTTCTCGAAGGTGGCGGTAAGGATTTTCCGTCGGTCGCCTCGGCCTGCCATTATCTCGGCCACCAGAACGCGATGAAGACGGCGCTGAGCGTGGCGGAAAATCTGCGCTTCTGGCGCGATTTTTTGGGCGCGGATTTTTTGAGCGCTGAAGAGGCGCTGGAAACGGTCGGGCTTGATGGTATCGGCCATCTGCCGTTCGGCTATCTCTCCACCGGGCAACGCCGCCGCGCGGCGATCGCAAAATTGCTGGTCAGCCGGCGACCGCTGTGGCTGCTCGACGAGCCGACGGCCGGGCTGGACAAGGCTTCGGAAAAGCGATTCGCCATGCTGATGCGGAAGCATCTTGAAGACGGGGGCATCATCGTCGCGGCGACGCATCTGCCGCTGGGGCTTGGGGGGGCGAAGGAATTGAGGATGGGGGAGGCCGTTTGATGTCGGTGCTCCACGGCGCCCCCCTCTGTCCTGCCGGACATCTCCCCCACTTGGGGGGAGATTGGCCGTCGGCCCGGCCTTCGTCAATTGCCAACGTTGCAAGGATAAATGGGGCGCCCGAGCTGCCAATCTCCCCCCAAGTGGGGGAGATGTCCGGTAGGACAGAGGGGGGCGCGAAGGAACTCCACATTTCGCCTTGCCACCAACAAGGGACCGCATCGTAATGTGGTCCCTCTTCCTGCGCGATATCCGCCTGCATATCCGGGCCGGCGGCGGGGCGCTGACCGGCGTGATCTTCTTTCTCGCGGTGATCGCCACGATCCCCTTCGGCGTCGGACCGGACCTCAATCTGCTCGCCCGCATCGGCCCGGCGATCCTGTGGATCGGCGCCTTGCTTGCTTGCCTGCTCGGTCTCGACCGATTGTTCCAGGCCGACCGCGAAGACGGCTCGCTCGATCTGCTGGTGCTCGGCGACGACCGGCAGATGCTGGCGCTGACCGTGCTGACGAAATGCCTGGCGCATTGGGCGGGAAGCGTGCTGCCGCTGGTCATCGCGGCACCCTTGCTCGGCCTGTTCATGAATATGGAGCCGATCGGCATCGGCGCCACGGCGCTGACCCTCCTGGTCGGCACGCCGGCGATCACCTTCATCGGGGCGGCCGGTGCGGCGGTGGCGGTGGCGCTGCCGCGCGGCGGGCTGCTGATCTCGGTGCTGGTGTTGCCGCTGACCATTCCCGTGCTGATCTTTGGCGTCTCGGCAAGCCATGGCGCGGTGGCGAACCCCGATCCGTTCCTGCAGCCTTTCCTCATTCTCGCCGCGCTGACCTTGTTTCTTGCCGTGCTGGGGCCGGTTGCGGCAGCATTGGCGCTGCGCCATGGAACGGATTGATGTGGCCGGCCATCATTCGTGGTTGCATGGCGTCAAGGGCTGCGGCGCTGCTGTCAATTGCGAAGCCGATGGCGCAAGGTTAAGGGAAGGCATGTTCGAACGAAGCGGAATGGTCCGGCTGGAAGGTTTTGCGCCGGCGGAGCGACGCATATGAGCGTGCATGCGCTCTATGTGGCCGCTGCCTATGCCATCACGGCCGTGGTTCTGGCCGGGCTGATCGGCTGGATTCTTCTCGACCAGCGGGCACGCAAGAGGGACCTCGCCGAACTGGAAGCGTCCGGCGTGCGGCGACGTTCCGACAAGGCAGCCAAGCCATGAGCATGGAGACCAAAACGCCGGCGCGCGGGCGGCGCCTGATCGTGCTTTTGCCGTTGCTGATTTTCCTCGGGCTGGCGGGGCTGTTCCTGACGCAGCTGCTGTCCGGTCGCGACACGTCGGAAGTGCCATCGGCGCTGATCGGCCTGCCCGCGCCGCAGACCAATCTGCCGGCGCTGGAGGGCATGAATTTGCCGGGGCTCGATTCCAAGCAGTTCGCCGGCAAGGTCACGCTGGTCAACGTCTTTGCGTCCTGGTGCGGGCCATGCCGTGACGAACATCCGGTGCTGCTGGCCCTGTCGCAGGACAGGCGCTTCGTCATTGCCGCGCTCAACTATAAGGACCAGCCGGAAAACGCTCGCCGGTTCCTCGGCGATCTCGGCAACCCGTTCCAGGCGATCGGCGTCGACGCGGCGGGGCGCGCGGCGATCGACTGGGGCGTCTACGGCGTGCCGGAAACCTTCGTCATCGGCAAAAACGGCAAGATCGCCTACAAGCATGTCGGCCCGCTGACGCCAGGCTCGGCGCAGACGCTGCTTTTGCCGGAGATCGAAAAGGCGCTGGCCGCGCCGGGCTGACACACCGGAAACGCGATGGATGAACAAGACATGCGCGATCATTTTCTGGCCCAGGCGAAAGCCTGCGATGGACTTGGCTCGCCGTTCACCGCGAAATTATGCCGTGCGCTGGCCAAAGTTCTCGACGCAAACACCAGGACCGGGCAGGCGGTACTCGGCTGGCCGGGCGACGCGCGCGCTGACGGCCTCTCATTGCGGCTCTGCGGCACGCTGCATGCGTTGGTCCTGACGGGTGCGGATGAGCGACTGACACAACTTTATCCGCCCAACCAAACAAGCGAAGATGAGATCGCGGCGGTGCTGCCGGAAGCAATTGCGCGATCCGACGAGCGGATCGTCGCTGGCCTCGCCGGCGCGCCGCAGACCAATGAAATCGCCCGGTCGGCGATGCTGCTGCCTGGATTTCTGACGGTCGCGCGGGAAACCGGCCTGCCGCTGGATCTGTGCGAGATCGGCGCCAGCGCCGGGCTCAATCTCCTGTTCGACAGCTTTCACTATCGCTACGGCGATGCCGAGTGGGGCGACCCGGCCTCCCCCGTCCGGTTGGCGCCGGAGGCGCGCGGCCGCGCTGTTCCGCTTGGTGGAGCGATCGACGTCCGCCATCGCGCCGGCTGCGACATCGCGCCGGTCGATCTCGCCGACGCAGCGGCGCGGTTACGGCTTCGGTCTTATGTCTGGGCCGATCAGGCAGCGCGGCTGGCCCGGCTCGACGCCGGGCTGTCACTTGCCGAGAAATTTCCACCGCTGCTTGTCAAAGCGGACGCGGCGGATTTTGTCGAGAAGGCATTGGCTGCACGGCAGCAGGGCGGCGCCTTCGTGCTCTATCATTCGATCATGTGGCAATACCTGCCGCTGGCGACCAAGGATGCCATCATCGCCACGCTGGAGCAGGCGGGCAGACAGGCCACGGCCGCTGCGCCTATCGCAAGGCTGAGGATGGAGCCGCGCGATCCCACGAAGCAGTGGGCGGTACTCAGCCTCACTCTATGGCCGGGCGGCGAGACGCGCCGTCTGGCCCATTGCGATTACCACGGCCGCTGGATCGAATGGATCGGCTAAGCCCGATCTGCAATTTTTGCTGCGCTGACCTTCGGTTCGGGATCGAACGCCGAACTCAGCCGTAGATCTGCTTGTGGACCTGATAGAGCATTTCGCTGCGATCGGCGCGCATGTCGGCCAGATCGCGGCTGGAAAAATTGTCGATTTCGGCGACGAGGCGATTGTATTGCCGGCGCTTGGCGATGCTGGCGCGAGCCCGGCTCATGAGGCTGTCGAGAATCATAGCGAGGTTCCTTCTGTGCCGCATTGTTGCGGCAGGTTGTTCCTCCCTGATCGATATGAAGGATGACATAGTTATGGTGCGTTGCAAAAAGAAGATGTTGCAATGCACCATTGCACTGAGCGCATAGCCGGTTAACGGCGCATGAGCGCCGTCATTTAGGGCCCGTCATTTGAGCAAGGGCGGCCTTGCCGCGTATTGCCCCGATGTCTCAAGATGCGGTGAGACCGATTCAACGACCTTGCCATATCGATCTCCGGCTGGCTTGATCGCGCCGGCACTACGATTTGCATGACCGGGAGGAAACCATGGCCGCCGAACACTACGAAATTCTCGATCCACGCTTTGCGCGGCTGTTCAACGGCAACGCACAGGTGGACAAGCTGTTCACCGGATGCCGGTGGGCGGAAGGGCCGGCCTGGTTCGCGGCCGGCCGTTATGTGGTGTGGTCCGACATACCCAACAACCGCATGCTGCGCTATGACGAGACCGACGGCAGCGTCAGCGTGTTCCGGCAGCCGTCGGGCAATTCCAACGGCAACACCGTCGACCGGCAGGGCCGGCTGGTCAGCTGCGAGCATTCGGGCCGGCGGGTCAGCCGCACCGAGCATGACGGCTCGATCACCACCATCGCCGACAAATGGCGCGGCAAGCGGCTGAACTCGCCCAACGATGCGGTGGTCAAGTCCGATGGTTCGATCTGGTTCACCGACCCGACCTACGGCATCGATACGGATTATGAGGGCGACAAGGCCGAGAGTGAGATCGGCGCTTGCCATGTCTACCGGGCCGATCCCGGTACCGGCGAGATCGACGCGGTGATCATCGACATGGTCAGGCCCAACGGGCTCGCCTTCTCGCTCGACGAGAGCAAGCTCTATGTCGTCGATACCGGCCGCACGCATGGCGCTGAGAATCCGGCGCATATGCGGGTGTTCAATGTCGACGAGGGTGGCAAGAAGGTCTCCGGCGGAAAGGTCTTCGCCGACTGCACGGCTGGCCTGTTCGATGGCTTCAGGCTCGACGACCAAGGGCGCATCTGGACCAGTGCCGCCGACGGCATCCATTGCTACGATCCTGACGGGACGCTGATCGGCAGGATCAAGGTGCCGGAAGTCGTCGCCAATTGCGTATTCGGCGGCAACAAGCTGAACTGCCTCTACATCGCCGGCACGACCTCGCTCTACATGGTCCGGCTGATGGTCAATGGCGCGAAGACATTTTGAGCGGCCGCCAAGCATATCCAAGGGAGGGCACCATGCCATTCGTGAACATCCGCCTGGTCAAGGAGGTGATTGCCGATGACCCGGCCGGCAAAAAGGCCGCGATCGCTGCCCAGGTGACGGCAGCCATCACCGGCGCCACCGGCCTGACCAGCAACGACGTCTGGGTGGTTTTCGAGGAGGTCGCTGCGCGTGACTGGTTCGTTGGCGAGACCGATGTCGAGACGATGCGCAGCAAACGTTGAAGGAATTTCGCCGCGACCTTTGATGGTTGCGGCGCGGCCGTCAGCCGGCGGCGAAGGCCGAGACGTGTTTCGGACGGATCATGTCCGAAAAAGTCTACCACATGGTGTGTTTGTATTCGTCGTCCAGCCAGCGGTCGGTCGCCTCGGCCGAATCGGCGAGCGCCAACTGGTCGCGCAGGATTTGGCCGAGTGTCGGCAGCGTCGCGCGGTCGTACCAGGTTTCCGGCTTCCACAGATCGGAGCGCATGAAAGCCTTGGCGCAGTGCATGTAGGCGGCCTTGACTGTCACCAGAACGACGCTTTGCGGTTCCTTGCCGTCGACTGCGAGCCGCTCGCGCAAGCCCGCATCGATGGTGATGCGGGCATCGCCGTTGACGCGCAGCGTCTCGTTCATGCCCGGGATGAGGAAGAGCAGCCCGACCGAGGGGTTGAGAAGAATGTTCTCAAGCGTGTCGAGCCGGTTGTTGCCGGGCCGGTCGGGGATGGCGATGGTCTTCTCGTCGAGCACGGCGGCAAAGCCTGGCTTGTCGCCCTTCGGCGTCACATCGGCGTTGCCGGCGCCGTCGGAGGAGCCGATCAGCACGAAGGGGCTTTTGCCGATGAAGGAACGGCTGTGGCCATCCAGCGCCGTCAGTTCCTTGCGGATCGAGCCGTCGGTCGGCCGAGGCGTCTTGTAGATCGTTCTCAGCTCTTCGCGCGTGGTGACGAATTCCATGCCCTCCCCCTAACCGTTACTTGCCGGCCTTCTCTTCGTTTCCGGTCTTGCCTTCAAGCGAATGGCGCATGATCAGCGGCATCTGGCTGAAGGTGAAAAGAAGCGTGATCGGCATGATTCCCCAGACCTTGAAGGTAACCCAGGCGTCGGTGGAGAAATTCCGCCAGACCACTTCGTTGACAAGGGCCAGAACCAGGAAAAACAGGCCCCAGCGGAAGGTGAGTTTCTTCCAGCCCTCGGCATCGAGGCTGAAGGCCGAATCGAAGACGTAGCCGAGCAGCGATTTGCCGAAGAACAGGCCGCCGAGCAGCACGCCGCCGAACAGCATGTTGACGATAGTCGGCTTCATCTTGATGAAGATGTCGTCCTGCAGATAGAGCGTCAGCGCGCCGAAGACGAACACCACGACGCCCGACACCATCGGCATGATCGGCAAGGTACGGGTGAGCAGCCAGGAGGCGATCAGCGCGATCGCGGTCGCCGCCATGAACAGGCCGGTGGCGACGAAGATTGGTCCGCCGAGTTCGGCAAGGGCCGGAAATTTCTGCGACAGCCATGCGCCTCGCGCGTTGGCGAAGAAGAACACCATAAGCGGGCCGAGCTCCAGCACCAGCTTGAGCAGCGGATTGACGCCTTCCTTCTTCTGTTTCTGCGGGTCGGACGGGTCGCGTTCGAGGATGCGCGGGTTCATAGGCTTTCCTTCTTGCGCAAGATCCTGTCCAAGAAGTCTGCAACTTCTTGGGATCATGCTTGTTATGCCACTCCAGCGATCGCCCTGGCGAACTCGCTTGCGGAGAAAGGTTCGAGGTCGTCGACCTGTTCGCCGACGCCGATGAAATAGACCGGCAATTTGTGCTTTGCCGCGATCGCCACCAGAATACCGCCGCGTGCCGTGCCGTCCAGCTTGGTCATCACCAGGCCGTTGACGCCGGCGACATTGCGGAAGATCTCGACCTGGTTGAGCGCGTTCTGGCCGGTGGTGGCGTCGACCGTCTGCAGCACGGTGTGCGGCGCTTCCGGATCGAGCTTGCCCAGCACCCGGACGATCTTTTCCAGTTCCGCCATCAACTCGGTCTTGTTCTGCAGCCGCCCGGCGGTGTCGATGATCAGCACGTCGGAGCCGGCTTGCTTGGCCTGTTCGAAGGCGTCGTAAGCAAGACCTGCCGCATCGGCGCCAAGCTTCGAGGCGATGACCGGCGACTTGGTCCGCTCGCCCCAGATCTTCAATTGTTCGATCGCGGCGGCACGGAACGTGTCGCCGGCCGCGAGCATCACCGACAGGCCGCCGTCGGTGAGCTTTGCCGCCAGCTTGCCGATCGTCGTGGTCTTGCCGGTGCCGTTGACGCCGACGACAAGGATGACATGCGGCTTGTGGCTGAGATCGAGCTCCAGCGGCATGGCGACGTGGGTCAGCACCTTCTCCACCTCGGCCGCCATGATTGCGCGGACTTCCGTCTCGGAGACGTCCTTGCCGTAGCGGCTGGCGGCCAGCGAATCGGTGATGCGCAACGCCGTCTCCATGCCGAGATCGGCGCGGATCAGCACGTCCTCCAGATCCTGCAGCGTGTCCTCGTCCAGCTTGCGCTTGGTGAAGACGCCGGCGATGTTGCCGGACAGTTCCCGGGAAGAGCGGGCAAGCCCCTCCTTCATACGCTGGAACCACGAGCGCTTCGGTGCCGGTCCCGGCGCCTTCTGCGGCTCGGCTTTCTGCTCGACCTTCTTGGTTACGGTGACCTTGCCGGGGGCCGGCTTTGGCTCCGGCGGTGGTTGCGGAACGGCCTCCGGCTCGGGTGCGATCTCGGCAAGGACCGGATTCGCCTCGATCGGCGCCGGCTGGCGAATGGGGGGCGGGATTTCGGCCGGCGGCGCTTCGGGCGCTGCTGAGGGGGCCTCGGCGGGCGGTGCCGGCTGTTCTTCCGGCTGGGACGGGGCGATTTCTGGCTGCTGCGGCTCGGGCTCAGGAAGTTCCCGAGGCCCTAGTGCAGGAGCTGGCTCGGGAATGACGGGAGCAGCCGGGATTTCTTCGAGCTCCGGCTCCTCAGCAGCCGGTTCCGGCTCCGACGGCTGCAACTCCTCGACCGGAGCAGCCTCTGTCTGGATTTCAGGCTCGGGCGCCGGCTCCTCGGCAGGCGCCTCCGGCTCCTCGACCGGAACAGGCTCTGCCTGGATTTCAGGCTCGGGCGGAATGGTCGGCGCAGGTTCGGGCCCGGCCTCGTCAACAGGCGCCGGCTGCGGTGCGGAAGGTGCCTCCGGTTCGGCCGCGGGCGCAGCTTCTGCCTCGGGCCGAGGCTCTTCGCGTTTCAAAAATTCCGGTACGGCCTGCTCGGCCGCCGGCTTCAGCGCCTCCAGCGCATCCCATTTGATCGGCGGCAGGGGTGCTGACTCGTCGATCCGCTCTTCGACCACTTCCTTCTTGCCGAACGAAAATATCTTCTTGAGAAAACCAGCCATGTTCTTGCGTCTCAGGCGGCGCGAGCGGCAGGCGGCGCGGCGATCAGTCTGATACCGTCATGGCCGGCGATATCAGCCTCAACGATTTCGCCCGGCGCACCCGCGGCGACCGCGGCGAGCGTGAAGCCTTCGGTGCGGCCGAGCCCGTCGCGCTCGACCAGGATCGACTGGCGTGTTCCGGCGAGTGTGGCGAGGTGACTGATATAGGCGGCGTCGCCGGCGGTGCGCAGCCGTGCCGCACGCTGCTTGACCACCTCGCGGCGAAGCTGCGGCATGCGCGCGGCGGGGGTGCCTTCGCGCGGCGAGAACGGGAAGACGTGGAGATGCGTCAGCCCGCATTCCTCGACGATCTCCAGCGATTTTTCGAACATGGCGTCCGTCTCGGTTGGGAAGCCGGCGATGATGTCGGCGCCGAAGACGATGCCGGGACGCAATTTGCGCAAATCCTCACAAAAGCGGATCGATTGATCGCGGTTGTGCCGGCGCTTCATCCGCTTCAGGATCATGTCGTCACCCGCCTGCAGCGACAGATGCAGATGCGGCATCAGCCTGGGCTCGGTGGCAATGGCGTCGAGCAGATCGTCGTCGGCCTCGATCGAATCGATCGAGGAGAGGCGGAGGCGTTTTACACCAGGCACCTGCTTCAGGATTGTCTTGACCAATTTGCCGAGTTTCGGGCTGCCAGGCAGGTCGGCGCCGAAACTGGTCATGTCGACGCCGGTCAGCACGATCTCGGCATAACCATTGCCGCTCAGGCGCTCGACCTGCTCGACCACGGCCCCCATCGGCACCGAGCGCGAATTGCCGCGGCCATAGGGGATGATGCAGAAGGTGCAGCGATGATCGCAGCCGTTCTGCACCTGGACAAAAGCCCGCGCCCGGCCCTCGATGGCGTCGACCATGTGGCCGGCCGTCTCGCGTACCGAAAAGATATCGTTGACGCGAGCCTTCTCGGTATCGTTGACGCCGAAATCCGGCAGCGCGCGATAGGAATGCGCCTTCAGCTTCTCTTCATTGCCGAGGACGAGATCGACCTCGTCCATGGCGACGAAACTCTGCGGCTCGGTCTGCGCGGCGCAGCCGGTGACGATGATGCGGGCGGCCGGGTTCTCCCGGCGGGCCTTGCGGATCGACTGTTTTGCCTGGCGCACCGCCTCGCCGGTGACGGCGCAGGTGTTGAAGATGATGGCGCCGCCTTCCAGCGCGCCAAGGCCGGCGCTTTCCGCCTCTCGCCGCATGACCTCGGATTCGTAGGTGTTCAGCCGGCAGCCGAAGGTGACGACGTCAACACCTTTGGGAAGAGTGGGGCCCCTGGAAAGAGCGGGACCCTTCTTGGCAAGAGGAGCCATCAGGCGGCGCTTTCGGTGTCGCGGGCCCACACCCCGGTCGACGGATCGAAGCTGCCGGAAAATTCCCATTCGGCGGCGCCGGTGAGGATGACGTGGTCGTCGCCGCGCCATTCGACATGCAAGGAGCCGCCGCCGGGCGTCATCAGAGAGACGCTGCGTCCGGTCCGCTTGGTGCGCGCGGCAGCGACGACGGCGGCACAAGCCGCCGTACCGCAGGCCTTGGTCAGGCCGGCGCCGCGCTCCCAGGTGCGGATGACCATCGTCTCGGGTGAGGTCACCCGTGCGATGGTGATGTTGGCGCGTTCGGGGAAGATCGGGTGGTTTTCGAGCAGCGGGCCGAACCGGTCGAGCTCATAGGACCAGACGTCGCGGTCGACCCAGAAGATAGCGTGCGGATTGCCCATCGACACGACCGAGGGCGAGTGCAGTACAGGCGCGTCGATCGGGCCGATCTGTAGCTCGATCATGCGGGTATCACGGAATTCCTCGGCCAGCGGAATATCCTGCCAGCCAAAACGCGGCTTGCCCATGTCGACCGAGATCAGCCCGTCGGCATGTTCTTCGGCGTTGAGGATGCCGGCGACTGTCTCGAAGGCGAATGTCTTCTGGCCGGTCTCGGCGGCAAGTGCCTGCACCACGCAACGCATGCCGTTGCCGCAGGCCTGCGCGCCGGTTCCGTCGGAATTCAAAATGTCGATAAAAAAGGTGGTGCCCGGCGTCCTGGCGTCGTGGATCGCCATGATCTGGTCGAATTTCGTCGCCGCATCGGCATTGAGCGCAAGGGCGGCAGCCGGCGTCACCCGATCGGCGCGAACGCGCATGTCGGCAACGATGATTTCGTTGCCGATGCCGTTCATCTTGGCGAAGGGGGCAGTACTTGCCATGGATCGAAAGGTCTCATGCCGGTTTGGCGCCTATATGGCGGATACCGGCCGAAATTACCAGTGTGCGCACGTGTCAGAGCGACGTGCGTCCACTTGGACGCACAAAGTACGCTCTGACACTTTGAACCCGCGCAACGTGCTTTCCGAAAATCGATTCCGATTTTCGGGCCGATGTGTCTACGCCACCGCGAAGACGCCAAGCATGACCAGCAGGAAGATGATCAGCACGATGCCGATAAGGATACGGGCGCCGGTGGCGGCGGCTCCGGCCAATGCCGGCATGCCGAGCAGGCTGGCCGCGGCCGCGATGATCAGAAGAATGACAATCCATTTGATCATGGGGGATCCCTCGCAGCCGACGGTTGTGGATGCCAACCAACGCGTTTGCGACGTCCCGGGTTCCCCTGCGCCGCGAAGCCGGTTGCCTGCCTAGGCATCGGACCCAAAAGTGGGTACCGGTTTTGGGAAAATCCGATGCTCAAACAAGAAGATAGAGCGGCGGTTCGCTTCGACTTGAAAGTCCGCCGCTCTAGACCGCCGGCACGTCCCAGACCTCGCCGGGACGCAAGGCGCGAAAGCGTTCTTGCGGGATACCTTGATCGTCGAGGGCTTCGCCAAGCTTTCTGGCCGGCTCGTCGATCGGCTCGTTGGTGAGCCGGAACGTGCCCCAATGGCAGCCGGCGGCATAGGCGGCGTTGCACAAAAGCATGCCTTGCACCGCCTCCTCCGGATTCTGGTGGTGTGGCGCCATGAACCAGCGCGGCTCGTAGGCGCCGATCGGCAGGATGGCGAGGCGGAAGCCGGCGTGCCTTTCGGCCATCAGCCGGTAGTTGATGCCGTCGTGGAAACCGGTGTCGCCGGGGAAATAGACCTTTCCGCCTGGCGTCTCGACCACAAATCCCGCCCACAGCGCCATGCGCCGGTCGCGGGTGCCGCGCGCCGACCAGTGGTGCACCGGCTCGACATGGACGGCGACGTCCTTGCCGATATCGACCCGCTCGCCCCAGTCATGCACGGAAAGCCGCATTCCGGAAACGCCATCGTCGATGATGGCGTCGTTGCCGAGCGGCGTCAGCACCAGCGGGTCGTGCCTTGTCTTCAGCCGCTTCAGCGTGGCGAGGTCGAGATGGTCGTAATGGTTGTGGCTGACCAATACGAGATCGATCGGCGGCAGGTTGGAAAAGGCGATGCCCGGCGGATTGACCCGTTTCGGCCCGGCAAAGGAGAGCGGCGAGACCCGCCGCGACCAGACCGGGTCGGTGAGGATGTTCAGGCCGGCTGTCTGGATGAGCAGCGAGGAATGGCCGATCATGGTCAGCCTCAGTCCGGAGCCGTCGATCCGCTTGGCCGGCGTGGCCTGATGAAACGGACTTGGATTCGCCGCCGGCCATTTCGAGCGTTCGCCGCCCAGCTGCCACTTCAGAAGATCGGAAAAGCGGGCAGGCAGCTTGCCGTTGGGATTGAAGAACAAGGTGCCGTCGAAATGATCGCTCGGTGGGCCGCTATAATAGCGATTGGCGGCTCTTTTTCTCGCAGCCAAGGTTTTCGCCTCCGGCAGGGTTCCGTTTCATCAGAGATAGGACCGGAGCCGGCTGGCGCAAGCATTTGGCAGCCGAATGCCAAGGGCATGCCTGTCCAGGCAAAACCGCTGCGCGCCTCGGTCAGACCCACAGGGCAGGCTTTAGGCTGCATGTATTTTGTGGTAAAGTTGCAACACGTGCTGCCGCAAATAGTATTTTAACCATATCGGGTTGAAATTTCGCCACCTTCTCCATCTTGGTGAGTGGAGATTGTGCGGACGGCAGCCCAGCCGGATCCGACGGAGGTTTGAAATGAATTTTTCGAAAACCGGTCTGCTGGCCGTATCGCTTGCCGCACTCGTTGCGAGCGGCTGTTCAACGTCACGGTTCTCGTCGATGGACCAGGAGCAGCCGGGGCCGCTGCAAGCCGCGCCCTCCGGCACGGTGACCGCAAACCAGCTGCCGCCGCCGGCGGCGCCCGGCACCGCCGACCCGTCGAAATTTCCGACGGCGCCGCAAGGCCCCCAGGTTGCCTCGCTGCCGCCGGACGGGACGGCTCCGGCCGGAGCGCCGGATCTTACCGCAGGCAGCGTCGCCGGCGTGTGGAAGGCCAGCGTGTCCGGCCAGAGCTGCCAGGTGGCGACGCCACAGACCAAATTCGGCGCCGGCTACCGGGCCGGACCGCTGCATTGCCCGGCGCCGATCGACGGCATCAAATCCTGGAACGTCGCCGGCAAGCAGTTGACGCTGTACGACGAGAATGGCGGTACGCTGGCACGGCTCTATTCCTCGGGCGGAGAGAAATTCGACGGCCAAACTTCCAACGGCCTGCCGATCTCGCTTACAAGAGGCTGACCCGCCCCCATTTGTTTTTACGCAATTCCGGACGGAAAACCGAGACACACTTTTCCTGGAATTGCTCTAGAACGACGTGACCGATGCATCTGCGTGACGGCCTTCAGACCCATGCGACCGTCCGGCAGCGCTACGACCATCTGGTTGTGTCAGGCCTGATCGAGCGCGATCCGGCGCAGGAGCGGATCGTCGCGGCACTCGACCGGCTGATCGATGAGATTTCGGCAAAGCGGCTGGCGCACAAATCGAGCGCGCTGGGCTGGCTGTTCGCCCGCAAGCGCGAGACGCGCGAGGCCGTCAAGGGCCTCTACATCCATGGCGGCGTCGGCCGCGGCAAGACCATGCTGATGGACATGTTCTTCGAGCTGGTGCCGGTCAGGCGCAAGCGCCGTGTGCATTTCAACGACTTCATGGCCGATGTGCAGGACCGCATCCAGAAGCACCGGCAGGCGCGCAAAGAGGGCGCCGTCAGGGAAGACGACCCGATCGCGCCGGTGGCCCGCACGTTGGCCGAGGACGCCTGGGTGCTTTGCTTCGACGAGTTTTCCGTCACCGACATCGCCGATGCGATGATCCTGTCCCGGCTGTTCTCGGCGCTGTTTGCCAATGGCGTCGTGCTGGTCGCCACGTCCAATGTCGCGCCGCAGGATCTCTACCGCGACGGCTTGAACCGCAAGCTTTTCCTGCCCTTCATCGGCATCCTGGAGCGGCATGCGCAGGTGCTGGCGCTGGACGCCGACAAGGACTATCGGCTGGACAAGCTCAGCCGCCTGCCGGTCTATGTCACCCCCGCCGATGCCGCCGCCGACGCTGTCCTCGACGAGGCCTGGGAAGTGATGACGCATGGCAGGCCGGCGGCCGAGGCGGCGCTGACGGTAAAGGGCCGGCAGGTCGTGGTGCCGCGTGCCGCCGGCGAAGCGGCGCGGTTTTCCTTCGGGGATCTGTGCGAAAAACCGCTCGGCGCCCGCGATTTCCTGGCGATTGCCGGCCGCTTCTCGACCGTCTTCATCGATCATGTGCCGGTGCTCGGCGAAGGCATGCGCAACGAGGCCAAGCGCTTCATCCTGCTGATCGACACGCTGTACGACCATCATGTGCGGCTGGTGGTAAGCGCCGCGGCACCGCCACCGCAGCTGTATACGGCCAAGCGCGGCCACGAGGTCTTCGAGTTCGAGCGCACGGCGTCACGGCTGATCGAGATGCAGAGCCATGAATGGCTGGAAGATTGGGCGGAGAGGCAGAAGGCGACGCTGACCGAAGCGCAGCAGGCGCAGGCCTAAGTCACCGATAGCTCCAGAATGTCGTTCGGTAGCGATCCTTCGCGCCCCCCTCTGTCCCACCGGCCCCTACAACCGATACACATACATCACGAACTCCTCCGCCGGCCCGTGCGGCTCCTTCCGCGCCTCATAAAGCGCGCGCGCCGAGACATTGCGCGGCTCTGTGCCGACCCATGCCTCCTCGCAGCCATGCTCCCGGCCGAGCTCAAACATGGCGTCGAGCATTTTCCTCGCTATGCCCTGGCGCTGGAAGGCCGGCGCCACGCCGACTTCGTCGATGTAGAGTTCGCTCACCTTGTCCGGATGGCGGTGGATGACGGCTGCGCATTGGCCGACGACTATGCCTTCGGCCACGGCGATGATCATGAAATGGCCGGGTTCGTGGAGATACGCTGCCAGCCGATCCGGCCTGACCGGTTCATCGAACACATCCTCGGCGAACCGCATCACAAGGGCGTCATCGCCGTGGTTGAGCCTTACGATTTCCACATCCATTGTGTAAAATCTCCCAAGTCGGCTTATAAACTTTGACGTTTACGTAAATCCCAACCCATCTAACCGATTGAAAAATCTCACTCCAAAATAATCGTTTGAATTTCTTACGCGCTGGGGCTATTTGGGGGCGGCGAAAATTCGCGGCTTCCCCGCAGCATTCCGGCCCGCTTCTTCGACGCCGTCATGGCGCCGTCACAGTCTAAAGGGACAACATCCTCACATGGCACGCAACAAGATAGCGCTCATCGGCTCGGGCATGATCGGCGGCACACTCGCCCACATGATCGGCCTCAAGGATCTCGGCGACGTTGTGCTGTTCGATATCGCCGAGGGCATCCCGCAAGGCAAGGGGCTGGATATCGCGCAGTCGTCGCCGGTCGATGGCTTCGACTCCAGGCTGACCGGCGTCAACGATTATGCCGGCATCGAGGGCGCCGACGTCTGCATCGTCACCGCCGGCGTGCCGCGCAAGCCCGGCATGAGCCGCGACGACCTTCTCGGCATCAACCTGAAGGTCATGGAGCAGGTTGGCGCGGGTCTCAAGAAATACGCGCCGAAAGCCTTCGTCATCTGCATCACCAATCCGCTCGACGCCATGGTCTGGGCGCTGCAGAAGTTCTCCGGACTGCCGAAGAGCCATGTCGTCGGCATGGCCGGTGTGCTGGACAGTTCGCGCTTCCGCTACTTCCTGGCCGAGGAGTTCAAGGTGTCGGTCGAGGATGTCACCGCCTTCGTGCTCGGCGGCCATGGCGATTCCATGGTGCCGATGATCCGCTATTCGACGGTCGCCGGCATCCCGCTGCCCGACCTCATCAAGATGGGCTGGACCTCGAAGGAAAAGCTCGACCAGATCGTGCAGCGCACCCGAGACGGCGGCGCCGAGATCGTCGGCCTGCTCAAGACCGGCTCGGCCTTCTACGCACCGGCCGCCTCGGCGATCGCCATGGCCGAAGCCTATCTCAAGGACAAGAAGCGCGTGCTGCCCTGTGCTGCGCATCTCTCCGGCCAGTATGGTGTCAAGAACACCTATGTCGGCGTGCCGGTGGTGATCGGCGCCGGCGGCGTCGAGCGCGTCATCGAGATCGAGCTCGGCAAGGCCGAGCAGAAGATGTTCGACAACTCGGTGGCGGCGGTGCAGGGCCTGTGCGAGGCCTGCGTCAAGATCGCTCCGCAACTCGCCGCCAAGTGACCCGCCGCCAAGTGACCCGGAGACATCTAGCATGAACATCCATGAATATCAGGGCAAGGCGCTGCTGAAGGGCTTTGGCGCACCGGTGGCCGAAGGCGTGCCGGTGTTCGAGGCAAGCGAGGCGGAAGCCGCCGCCAAGGCGCTGCCCGGCCCGCTCTATGTGGTGAAGAGCCAGATCCATGCCGGCGGCCGCGGCAAGGGCAAGTTCAAGGAGCTCGGCCCCGACGCCAAGGGCGGCGTCAGGCTGGCGAAGTCGGTGGCCGATGTCGTCGCCAACGCCAACGAAATGCTCGGCCACACGCTGGTCACCAAGCAGACCGGCCCGGCCGGCAAGCAGGTCAACCGCCTCTACATCGAGGACGGCGCCGACATCGACCGCGAGCTCTATCTGTCGCTGCTGGTCGATCGCTCTGTCGGCCGCATCGCTTTCGTCGTTTCGACCGAGGGCGGCATGGACATCGAGGCGGTCGCCCACGACACGCCGGAAAAGATCATCACCGTCGCCATCGATCCGGAAAAAGGCATAACGGCGGATGATTTGAAAGAACTCAACGGCGCGCTGAAGCTCGACGGCGAGGCCGCCAAGGACGGCGAGACGCTGTTCCCGATCCTCTACAAGGCGTTCGTCGAGAAGGACATGAGCCTGCTCGAGGTCAACCCGCTGATCGTCATGAGAAACGGCCGGCTGCGCGTGCTCGACGCCAAGGTGTCGTTCGACAACAACGCGCTGTTCCGCCATCCCGACGTGTTGGAGCTGCGCGACATCACCGAAGAGGACGAGAAGGAGATCGAGGCGTCGAAATACGACCTCGCCTATGTTGCGCTTGACGGCAACATCGGCTGCATGGTCAACGGCGCCGGCCTCGCCATGGCGACGATGGACATCA
Source organism: Mesorhizobium onobrychidis (assembly GCF_024707545.1). NCBI lineage: Bacteria > Pseudomonadati > Pseudomonadota > Alphaproteobacteria > Hyphomicrobiales > Phyllobacteriaceae > Mesorhizobium > Mesorhizobium onobrychidis. The sequence continues at coordinate 938,780 of NZ_CP062229.1, forward strand.
TCAAGCTCTACGGCGCCGAGCCCGCCAACTTCCTCGATGTCGGCGGCGGTGCGTCGAAGGAGAAGGTGACGGCGGCGTTCAAGATCATCACCAAGGATCCGGCGGTCAAAGGCATCCTGATCAACATTTTTGGCGGCATCATGAAGTGCGACATCATCGCCGAGGGTGTCATCGCGGCTGTCAAGGAAGTCGGGCTGCAGGTGCCGCTGGTGGTGCGGCTGGAAGGCACCAATGCCGAGCTCGGCAGGAAGATCATCAACGACAGCGGGCTCAACGTCGTCTCGGCCGACGACCTCGACGACGCGGCCAAGAAGATCGTGGCGGCGGTGAAGGGTTGAGGGGTAGCCGATGGTCTCGCCCCGACTTCTGTGCGCAATTGGCCTAAGCTGCATCGCCATGGCGGCGCAAGCGGAAGAGATTTCGGATGCAATAGTGCTCTACAAGAATATCTGTATCGCAGCCAACGGCGATTTGACCAAAGCGGAGCAATTGACGATTGCGAATGGATTTTCGATCGATTCTGACGACCATGGCAGAAAGACTTTTGATCGAACGAGGACTGGAACTCTCTCAGCGCCGTTTGTCATGCTCAAGCCGGCGGGATCAAATGGGAATGAGTCGATCGATGTCTGTGAGATCTTCGGAACTACGATCCGAATGGCAGAGTTTGACAACTACGCTCGCTCGCAAGGTTTGGTCGAGGTGCCAAAGGAAGAGATTTTTGGCGATCTGGCGGACCAAAACTACGTCCGCATTTACGCAAACAAGGAATGCCAGGCTGCTGTGGACGGCAGTGCCGCATGCCTCTTTATCTGGACCATCGGCGACAAGCCGGTAGACGACAAGTTCAGTGGCGTTTTTCGTTTTGGAACTCATCGGCCTCAAGCGGTGAATCCACTGTGACCCTCCCTCCACCAACAAGTTTGAAAGGCTAATCTGGTGCCTCCGCACAAAATAAACCTCGTCGAGGCGGCGGATGCGAAGATCAAAAAAGTCTTCGATCCGCATATCGCCGGCGACGTGAATGACAGCCAGGTCAAGATCGCCAAGTTCGGCGAAGTCTTCGACTGGCACGCGCATGACAATGAGGACGAAGCCTTCCTCGTGCTGCGCGGCCGCATCGCCATCGATTTCCGCGACGGCACGGTGGAGCTTGGCAGCGGCGAGTTCATCGTCGTGCCGCGGTCCGTCGAGCACCGGCCGCGCTCGCTGAGCGAGGAGCCGGTGGTGCTGATGTTCGAGCCGGCGACGACGCTCAACACCGGCAACGCCAAGAGCGACCTCACCGTCGCCGATCTCAAGCGTCTCTGACCTGACGATGACCGCGCAGCCTTCCTCGATCAACGGTTTGTAAAAAAGGACCACCATGTCCATTCTCGTCGACAAGAACACCAAGGTCCTCGTGCAGGGCCTGACCGGCAAGACCGGCACGTTCCATACCGAACAGGCGCTGGCCTATCACGGGACAAAAATGGTCGGCGGCATCCATCCCAAGAAGGGCGGCGAGACCTGGACCGGCGACAAGGGCGAGAGCCTGCCGATCTTTTCCACGGTTGCCGAAGGCAAGGCAACGACCGGCGCCAATGCTTCCGTCGTCTATGTGCCGCCGGCGGGCGCCGCGGAGGCGATCCTGGAAGCGATCGAAGCCGAGATCCCGCTGATCATCTGCATCACCGAGGGCATACCGGTGATCGACATGATCAAGGTCAAGGCGAGGCTCGACCGCTCGACATCGCGGCTCATCGGCCCCAACTGCCCCGGCGTCCTAACTCCCAACGAATGCAAGATCGGTATCATGCCCGGCAACATCTTCCGCAAGGGCTCGGTCGGCGTTGTTTCCCGCTCGGGAACGCTTACCTATGAGGCAGTGTTCCAGACCACCAATGTCGGCCTCGGCCAGACCACCGCCGTCGGCATCGGTGGCGACCCCGTCAAAGGCACGGAGTTCATCGACGTGCTGGAGATGTTCCTCGCCGACGACGAGACCCAATCGATCATCATGATCGGCGAGATCGGCGGCTCGGCCGAGGAAGACGCCGCGCAGTTCCTCAAGGACGAAGCCAAGCGTGGCCGCAAGAAGCCGATGGCCGGTTTCATCGCCGGGCGCACGGCCCCGGCCGGCCGCACCATGGGTCATGCGGGAGCGGTCATTTCCGGCGGCAAGGGCGGCGCCGAGGACAAGATCGCGGCAATGGAATCGGCCGGAATAAAGGTTTCGCCGTCGCCGGCCCGGCTCGGCACGACCCTGGTCGAAGCGATCAAAGGTTAAGGGAGTAGGGCAGTATGGGAGTAGGGGAATAGGAAGAACGGGACGAGTGGCGACAATTGCCACTTTCCCTACTGCCCTATTCCCTTACTCCCCTTCGGAAAAGGAGACGGAGCCAGGCTCCGCGGAAAAAAATGGCAAGACACGATCAGGCCAACGACCAATTTTCGCTTACCTCTTTCCTCTATGGCGGCAATGCCGACTATATCGATGCGCTCTACGCCGCCTATGAGGACGATCCCTCTTCGGTCGACCCCGAATGGCAGGACTTCTTCGCGGCGCTGAAGGACGACGCCGGCGATGTCCGCAAGAATGCCAAGGGCGCCTCATGGGCCAAACCCTCATGGCCGCTGCAGGCCAATGGCGAATTGGTGTCGGCGCTCGACGGCAATTGGGGCATCGTCGAGAAGCACATCGAGAAGAAGGTCCAGCACAAGGCGGTGATGAACGGCGTCACCCTTTCCGACGCCGACGTGCATCAGGCGACGCGCGATTCTGTGCGCGCCATCATGATGATCCGCGCCTACCGCATGCGTGGCCACCTCCACGCCAATCTCGATCCGCTCGGTATCGCCAAGCCGCTCGAGGATTACAACGAGCTGTCGCCGGAAAATTACGGCTTCACCGCCGCCGATTACGATCGCCCGATCTTCCTCGACAATGTGCTCGGGCTCGAATTCGGCACCATCCGGCAGATGCTGGACATATTGACCCGCACCTATTGCTCGACGCTCGGCGTCGAGTTCATGCATATTTCCGATCCCGAGGAGAAGGCCTGGATCCAGGCACGCATCGAGGGCACCGACAAGGAGATCTCCTTCACCGCCACCGGCAAGAAGGCGATCCTGCAGAAGCTGGTCGAAGCCGAAGGCTTCGAGCAGTTCATCGACGTCAAGTACAAGGGCACCAAGCGCTTCGGCCTCGACGGCGCAGAGGCGCTGATCCCGGCGCTGGAGCAGATCGTCAAGCGCGGCGGCCAGCTCGGCATGAAGGAGATCGTGCTCGGCATGGCGCATCGCGGCCGGCTGAACGTTCTCTCCCAGTTTATGGCCAAGCCGCACCGCGCCATCTTCCATGAGTTCAAAGGTGGCTCGGCCGCGCCCGACGAGGTCGAGGGCTCGGGCGACGTGAAGTACCATCTCGGTACTTCGTCGGACCGCGAGTTCGACGGCAACAAGGTGCACCTGTCGCTGACTGCCAATCCCTCGCATCTGGAAATCGTCGATCCGGTGGTGATGGGCAAGGCGCGGGCCAAGCAGGACTCTCTGTTCGGCCGCAGCCGCGAGGAGATCGTGCCGCTGGAAGAGCGCGCCAAGGTGCTGCCGCTGCTCCTGCATGGCGACGCCGCCTTTGCCGGCCAGGGCGTGATTGCCGAGATCCTCGGCCTGTCGGGCCTGCGCGGCCACCGCGTCGCCGGCACGCTGCATTTCATCATCAACAACCAGATCGGCTTCACCACCAATCCGCGCTTCTCGCGCTCGTCGCCCTATCCGTCGGATGTGGCCAAGATGATCGAGGCGCCGATCTTCCACGTCAATGGCGACGATCCGGAAGCCGTGGTCCATGCCACCAAGGTGGCGATCGAATTCCGCATGAAGTTCCACAAGCCTGTCGTGGTCGACATGTTCTGCTATCGCCGCTTCGGCCACAATGAAGGCGACGAGCCGGCCTTCACCCAGCCGATCATGTATAGCAGCATCCGCAGCCACAAGACGACGGTGCAGATCTATGCCGACCGGCTGATCGCCGAAGGCCACCTCACCCAGGCCGAATTCGACAAGCTCAAGGCCGACTGGCGGGCACATCTCGAGCAGGAATTCGAGGTCGGCCAGCATTACAAGCCCAACAAGGCCGACTGGCTGGATGGCGCCTGGTCGGGCCTGCGCACGGCCGACAACCAGGACGAACAGCGGCGCGGCAAGACCGCCGTGCCGGTCAAGACGCTGAAGGAGATCGGCAAGAAGCTGACCGAGGTGCCGAAGGATTTTGCGGCCCACAAGACGATCATGCGGTTCCTCGAGAACCGCCGCCAGGCGATCGAGTCGGGTGAAGGCATCGACTGGTCGACGGCCGAGTCGCTGGCCTTCGGCGCCATCCTGCTCGACGGCAATCCGGTCCGGCTGTCGGGACAGGATTCGGAGCGCGGCACGTTCTCGCAACGCCACTCCGTGCTCTACGACCAGCGCGACGAGACACGCTACATTCCGCTCAACAATCTGTCGGCGGCGCAGGCCGGCTTCGAGGTCATCAACTCGATGCTGTCGGAAGAGGCCGTGCTCGGCTTCGAATACGGCTACAGCCTGGCTGAGCCGAAGGCGCTGACGCTTTGGGAAGCCCAGTTCGGTGATTTCGCCAACGGCGCCCAGGTGGTGTTCGACCAGTTCATCTCGTCGGGCGAGCGCAAGTGGCTCAGAATGTCGGGCCTCGTCTGCCTGCTGCCGCATGGCTATGAAGGCCAGGGGCCGGAACATTCGTCGGCCAGGCTCGAGCGCTTCCTGCAGCTTTGCGCCGAAGACAATATGCAAGTGGCCTACTGCACGACGCCGGCCAACTATTTCCACATCTTGCGCCGGCAGTTGAAGCGGGATTTCCGCAAGCCGCTGATCCTGATGACGCCGAAGTCGCTGCTGCGCCACAAGCGGGCGGTGTCGACGCTGCCGGAGATGTCGGGCGAAAGCGCGTTCCACCGGCTGTTGTGGGACGATGCCCAGCAGCTCCCCGGCCAGGCGATCAAGCTCACCAAGGATTCGAAGATCCGCCGCGTCGTGCTCTGCTCGGGCAAGGTCTATTACGACCTCTACGAGGAGCGCGAGAAGCGCGGCATCAACGACATCTACCTGCTGCGCGTCGAACAGCTCTATCCGTTTCCGGCCAAGGCGCTGATCACCGAACTGTCACGCTTCCGCAATGCCGAGATGGTGTGGTGCCAGGAGGAGCCCAAGAATATGGGCGCCTGGTCGTTCATCGATCCGTATCTGGAATGGGTGCTGGCGCATATCGACGCCAAGCATCAGCGGGTGCGCTATACCGGCCGGCCGGCCGCCGCGTCGCCGGCGACCGGATTGATGTTGAAGCATCTCGCCCAGCTTGCCGCCTTGCTCGAAGACGCGCTCGGCGAATAGAACAGCGCTCGGCGAATAGAACAGAACCGACAGAAAACGGACAGGCATAATGGCTACCGAAATCCGCGTCCCCACTCTTGGCGAATCCGTCACCGAGGCGACCATCGGCAAATGGTTCAAGAAGGTGGGCGACGCGATCGCCACCGACGAGCCGCTGGTCGAGCTCGAGACCGACAAGGTAACGGTGGAAGTGCCGGCCGCGTCCGCAGGAACGCTTAGCGAGATCGCGGTCAATGAGGGCGAGACGGTCGAGGTCGGCGCTTTGCTCGGCATGATTTCGGCGGGCGACGGGGCAAAAGCGGCAGCACCCGCGAAGGCGTCAACTCCCGAACCAAAGCAGGACGCGGTATCGCAGGCCTCGGCGCCGACCGCCGCATCGACTGTCAAGCAAGCCGCGGCCGAGACCGCCAAGATCGCCGGCGATGCCGGGCCGATCGAGGCCCGCACGATGCCGCCGGCGCCAGCGGCGGCGAAGCTGCTGGCCGAGAGCAATCTCGCGGTCGACCAGGTCTCGGGTTCCGGCAAGCGCGGCCAGGTGCTGAAGGGCGACGTGCTCGATGCGATCGCCAGGGGCGCGCCGTCGCAACCGGCCGAGGCGCCGAAGGCCCCTGCACCGATCGCTGCCCGTGCGCCATCCTCGGCCGATGACGCGTCGCGCGAAGAGCGCGTGCGCATGACCAAGCTGCGGCAGACCATCGCGCGCCGCCTCAAGGAAGCGCAGTCGACCGCCGCCATGCTGACTACCTTCAACGAGGTGGACATGAGCGCGGTTATGGCGCTCAGGACCAAATACAAGGATGTGTTCGAGAAGAAGCACGGCGTGAAGCTGGGCTTCATGGGCTTCTTCACCAAGGCCGTCACCCATGCGCTGAAGGAGATCCCTTCCGTCAATGCCGAGATCGACGGCACTGACATCATCTTCAAGAATTACGCCCATATCGGCGTCGCCGTCGGCACCGAAAAAGGCCTCGTCGTGCCGGTGGTGCGCGATGCCGACCAGATGTCGATCGCCGAGATCGAGAAGGATATCGGCAGGCTGGGCATCGCCGCGCGTGACGGCAAGCTGTCTGTGGCGGATATGCAAGGAGGCACTTTTACGATTTCTAACGGCGGCGTCTACGGGTCGCTGATGTCGACGCCGATCCTCAACGCGCCGCAGTCGGGCATTCTGGGCATGCACAAGATCCAGGAGCGGCCGGTGGTGGTCGGCGGCCAGATCGTGATCCGGCCGATGATGTATCTGGCGCTCTCCTACGATCACCGCATCGTCGACGGCAAGGAAGCGGTGACCTTCCTGGTCCGGGTCAAGGAAAGCCTGGAGGATCCGGAGCGGCTGGTGCTCGACCTCTAGGGGCCGGTCGAGGTGAGCCGGAGAATGGATCTGCGCCACCGAATGATGACCAGTTCCGCGCATTTCCGGTCCATGGTGTTTTTCGCAGCTGTGCTCGCGGCCGGCGTTGCGCAGACGGGATCGGCAGCCTTTGCCGCCTGCCCGCTCGAACTCGCCGTCTATGGCGATGCCGAAAACGCCGGCGAGATCGATTTCAGGCCGACCGGCGAGTCGGCTGTGGTCACCAACACCTTCAAGATGGTGCTCGATAACGATGTCGTGCTCGACGGGATCGTCATGTGGACGGAAGGCGTGGCGCGGCCGCATGGTTCGCTGATGTACAAATGCCCGACAGGCGACGTCACCGGCGACGAGCTCGCCGCCTGCACGGTGTGGGAGGGGGTCGTCTACAGTGCTGACGACAAGGGAAACGTCGCTCTGCTGCCGGCCGAAGGCGTCGACGCGCCGAAGACCCTGATCTTTCCCGACCTCGGACCGTCCCTGCAGATGTCGGCTGCCTATGGCGCCAACGGGTTTTCCAAAGTGCCGTGGGATGTTTTTTCGTTGAAGGGCTGTCAGGAATGAGCGTGGCCAAAAAAGTGCTGCTGGTGACCGGCGGCGGCCGCGGCATCGGTGCCGCTACATCCAGGCTTGCCGCCAAGGCTGGATACCGTGTTGCGATCAACTATGCCTCGAACGAGGCTGCTGCCACGGCGCTTGTCGAGGCGATCGAACAGGCCGGCGGCGAAGCGCTGGCCATCAAGGGCGACGTTGGCAGCGAGGCCGATATTCAGGCGATGTTCGAGTGCATCGACCATGCCTTCGGGCCGCTCGATGCGCTCGTCAACAATGCTGGCGTGGTGGACCGGAGGGCGCGCGTCGACGAAATGAGCGGAGCGAGGCTGGAGCGCATGATGCGCATCAACATCATTGGCTCCATGCTCTGTGCCCGCGAAGCGGTGAAGCGCATGTCGACCAGCCATGGCGGCAAGGGCGGCGCCATCGTGAATATCTCCTCGATTGCCGCAAGAATTGGCGGACCGGGCGAATATGTCGACTACGCCGCCTCGAAGGGCGCGATCGATTCCTTCACTATTGGCCTGGCGCGCGAAGTGGCTGGCGAAGGCATTCGCGTCAACGCAGTCAGCCCAGGGATTGTCGATACCGAAATTCATGCCTCCGGCGGACAGCCGGATCGCGTCGAGAGGATGCGTCACGGCGTGCCGATGCAAAGGGCGGGGACCACCGAAGAGGTCGCCGCGGCAATTCTCTGGCTCCTGTCGGACGGGGCGTCCTATACGACAGGCGCGAATTTGGAAGTGGGCGGCGGCCGCTAATCCCAGCCAAGGCTGAGTGCCAGACCAGAAGGACAAATCATGGCTTATGACGTCGTTATCATCGGATCGGGACCAGGCGGCTATGTCTGCGCCATCAAGGCGGCACAGCTCGGCCTGAAGACGGGGGTGGTCGAGAAGGACCCGACCTTCGGCGGCACCTGCCTCAATATCGGCTGCATCCCGTCCAAGGCGCTGCTGCATGCGTCCGAGATATTCGCCGAGGCCGGTCATTCCTTCGACACGCTGGGCGTCGAAATCGGCGCGCCGAAGCTCAATCTGGAGAAGATGATGGCGCACAAGGACGCGACGGTGGCGTCCAACGTCAACGGCGTCGCCTTCCTGTTCAAGAAGAACAAGATCGACAGCTTTCGCGGCACCGGCAAGGTCCTGTCCGCCGGCAAAGTGTCGGTGACCGGCGAGGACGGCAAGGTCGAGGAGATCGAGACCAGGAACGTCGTCATCGCCACCGGCTCCGACGTCGCCGGCATTCCGGGGGTCAAGGTCGACATCGACGAGAAGGTGATCATGTCCTCGACCGGCGCGCTGTCGCTAGACAAGGTGCCGGGCCACATGGTGGTGGTCGGCGGCGGCGTCATCGGGCTGGAACTCGGCTCGGTATGGGCGCGGCTCGGCGCCAAGGTGACCGTCGTCGAGTTCCTCGACACCATTCTCGGCGGCATGGACGGCGAGGTCGCCAAACAGTTCCAGCGCATGCTGTCCAAGCAAGGCATCGAATTCAGGCTCGGCGCCAAGGTGACCGGTGTCGCCAAGGCCAAGAAGGGCGCCACCGTCACCTTCGAGCCGGTCAAGGGCGGCGCGGCCGAGACGATCGAGGCGGATGCGGTGCTGATAGCGACGGGACGCCGGGCCTATTCGGACAGTCTCGGGCTGAAGGAGGCCGGGGTCGAGGTCGACGAGCGTGGCCGGGTCAAGACCGACGGCCATCTCAAGACCAATATCCTCGGCATCTACGCCATCGGCGACGTCATCGCCGGGCCGATGCTCGCCCACAAGGCCGAGGACGAGGGGGTGGCGGTGGCGGAGATCATTGCCGGCCAGGCCGGCCATGTGAATTACGGGGTGATTCCGAACGTCGTCTACACCAGTCCGGAAATCGCCTCGGTCGGCAAGACGGAGGAAGAGCTGAAGGCGGCCGGCATCGACTACAAGGCCGGCAAGTTTCCGTTCAGCGCCAATGGCCGGGCGCGCGCCATGCTGCATACCGACGGCTTCGTGAAGATCCTGGCTGACAAGCAGAGCGACCGCGTGCTCGGCGTCCACATCGTCGGTTTCGGCGCCGGCGAGATGATCCACGAGGCGGCGGTGCTGATGGAGTTCGGCGGCTCGTCGGAAGATCTTGCCCGCACCTGCCACGCCCATCCGACGATGTCGGAAGCGGTGAAGGAAGCGGCACTGGCGACCTTCTTCAAGCCGATCCATATGTAGGCCTTCCCAAGCTACTCCGGCAGCCATCTGACGGCTCAAAGCAGAACGGCCCGCTTTTCAGCGGGCCGTTCGTATTTGGAGTCAGCAGCCGATCACTGCGGGGCTGGTGCGGGCGCCGGGGCAGGCGCTGGCTCTGCAGGCGCCGGAGCTGGGGCAGGCGCCGGAGCAGGCTCTGCGGGTGCCGGGGCTGGCGCAGGCTCTGCAGGTGCCGGGGCTGGCGCAGGCTCTGCCGGAGCAGGCGTCGGTTCCGCGGGCGCTGGCGCCGGGGCCGGCGTGGTTGCGGCCGGCGGTTCAGCAGGCGCTGGCGCCTCACCGCTTCTTCCAAAAACGTAGTAAGCGACAATGGCCAGAATAACGACAACCAGGGCAATCAGCCAGCCGGTGCTGCCGCCACCCGACTTGGGAGGGGGTGTCGGAGTGGTGTACGGGTCGTTTGGATTCGCCATAAAAGTGTCCTCCGTGGGATGAAAAGTATCAATCAACACACATCAACGCGCAATCGTCGAACAGGTTTCACGCTAGGGATCGAAAACGCCGAAAACAGGGCAATCTTCGCCGGGAATCGTTTGTCCGCACGCACTTTACTCGCAAAATTCGCAGCAATCGAGCCAAAACAAACCTTTCGACCTTCCTGTACTGAGACAAGCTTTCCGTGATTCGGGAAAGGCATCGCTCCGAATCACGTCTTTGCCGGATTCGCAACTCGACCGTGCAACTCAGTCGACGGCAGTGACGGTGTAGCCGGCCTTGCGGAAATCCTCGACCAGACCTTCCGCGCCCGGAAGGTGCAAGGCGCCGACCGCCATGAAGGCGTTGCCCTTGGCGAGAATCGGTCCGGCATGATCGATCATCACCTTGTTGCGGCGGGTGATCATGGTTTCCTCGAAGGCGGCATAGCCCGCCGAATCGTCTTCGCCGCCGGGAAGGACGGCACGAAACAGCGGCCAGAGCATGCCGATGTCGCCGCGCTGGTAAAGCACGATCATGGTTTCGTTGACGTCGTTCACCCTGTTGCCGAGCTTCAATGTGTCGACGAGGCCCTTCATGTGAAAAGCGAGCGGCAGCGAGGCCATGGCGCGAAGCTGGTCGGCGATGGTCTCCAACCCATCGACGGCCTTGCCTGAGGCTTTGGCGTCCTGCGCGAGCTTGATGTCGAGCACCGGCGCGCCGCCGGCCTGGCGGGCCAGTTCACAGGCCGGGAGCGCGACCATGGTCGACAGCATCCACGGTTTCATCTTGGCGACGCTCGCCGGCGGGATGCCGCGCGCGTCGAGCGCCTTGTTCACCGCCGCCGCATCGTCCGGCGACAGCAGCGAGGACAGCGTGGTGCTGTCGGTGAACATCATCAGCTCCGGCTCTTTCAGGAACGCCGCCATCATCTTCTGCTGATCGAGCACCTCCGTGGTCTCGATGACGACAGTGTCGGCGGCGTCAAAGGCCTTTTGCGCGGCGGGCGGCAGCGTGGTCACGCGCGGGTCGGACATATGCATGGTGCCGAACAGGAAGGACGGCCTTTCGCCCGCCTTTTCCAGTTTCCAGAACAGGCCCTTGCCGTTCGGTGTTGCGGCCGCTTCCGTCTCGAGCTTGCGGTAGGTGGCGGGGTCGTCCTTCTGCAAGGCCGACAGCATGTCGGCGCCGGCGCAGACCGGGGTTTCGGCGCGCGCCTTGCCGGCGGCGAGCAGCGCGATGATGAGGAAAGAGAGAAAAAACAGGACGTTGAGCGCCACGAGCAGCTTCAACGACGCAATGGCCGTGCGGTCGGCGATGGTAATGACACGTTTCATGGCCGCTTTTTAGAGACAAAGAACGGCGAAACGGTTAACCGGCGCAGCAAAATTGTCTCGGACATCGTTCGACGGCTGATATCCTGGCTGCAACTTTGCGAAATCATGCGTCGGTTACGCCCGCGGATGGGCCGCTTCATAGACTTCGAGCAGCCTCGCGGTGTCGACGCCGGTGTAGATCTGCGTCGTCGACAGGCTGGCGTGGCCCAAAAGTTCCTGGATGGTGCGCAGGTCGCCGCCGCGCCCAAGCAGATGCGTGGCGAAGGAATGGCGCAAGGCGTGCGGCGTGGCGGTGTCGGGCAGATTGAGCGCCGAGCGCAGCTTGGCCATGTCGCGCTGGACGATGGCCGGGTTGAGCGGGCCGCCGCGGGCGCCGCGAAACAGCAGGCCCTTCGGATCGAGATGATAGGGGCAGAGCCGGCGGTATTCGGCGATCGCCCGCAGCCCGATCGGCAGCACCGGCACCAGCCGCGTCTTGCCGCCCTTGCCGGTGACGCGCAGCACCGTTTCATCAGGCGACGACAGATCGGCGCCGGACAGGCCGAGCGCCTCGGAAATGCGCAGGCCCGAGCCGTAGAGCAGCGTCAGCACGGCGGCGTTGCGGGCAGCGATCCACGGTTCCTCCGCCAACTGGCCCTCCACCGAAACGACGTGTTTCGCATCGCTTGCCGTCAGCGGCTTGGGCAGCGACTTCGGCTGCCGCGGCGCGCGCAGTGCCGCAGCACCCGCCGCATTGACGAGGCCGCGCCGCTCCAGAAAGCGCAGCAGCGAGCGGATGCCGGCGAGCCCGCGTCCGAGCGTGCGGGCGCCGGCGCCTCCGGCGCGGCGGGCGGCGAGAAAGCCGCGCAGATCGGCCGGGCGCAGATCCGCGATATCCGAAATGCCGGGCGAACCGCCGCAATGGCCGGTCAGGAAGTGCAGGAACTGGCGCGTGTCGCGCTCATAGGCTTCCACGGTTTCCGGCGACAGCCGGCGCTCGCGCGCCAGCATCTTCAGCCAGCTTTCGCGGGCCCCCTGAAGGTCTGGTTTGGCCGGGATGAGGAATTCCTGCATTGCGCTCTTCCGATATGCCGTTCTTCCATTCTGGGCCATCTTCCGACAGCCGGGTTAGGAAGCCGTGAAGAGCCGCGTCATTGAAATGACAAGAGCGTGGAGCTAGAGCAAGGCAAAGGATTTTTCCACCGATGACCAAACCGCAAAACCCCGTCCAGATGGCCGTGATCGGCGCCGCCCACGGCATCAAGGGCGAATTGCGCGTGAAGACCTTCACCGGCGATCCGCTGGCGCTGGCCGACTATGGGCCGCTCTATGCCAGGGACGGCCGCGCCTTCCAGATCGTCGACATCAGGTCGGCCAACACGGTCGTCGTGGTCCGCTTCAAGGGCATCAGCGACCGCAACGCCGCCGAGGCGCTCGCCGGCACGGAATTGTTCGTCGACCGCTCAATGCTGCCGGACAATGGCGAAGAGGACGAATTCTATCATGCCGATCTCGTCGGGTTGGCGGTCCGGGACGATACCGGTGCTGACATCGGCAAGGTTGTCGCCGTGCACAATTTCGGCGGCGGCGACATTCTCGACGTGACGCTCGGCGAGCGCAAAGGCGTGCTGATCCCGTTCACGCAGGCCGCCGTGCCTGACGTGTCGATCAAAGAGGGCTTCCTCCGTATCGATCCGGCGGCGGCGGGCTTGATCGATGACGAAGACGGCGACGAACCCGGCCGCGACGGTTTCGACCCGAAGGGCAGGCCGCGCGGGCCGAAGGACGCCGGGGGCAACCGGTGAGTTTTTCCGCCACGGTGCTGACGCTCTATCCCGAGATGTTTCCCGGCGCGCTCGGCCTGTCGCTGGCCGGCCGGGCGCTGGAGGCCAGCACATGGTCGCTGGAAGCAATCCAGATCCGCGGTTTCGCCACCGATCGCCATCGCACCGTCGACGACACGCCTGCCGGCGGCGGCGCCGGCATGGTGATGCGCGCCGACGTGCTGGCCAGCGCCATCGACTACGCCTCGCCGGCGGGTGATCCGCGCCCACGCCTGCTGATGAGCCCGCGCGGCAAGCCGCTGACGCAGGCACGCGTGCGCGAACTGGCTGCCGGGCCGGGTGCGGTGATCGTCTGCGGCCGCTTCGAGGGCGTCGACCAGCGGGTCATCGAGGCGCGGGGGCTGGAGGAGGTCTCGGTCGGCGACTTCATCCTCTCCGGCGGCGAGCCGGCGGCGCTCGTGCTTCTCGACGCCGTGGTGCGGCTGTTGCCCGGCGTGATGGGCAATGCGGTGTCGGGCGATGAGGAGAGCTTTGAAAACGGCCTGCTCGAACATCCGCACTACACGCGGCCGCAGGAATTCGAGGGCCGGCAAATCCCCGAGGTCCTCACCTCGGGCAATCACAAGAAGATCGCCGCATGGCGGCGCGCCGAGTCGGAAAAATTGACGAAGGAGCGGCGGCCGGACCTGTTAGCTGCTCACCCCCTGGTGAAATAGTAAAAGGCCAGGAACACGCCGACCCCGACGACGAAGCCGCGCACGGCAATTTGCGGCACGCGCTTGGCGATCCAGACGCCGGCATAGCCGCCCAGCGCGCCGCCGGGTATCATGATGATCGCCTGCGGCCAGGCGATGACGTCGCCGGAGATGAAGACCAGGATGGCTACCGCCGCGATGACCACGGCCAGCATGTTCTTCAGCGCGTTCAGTCGGTGATAGTCGCCGGCCTGGGTGAGACCGAGCGTCGCCAGCATCATGACGCCCATGCCGGCGCCGAAGAAGCCGCCATAGACGGCGGTGGCGAATTGCGCCAGGGAACCGACCAGCGAACCCACCGCTGCCTCATGCCCCGGCTTGGGCGCCGGCCTCAGCCACGGCCCGGCGGCGAACAGCGCGGTGGCCGCCAGCAGCAGCCAGGGCACCAGGGCGCGGAACGATGGATTGTCGAGCGCCAGAAGGATGAGCGCACCGGCCAGCGCACCGAAAGCCGAGATAAGGCCGAGCAGCAATGCGCCGCGCCAGAAATGCTTGATGTCGGACCAGTAGGCGAGCGTCGAGGTGATGTAGCCGGGAAACTGTGTCAGCGACGAGGTGGCGTTGGCGACGATCGGCGGCAAGCCGACCAGCGACATGGCGCCGAAGGTTATGAACGTCCCGCCGCCGGCTATGGCGTTCACGGCGCCTGAGAGAAAGCCCGCAAAAAAGAGCAGGGCCGCATCGAGAACTGTCATGGAGGGGTATTGCCGCCGGAGGAAAGTCACATTTTATCCGACTTAAAAAGCTTGGGCCTTAGACGCAACCCCTGCGCTGAAAGATTGCAATGTCGGCCAACGACCAAAAAAGACACGGCGAAGGCGTGACAAAGCGTCGAAATAGCTGTATGTGCGCGCCGAACCGGAAGAACAATCTGCCGGACCCGTCAACAATGGCGGTGTAGTCGCCCCTGCCCGATGTTCTCGAACCCGGATGGTCTCGAACAAAGGGCATAGCCGAGCGGTCGATGCAACTGCAAGGCTAGTGTCGGACGCTCTGACTGTCGGAAGAACAAGAAGTGGATTTGTAGAGATGGATATCCTCCGTCAGCTCGAGGCCGAACAGGCCGCCAAGATCGAAGCCAAGCGCAAGCTTCCCGAATTCCAGCCCGGCGACACCGTGCGCGTCCAGGTCCGCGTGACCGAAGGCACCCGCACCCGCGTCCAGGCCTATGAGGGCGTCGTCATCGCCCGCGCCGGCGCCGGCTTCCAGGAGAATTTCACCGTTCGCAAGATTTCCTACGGCGAAGGCGTGGAGCGTGTGTTCCCGGTCTTTTCGCCGATGGTCGAGGGCGTCGAGATCGTGCGCCGCGGCAAGGTGCGCCGCGCCAAGCTCTATTACCTGCGCGATCGCCGCGGCAAGTCGGCCCGCATTTCGGAAAACACCGGCGTGCGCGCCCGCAAGCTGAACGATGAGGAGCGCGATGCGCTGAACGCCGAGAAGGCCCGCATCGAGGCCGAGAAGGTGGCCGCCGCCCAGGCGCTGGCCGCCGAGAAGGCCGCGCAGGACGCCGCCGAGAAGAAGGCTGCCGACGAGGCCGCCAAGGCCGCGGAAGCGGCTGTCGCCGAATAACGCGTCTTCAAAACCCATGTTTCGAAAAGGCGGCTTCGGCCGCCTTTTTGTTTCGCGGGATGGATTCGATCTTGCCGGGCCGCATCGGTGCGCAATCGATACGGATCGTTCCGTAATCGTTTGGTGAAAGCATGGGAATTCATTTTCGCGCAAAGCGGCGCACCAAGCCGGCTTGCAAGGCGCTTGCGGAAAGCTAAAGTCGGCGCCGGATTTTCCTGCAAGCCTCGACCATGTCGAGGCGGTTCAAGTTTTCGGGGTGTACCATGACCAAATCGAAACTGCTGTTGGCCGGCCTGTTGGCTCTGATACTTGCGCCGGTCGCCGCCCTGGCGCAGGCGCTGCCCGATCTCGGCGGCAAGAAGGTGGTGGTGGTGACGGAGAACGCCTATCCGCCATTGCAGTTCATCGACGCCAAGACCGGCAAGCAGATCGGCTGGGAATATGACGCGATGAACGAGATCGCCAAGCGGCTCAGTTTCCAGGTCGAGTACCAGAACACCTCTTGGGACGCGATGATCCAGGCGGTTTCCGACAACCAGTACAACATCGGCATGACCGGTATCACGATCAAGGACGACCGCAAGCAGAAGGTCGATTTCTCCGACCCCTACATGCGCTCGGAACAGTTCATGCTGGTGCGCGGCGACGAGAAGCGCTTCACCGACGCCAAGACCTTCGGCGCCTTCAAGGAAGGGCTGATCGGGGCGCAGGCCGGCACCACCCCCT
The DNA here is from genome assembly GCF_024707545.1 of Mesorhizobium onobrychidis. Classification (NCBI taxonomy): domain Bacteria; kingdom Pseudomonadati; phylum Pseudomonadota; class Alphaproteobacteria; order Hyphomicrobiales; family Phyllobacteriaceae; genus Mesorhizobium; species Mesorhizobium onobrychidis. The sequence goes on from NZ_CP062229.1 coordinate 954,878, forward strand.
TCTACACCGCCGTCTACAGCGTGCTCGACGGCAATGAGCAGAACCCGCGCATCAAACTGTTCGAGACGTTCGGTGCGACGGTGCAAGCGTTGAAGACCGGTGACGTCGACGTCGTTTTGACCGACGGCACTGCCGGCAAGGGCTATGTCGAGGCGTCCAATGGCGGGCTGAAGCTGATCGGCGGCCCGCTCGGCACCGAGGATTTCGGCTTCATCTTCCCCAAGGGTTCGGATCTGGTGAAGCCGGTCAATGCAGCGATCGCCGCACTGAAGGCCGACGGCACGCTCGACGCGCTCAACAAGAAATGGTTCCTCGACTACAAGATGGGGCAGTAGCACTTTTGTCGCGGATGTTGCGGGACGCGCAGGAACTCGCGCTGCCTTCGTTCCTTCGCGCCCCCCTCTGTCCTGCCGGACAGTCCGGCAGGACAGAGGGGGGCGCCATAGAGCGCTGCCTCCGCGATGCCTGCTTTACTGGCACTGCCTAATGCCCCCAGCTTCAACCTCCAAAACCGACTTCCCCTGGTGGCTTGCCGTGGCGGCGGCGCTCGCCGTGGCCGCTGCCATCTTCATTGCAGCAAGCGAGCTCTATGCCCAGGTTTTCGCGACCGTCGCCACGGGCATTGGCATCACCGTCTTCGTCACGATGGTCGCCTTCGCGCTGGCCTCGGCAATCGGGCTCGGCATTGCGCTGATGGGACTGTCGGGGTCGCGCTGGCTGCGCCAGATTGCTCGCTTCTATGTCGAGATCATCCGTGGCGTGCCAATGCTGGTGCTGTTGTTCTGGATCGCCTTTGCCGGGGCGCCGGCTTTCGTCGCGGCGTGGAACGCGCTGACCGCGCCGTTGCAAAATGCCGGCCTGTTTGGCGAACTGCTGGTGCGCGACGTGTCGTTGCTGTGGCGCGCCATCATGGCGCTGACCATCGGCTATTCCGCGTTTATCTCGGAGGTCTTCCGCGCCGGCATCCAGGCAGTCGAGAAGGGCCAGATCGAGGCCGCGAAGGCGCTGGGGCTGACGCGCACGCAGCGTTTCCGGCTGATCGTCTTTCCGCAGGCGATCCGCACCATCCTGCCGCCGCTCGGCAATGATTTCGTCGCCATGGTCAAGGATTCTTCGCTGGTCTCGGTGCTCGGCGTCGCCGACATCACCCAGATGGGCAAGATCTACGCCGCCGGCTCGTTCCGCTTCTTCGAAACCTATTCGATCGTCGCCTATATCTATCTTATCCTGACGGTCGGCCTGTCGCTGGCCTTGCGGGGGCTGGAGAAGCGGCTGCGCCGCCAGCATGAGGAATAGCCGGCAGGCGAAGACGGCACTATCATCGCGGCAGATTTTGTTTTTTGTGCATGTCGTTGTCCCAAAAGCGCTGCGCACCCCCCGTTCAAGCCCGAGGGCATGCTTTTGGGCGACATGCATGAGTTGGAGGTTCAGATCCATGATTATCGACAAAGCCAATGCGGCCTTGGAGTCCGTCTATACGGCCGACACGCCGGAAGCGCTGGCGCAAGCCTATGCCGCATGGGCTGCGGCCTATGACAGCGAAACCGCCTCGCTCGGTTATCTCCTGCCGTTCCTGATCGCCGCCTGGGTGGCGCGCCATGTTCCATCAGGCGAGGGGCCGCTGCTCGACGCCGGCTGCGGCACCGGCCTGTCGGGACCATCGCTCAAAGCGCTCGGCTATCAGGACATCGCCGGGCTCGACCTGTCGGATGAAATGCTCGACATCGCCGGCAGCCGCCAGGCCTACAGCGAGCTGAAACAGGCGATGCTTGGCGGTCCGCTGCCTTGGCCGGACGGGTATTTCCGCGCCTTCTTCTCGACCGGCGTGTTCACCATCAGCCACGCGCCGGCCTCCGGCCTGCATGAACTGGTGCGGATCACCAAGAAGGGCGGCCACGCCATCTTCACCGTTCGCGACCAAGTGTTCGAGAGCGGCGGCTTTCGTGACGTCCTTGCCGAGTTGGAGCGCGACAAAAAATGGCGGTCGGTCGAGGAAAGCCCGTGGTTCCGCTGCTATGCAATCGCCGAGCACGAGGCGCTGGTGAAGACTTTTGTGTTTGAAGTGGTTTGAGAGGCGGCTTCTTCCTTCTCCCCTTGTGGGAGAAGGTGGATCGGCGCGCAGCGCCGAGACGGATGAGGGGTGGCGGCGTCGGCGTTCCCTGGAGCACCCCTCATCCGTCGCCTTCGGCGACACCTTCTCCCACAAGGGGAGAAGGGGAAGCCGCGCCACACCTACCGATTGCCGAAATCGGCAAAGATTGATATGAGCCACGCCATGGAACAGCTTTTTGGCGATCCGGCTTACAAGGGCTTCGTGCTGCAGGACAGAAAACGCCTGCCGTCGCGATTCTCGGCGCGCGTTTCCGGCGCTCTGACCAGCCGACTTCGCTAGGCCGTGTTCGCCGGCTAGCCGGCGCTTGCCCTTTCCCATTTTTATATCGACGGATTTACGCACATGAGCGCACCACGCACCCTCTACGACAAGATATTCGACGACCATGTCGTCGACCGCCAGGACGACGGCACCTGCCTGCTCTACATCGACCGTCATCTCGTCCATGAAGTGACCAGCCCGCAAGCCTTCGAAGGCCTGCGCATGACCGGCAGAAACGTCCGGCATCCGGAAAAGACGCTGGCCGTGGTCGACCACAATGTGTCGACCTCGCCGGAGCGCAAGTTCGGCATCAAGAACGAGGAAAGCCGCATCCAGGTCGAGGCGCTGGCCAAGAACGCCAAGGATTTCGGCGTCGAATATTATTCCGAGAAGGATATCCGCCAAGGCATCGTCCACATCATCGGTCCGGAGCAGGGCTTTACGCTGCCCGGCATGACCATCGTCTGCGGCGACAGCCACACCTCGACGCATGGCGCTTTCGGCGCATTGGCGCATGGCATCGGCACCTCGGAAGTTGAGCATGTGCTGGCCACGCAGACGCTGATCCAGCGCAAGGCCAAGAACATGCTGGTGCGCGTCGACGGCGTACTGCCGGAAGGCGTCACCGCCAAGGACATCATTTTGGCGATCATCGGCGAGATCGGCACTGCCGGCGGCACCGGCTATGTCATCGAATATGCCGGCGAAGCGATCCGCGCGCTGTCCATGGAAGGCCGCATGACTATCTGCAACATGTCGATCGAGGGCGGCGCCCGTGCCGGCCTGATCGCGCCTGACGAGACGACCTTCGCCTATGTCAAGGATAAGCCGCGCGCGCCGAAGGGCGAGGCGTGGGATGCCGCGCTCGCCTACTGGAAGACGCTGCAGTCCGACGAGGGCGCGCATTTCGACAAGGTGGTCGTGCTCGACGCGGCGAAACTGCCGCCGATCGTCTCCTGGGGCTCTTCGCCCGAGGACGTCGTCTCGGTCCAGGGCGTCGTGCCGAACCCCGACGATATCGCCGATGAGAACAAGCGCACCTCCAAGCAGCGCGCGCTCGACTATATGGGGCTGACGCCGGGTACCAGGATCACCGATATCGCGCTCGACCGCGTCTTCATCGGCTCCTGCACCAACGGCCGCATCGAGGATCTGCGCGCCGTCGCCAAGGTGGTCGAGGGCAAGAAAGTCAGCCCGCATGTCGATGCGATGATCGTGCCGGGCTCCGGTCTGGTCAAGGAGCAGGCGGAAGCAGAAGGTCTCGACAAGATCTTTGTCGCCGCCGGTTTCGACTGGCGTGAGCCGGGCTGCTCGATGTGCCTTGCCATGAATGACGACCGGCTGAAGCCGCATGAACGCTGCGCCTCGACCTCGAACCGCAATTTCGAGGGCCGTCAGGGCTTCAAGGGCCGTACCCATCTGGTGTCGCCGGCCATGGCGGCGGCGGCGGCGATCGCCGGCCATTTCGTCGACATCCGTGAGTGGAAATAAACGCAGGGCTGCCACAGTCCGTATATGAGTGCATGCCAGGCCCGAGCCGCAACGCGATTCGGGCCCTTTCTTTCAGCCGGGGCGCCTAACGAATTCGTGGAATTGCTCACGGCGGCCGGGTTGATCCTTTGCCACCACGAGCGCCAGCTGGCGTTCGTCGAAAAGCTTGAACCATTCGTCCCATTCGACCAGTTCGTAGCCGCCGGCGTTGGCCGGGCGTTCGGCCTGGTCCTGGTCCTGATAGGCATGCTGGCCGAAAACCAGCCTCAGCATGGCTTGCGTGCCTGTTTCGGGCGATACATCGACGATTGCCGGAAATCCGGCACGTGACGCGGCCCATGAGCGAATTGCCTCGTGGTCGGTCAGCATGATCGTATCGGCCATGAAAGCGTCTCCATCGATTGCTGCTGGAAAACGCCGGGCCGCGGTTTCAAGTTCCGTGCAGCAGCTTCATGGGTGACTTCGCGCATATTCGATCCCGCTTAACCGCTTGTTTGGGCTTCCGCTCTAAGGTCTTCCCTGACGCAAGCGTGGGGCACGGTCCTTTGGACACCGGTCTGCTGATAGGGTTGCTCAACCCGACGATCGCGCTTGTGCTCGGCGCGGTGTTTCTCGTGCTGTGGTTCTATCAGCGTCACCGCCCCTATCTGGCCGTGCTGGCCGCCAGCTATTGGCTTTCGGCGGCCGGCTTCCTGTTGCAGCATTTCACCCTGCCCGTCGGCATGGCGCCGACCAAGCTGATCTCCAACGTCTGCTTCACCATCGCCGCCTGTGGTCTCGCCGGCGCGATCGTGACACGTTATGGACGGCGCGTGCCCTTTGCTGCGATCGGCGTTCTGGCGAGCGGCGGCCTGGCCGCTTTTTGCTGGTTCATGTTCATCCAGCTGGACCTCACCTGGCGAATCCTGGTTATGAATTTCGCTTTCGGCGGCCTCAGTCTGGTTGTCGCCGCCGAACTGCGCGTCGTGCGCGACAAGGGCCCGACGGAAATGATCCTGTTCGTGCTGTCGCTGCTTTCCGGGCTGAACTTCTTCGTGCGCACCCTCGTTATCGTCATCGCGCATGGACCTTACCAAAGCTATGACGGGTTCTATGCCTCGTCCTACTGGACGACGGCGCTGCTGTCGCATGCGCTGCTGTCGCTGCTCATCGCGCTTTGCCTGTTTTGCGCGGCTGCACTCGACGTGATGAAGGTGCTGAAGGCCGAAGCGTATACCGACCCGTTGTCGGGCCTGCTCAACCGCCGCGGCTTCGAGGAGCGCGCCACGCTTCTCCTGCAGCACTGCGCCACCGCCAAACTTCCGGTCGCGCTGGTGCTCGCCGACCTCGATCATTTCAAGGCGCTCAACGATCTGCACGGTCATGCGGCGGGCGATCGCGTGATCGCCGACTTCGCCGCCAAGCTTCTGTCGGCTGCCGGCACCAGCGGCGTCGCCGGCCGCATCGGTGGCGAGGAGTTCGCAGTGCTTTTGCCGCTGAGCGACCTTGGCGCGGCAAGGCTGTTTGCCGAAGCCATTCGCGCGCTCTATTCGGCGGGCAACGTCGACGGGCTCCCGTCCGGCACAAGAGTGACCGCGAGCTTCGGCGTGACGGCCCGCACCGGCGAGGAAGGGCTGGAGCCGCTGATGCGCCGCGCCGACGAGGCGCTTTACAAAGCCAAACGGAACGGCCGCGACAGCGTGCGGCTATCCTATGAACGGTCGGCCTATGAACCGTCGGAAACGGTGCTCGTTGTGGAACCGCTCAAAGCTGGCTGATCGCATCCGCGCCCGGGCTCGCGTTAACGTCTTTTTCGCCCGTTGGTGATTTGCTGGCGCAGGGGGTGCGAAAAACCACATGGGCGGCGGCGCAGAGTTCATCCTTGCAATCAACCTGCTCGTCGCCGGCTTGCTGGCGGCTGCCTTCATGACCATCTCGTTCAACGATGCGGCGCGCGCGCCGGCGCGCTGGCTGGTCTTCGGTTATCTGCTCGGGATGGCCTATTTCGCCATCGAGTTCAGCATTCCGGTCTTCGACAATGCGCGACCCGCGGTCGTCGCGGGCTTCGCCGTTTTCCTGGGCGCCACCATCGCCTTCAATGGCGGGCTTGCCCATAAATACGGCGTGGCGCCGCCCTGGGCGCCGATGCTCGTCTTCCTGTTTGCGGCCACTGTGGCCGTGTATTTCGTGCAGGACCTGCCGCGCCAGTCGCTTGCCCGCATGATGGCCTACCAGCTTCCCTATGCGGCCATGCAGTTCGTCGGCGTCGGCATCGTCTGGTCGTCCAGGCAAAGACGCGACTTGCTCGACCATGCGCTGATGGCCGTTCTGGCGGCCAGCGCCCTGCAATTCGTGAGCAAGCCGTTCATCGCCCATGCATTGGGCGGCTGGGGCGTCAATCCGCAGGCCTACCTGCAGAGCAACTACGCTCTGGTGTCGCAATCACTAGGCACGGTATTCGGCATGACAATCGCGCTTCTCATTCTGGTCATTCTGGTCCGTGACGTGCTCGCCGAGGCCACGTCGAAGTCGGAGACGGACACGCTATCAAGGCTGCTCAACCGGGGTGGCTTCGAACGTCATGCCGAGCTCGCGATGCGTGACGCCGTGCGCAGGGGTATTCCGGTCGCCCTGGTCATCGCCGACCTCGATCATTTCAAGAGCATCAACGACAGTTTCGGCCACGCGTCCGGCGACCGGGTCATCGAGGCCTTTGCCGGCTTCCTGCGTGATGCGGCCGCCGATCATCACGTCGCCGGCCGCATCGGTGGTGAGGAAT